>NZ_CP100390.1:600000-900000 GCF_026016465.1 Alkalimarinus alittae
CCACCGCTGCATATAACGCAGGCCCTCATAGAGTTAAAAAATGGGTAGAATCATCAGCCGGACTGCCGATTGATGTCTGGGTCGAAACGATCCCCTATGATGAAACTCGACGATATGTGAAAAATGTTTTAGCCTTTGATGCCATCTATCAGCATAAACTAGGAACTGGCGAGCCCCAGCTAATACGAGACGTTGAAAAGATTTTTGTATCAGAAGAAATGCTAAGCGATACGAGTAAGTCAGATGCTTTATTGGTGGCGAAGAAGGCTCAATGAGAAGGTTCTAAGCTTTTTGACGGTCAGGTTTCTCTGTTGAACCCGCGCTTGGTAGTTTGACGCGGGCTATTCAAAAAGTTATCGACCTCACGAAACACCGTCTGAGCAATATACCCTCTAATAATTCCATGCAAATGAAAGTCGATCTCTTTGTAATACTTCTCCCCATCGGGTAATTTTTTAAACAACTCTCGCGCACTTTCCACATCGACTTTTGGGTCATGTGTTCCGTGGATAATAAGCGTAGGTATCGACAAGGTGGCTATGTTTTTCTCAACACCTTTCATCAACCGTTGAATCTCAGCAATACTACTGACGGGGCAGCGTAGATAATTGATATGAGGGTTATCAGCATGATTGGTTGCAAACTCTTTGCGGAGAAGAGCGGTATTAACGATGCTGGGCATAAGGCTATCGAATGTGCGTAACGCTGAATTCCAAAGGTTTACAGGACGGGCGAAATGCGCTGAAAACGTTTTGAATTTAAGAGGGGCGCTGATGCTAATGAGTGCTTCGAACGTGTTGGGTTTGCTAATGGCTTGATGAAGCGCGATAGCGCCGCCGGTTGAAAAACCTGCTACCGTGATGCGGTCACAGCACATTTTTAGAATTTCATGTCCTCGGTTGACAGACTCAATCCATTCACCCCTTTTGCGTTGTGCGAGATCATCGGCAGAGGTTCCGTGGCCTGCCATTCTAGGGGCATAAACGGTAAAACCTTTAGAGAATAAAAAATCCGCCCACTCTCTTACTTCTTCGGGGGCGGCCATTAAACCATGTATGAGCAATACTCCTCGCGTTGAGCCAGGGTTGTGCAGAAGGTAAGGTTCGCCGATGTGTTGGGCTTTAGTTTCACCTTCAAGGTAGTATTTTTGGTAATCAGACGCAAAAAGCTGACGCTCATCATCCAGTCGTTGTTGGCATAATAGTGGTAGTGACTTGGCCTTGGCTGTGCTAGTAAAGTGGCTATTCATTAGGCGATGCTGGCGGTTAAAAACGCGGTATAGATAAGCGCATAGTGACAAGCCCAACCAATCAACACCATGACATGAAATAGCTCATGAAAACTGAATATACCAGGCATCATCAGAGGCTTTTTAATGGCGTAGACAATCGCGCCGATGGTGTAGGCAATGCCACCTGCAAAGAGCAGAGTCTCTTGTAGCGGTGTCATGACACTCAGAATATGTTTCATTGGGAATACCAGCATCCAACCCATAATTAAGAAGATGACTGCATAGATCATTCTAGGCGCGCGAGGGAAAAATAGCTGCGAGCAAACGCCAAAGGCGACTAACCCCCACTGAATAGCAATCATCGGTAGACGCCAGTCATTATCTAAAAAGAAGTAACAAACAGGCGTGTAAGAGCCAGCAATCATAAAGAAGATGGCTAAACGGTCCATCTTGCGCCAAAAAGAGAGTTCATTCTCTTGTTTCTTGAACATGTGATAAAGCGAACTTGCCGAGAACAAAAACGTAATCGAAAGCCCGTAGACCAACGCTGTAACGACCATCGACGCAGAGCCGGTGGCTAGGTTGAGTAAAAATAATGTACCGATTACCGATGCAATCATGCCGGCTAGGTGCGAGTAAAAATTAAATGCTTCTTGAGATTTTACCACTGTGAAGTCTCTCTCCAGTAACCCGTGTTATTATCACTGCACTGTTTAAAAGCTATAAACAGCTCAGTTATGCATTATTTGTCGTTGAGCTATATTGTGGTGCTATTGTGTTTCAATACCAGTAGAACTACTTGATCAAGTGCTGTATTAGCGTTGCTTTTACAAAACTTTTACATAAGTTGTTATATTTGAAGGGAAGAAACAGCAGTGAAGCAAAATAAACAAATGCCTAATGGGGTTTTTATTTTCATATTCTCCATTGTCGCACTGGTGTCTTCATTTGTTCTTTATATTTATTGGTATATTGAAATAAGCAGTGGGTTAGAAGAGGCTGTTTTAAAGTTCGGTATAGATCCTCGGCAAGTCTTTGAGTCTCAGACTGCGTTAGTCATTGTGGTGTTGTCTTTGCTGGTGGGCTTAATTCTAACCGGCTTGTCGATGAGTTTTGTTTATAATCAAAAAATGCAGCAGTTATACCGTCTGCAAAATAACTTTATCAATAATTTTACTCATGAATTGAAAACCCCCGTCACGTCGTTGAAACTCTACTTGGAAACTTTTCAACGGCATGATCTCAGTAAAGAGGATCAGCAAAAATATATACGTTACATGTTGCAGGATGTTCATCGTTTATCTGAGAATATCACCAATATATTAGACCTTGGCAGTATTGAGAGTAAACATTTTAAGGGCACGTTTGTTGAGCATGACGCGGTTTCATTTATTACTTCTTTTTATGAGCATAATGCCCACTTATTTCAAACGGGTGTTGTGGCGGTTGAGCCCCCGAAAGAAGGGCGCTATAACATTGCACTTAATGCGCCCTTGTTTGAAATGCTACTGATTAATTTGGCGACCAATGCGTTTAAATATAATGAGTCTGATGAGCCATCACTCAGTGTTCGGTTTGAAAGAAATGCACAAAATATTGTTATAACGTTTACAGATAACGGTATTGGTATTGATCGATCACAAAGCCAGAAAATCTTTAAGAAGTTCTACCAAGTAGGCGATTCTAATCTTATGTCGGCTAAAGGCAGTGGGTTAGGGCTTTATCTTGTTCAGAATATTGTTGCAGCTCATAGTGGCAAGATAAAGGCTCGAAGTGAAGGCAAAGGGCGGGGGTCGACATTTGTGGTGACGTTACCTTCTTGTAAAGTACGAGAGAGAGTTAAAAATAATGGATAAGCCAGCCCAGCGTAAACGTATCTTAGTAGTTGAAGACGAACGACACATTGCTGAAGGTATTAGGGTTAATCTCCAGCTGCAAGGCTATGATGTTAAAATTTCCGAGACGGGCCCTACGGGGTTGAGTGATTGGAAGCACTGGCAGCCTGACTTAGTGGTGCTAGACATTATGTTGCCAGGTATTGATGGTATCTCGGTGTTGAAGAGCATTCGACTCGAAGATGAGCGTTTGCCAATACTGATTTTATCTGCAAAAAGTTCGGCAGAAGATCGAGTTAAAGGGTTAGCTAATGGCGTTGATGATTACCTTTCAAAGCCGTTTAATCTAGATGAATTCTTATTGCGCATAGACCGCCTATTAACGCGAGATAGCTGGTTAAAGCCTGAATCAGCTACTACGTCTGTTGAAGCGCTTGATAGCTATACTTTTGGTGGTAATAACATCGACTTTAAGCATGCGGTCGCTTTTTGCAAAGGCCAAGAAGTCTCGTTAACTGAGCAAGAGCTACGGCTGCTCAGAATGTTTATTGCCAATCGTGGTGTGGTGCTCTCGCGTGGCGAGATACTTGAAATTGCATGGGGTTTCTCAAAAAGTTTGACCACTCGAACAGTCGATAACTTTGTTGCTCGCTTTCGTAAATATTTCGAAGACGATCCTAAACATCCTGAATATTTTAAAAGTAGACGTTCAGTCGGGTACGTGTTTGATCACTAGGTAATTAATTTTCCAAAGTCCCTTATTATAGACGCCTTCGTGACTATACCTATTGTCATCCTCGCGTATGCGAGGCGCTATTATTCTCAATAAAATTGTGGATTCCCGCTTAACTTGGCAAGGGAAGATAAACCCTCACACAAAGTCCTCCCTCTTCAGGAGAGTAAAGCTTCACTTTACCATCGTGTAGATCAACCACCTGCTTCACAATCGAGAGCCCTAGCCCATAACCTCCGGTTGACTGAGTACGCGAGTTATCGGCTCTGTAAAAGGGGGTAAATACTTGCCGTATTTCTTCTTCACTAAGCCCTGGTCCTTGGTCGGTAATTTCGACAATGACGCCGTTGTCTGCCGTTGAAATATCCACTGAGACAATGGCATTTTCGGGGCTGTATTTAAGGGTGTTGCCGACGATATTCTCAAATGCTCTCGCCAGCAGTGTCCGGTTACCATTAACCACTACAGACTCTAGCCCTTGCTGCATTAGCGTGATCTTTTTGATGCTGGCTTCGATTTCTGCATCTTCAAGTAGTTCTCTAATTAAGGGCGTTAAATCAACGGGCTCGATAGATAGCTGACTTGCTCCGTCGTTTAACCGATTAAGTGTCAGCAGGTTCTCAATAAGTTCGTTAAGTTTATTGTTTTGTGATTCAATTTTATCAAGCAGACTGGCAGAAGAGGGGTTGTCTTCCACAAGCGTTCTGACGAGATCAATGGCGATACGCTGTCGAGTTAAGGGTGTTCTAATTTCATGAGAAATATCTCTAAGTAACTGCTTTTGTCCGGTGATGGTTTTTTCTAATTGTTTAGCCATTTCATCAAATGATGTAGCGAGCTGGCCAAGTTCATCTTTTCGATTGCCGATACTACTGCCGACGCGGGTAGATAGTTCCCCCGCAGCCATTTTTTGGCTTGCCTGCTTGAGGGTAATCACGGGTTTGACCACATGCCGACTTAACCACAGTGATGCAATAAGAATAATGCCAAGGGTGATTAATAGGCGTAGCCAGCGGTACTCTTTGGGAGACCTCAGCTCTTTGTGAATATAGGGGGATGGCAATACCTTTAGTTGGTAATGCGCTCCATTGTGCGATATGACTGAGATGCGAGTCTTGATTGGAAGGAGGGGCACGTCAAAGTGTTTACGATCCCCGCGTTTTTCAAGGTACTTGTTTGTGCGGTAATGATCATCCTTTTGGTGGTCATTATCATCTTTGACATCTTTGACATCTTTGACATCTTTGTCCCGGTGCCGACTACTTGCAACCGGTCTGCCTAATTTTTCGCGTTTAAGTACTCTATCATCACTACTGACAAGGTAAAGCACAGCCCTTATTTCATCGTCCTCATAGATACGCTTATACCATTTGTTGAGCGCTTTTTCGCCTGAGGTTTCGTAAACCGTTACGCCGTCGTTTGCGAGACTTTCAATTTTGCTTTGAACCTTTTCGGCTTTATGTTCGATATTGCTAATTTGGGAGGTGATGGTGATATTGGCAATGGTGGTTAATAAGAGCGTGGCCCAAAAGACCCCCATAATCTTTAAAAAGAGTGTATAACGGTTTTTAGTTGAGGGTCTGTTGGTGGGGTGATTATTCATTTAACGCGATACCTTTTCAGTAACCTGGAATAAATAACCGACACCTCGAATGGTTTTAATACGAGGCTGCCCTTCAGGTGTATCGCCGAGCTTTTTCCTGAGATTACTAACATGCATATCAATAGCACGGTCATACAGGGTTAGTTTTCTTCCTAGCGCGCGTTGAGTGAGCGCTGCTTTATCAATAACCTCACCTTGATGGCTTAATAGTTCAACTAAGATATTATATTCGGCATTGGTGAGTTCAACTTCTTTTGAGTTGAGAAAGACTTGTCTACTCTGAGGTTTCACTTCTATATCTTGGGTTGTTAATGAGGCGGGTGTATCATGCTTAGACGCTTCGTGGTCTAACCCTACACGTCTTAGAATCGCTTTAATACGTGCGATCAATTCACGCGGGTTAAAGGGTTTAGGCAGGTAGTCATCTGCGCCCATTTCAAACCCCACAATTCGGTCTATATCATCACCTCTAGCGGTCAGCATTAATACAGGGGTGTTTTTGGATTTACGAAGCTCACGCAGCACCTCTAGACCGTCTCGCCCAGGTAACATGATATCGAGTATCAGTAAGTCAAACGTCTGTAGCTGCGCTTTATCTAAGCCATCATTACCATCAAAGGCGCAGGTGATATTAAAACCTTCTTTAGATAATAACGTCACTAATAGTTCACTGATTTCTGAATCATCTTCAACCAATAATAGGTGCGGTGAGTTCATTATAATTTCATCACGTAATAATTGTTTGGTCTCGTCATCCTCGGGAATACGGAGGCCATGCTTTTAATCTTTTATGGATAAACACACGCTTGATTCTAGCATAGAGATAAATCTGTAAAGGTGGTTACTCGCTATCTTTACATCTTCTTTACACCTCCCAAACGTTGCTTTACATCCTGCTTGGTAAACTCGCCTTGTGTTCATAGTTAAGCGTTCGAAGCGACAAGCGCTTCGCATGTGACAAACAATAGAGATAAATAAGGTAGGAATTACATATGAAAACACTGATGACCAATAAAAGAACTCGAATGGCGCTCGTTGTACCTACAATCATCGCGGCGGGTTTGTTTACTATAGGCACTGCAAATGCTGAATCGGGATGGTTTGGAAAAGATAAGCACGAATGCAGTGAAAAATATGAGAAAAAAATGGAGCGTCTATCAGATAAGCTGGATATGACGGACGAGCAGGAAACCCAACTGAAGGCGATTTTAACGCGCGCTAAAGAGGACGGTAAAACGAATAAGATGGCTCGTCGGGGGATGCGTCAGGAGATGTTGTCGATAACTCCTGATGACCCAGAATACCATGCTAAAGCTGAAAAACATGCCGATGCTGCTGCTGCGCAGTTGAAAACTAAAATACTGAAGTCAGCGGAGGTTAGAAAAGAGATTTATGCCATCTTAACCGATGAGCAAAAACAGAAAATGCAGCGGATGATGGAAAAACGCATGAAGAAAGGGGAAGGACGACGAGATAAGGGAGAGGATGATTAAGGCCGTTACTATTATCTTCCATCGTTAACCAGAATTAAATTTAACGGAATGTGATTGAATAAAAAATCGCACTAACGTGTCAGACCCTGCTAGGTATTTTATTGTAGGCGCTGCTCTTAGCTGCGGTTTTTTGGGTACGTAGATGCAATAAATACTTCAATTTTTTAAATTCGCCTCGTTAAGTGTTTCCATCTCTTGCTTGGTCTTTTGAAAAATATCAGAGAGGTTGTCGGCGTCAGCTTTCCAGTTTTGGGTGTTACCTTTTTCGTAAAGGGATTCAAGGGATTCTGCAAGAGATGAAAGCTGTTCTGCGCCTAATGCGGCACTACTCGACTTAAGGCTGTGAACGGCGATGATCATCGTGTCTATATCGCCTTTCTCGCCTGCTTCTTTTAAGCCTACTATTAGTGCATCGCTTTCCATCAAATAAGCAGAAAAAATGGACTGAAAATGTGTTTTAAGCTGAGCCCGCATCTTATTAAATCGCTCTTCCGAAACCATTAAGCCTTTATCTTCCACTGTGTTTTCCTCGATTTTAGGCGTTAAATGGGAGGGCGATTCCGAAGGTTCTATTTCTTGGCCTAGCCAGTGGCTGAGCTTCCTAACTAGCTCATCTTGTTCAATAGGTTTACCCACAAAATCATCCATACCGGCTTCTTTACAGCTTTGTTGATCGCTTGCCATCACATTGGCTGTTAGGGCAATGATAGGTGTGTGCCTGTTGCCGGTCTCTTGCAACCTGATTTTTCGCGTCGCTTCAAAGCCATCCATGATTGGCATTAAACAGTCCATCAAAATTAAGTCATAGAAACTTGTTTTATGTCGGTCTATGGCAACTAAACCATTTTCAGCAACATCCACTTCAAGCCCCAGTTGATTCAAAAAGCCTTTGGCGACCTCTTGGTTGACGAGGTTATCTTCAACTAGTAGGACTTTTCCATTGAGTTTAATATCAACAGTTGAACAACCCCGATGGTTATTGACTTCATATTGCGAACGGGGTTTGAGCAATAACGTTTCGTTGTTTTTATCAAGTGCAATTTCGAGTGCGTTCTTAAGTGTTTTTGAGCTGTATGGCTTGCTTAGGCAAATTGAAATGCCTGCTTTATGTAGCGCCTTTGGGCTGTTTTCGTCTGTTGCTGACGTAAGCATGATTTGGGGGAGTTTGTAGTTATCGTTAATTTCTTTGCCGAGTGTTAATCCATCACAGTCTGGCATCATGTAATCAAGCAGCACTAACTGAAAGGGGTCTTTAATTTTAATGGCGTGTTCTAATGCGGCTATCGACTGTTGGCGGTTGGTGGCAGTAACGGTAATAAGCCCCCAGTATTGAAGTAGGTCTTCTAGAATCACGCAATTAATATGGTTGTCGTCAATGATTAATACCTTAACATTATCTATATTAGCGCGTGTAAATTGTGAAGGGCTTTGGCTGGGGGGGAGGGGTAACTTAAACCAAAATGTAGTGCCTTGACCTGCTTCGCTATTAACACCAATAGTGCCGTTCATTAACGTTATGATACGCTTACTAATGGTTAATCCTAACCCTGTTCCGCCATAACGGCGGGTGGTTGATGCGTCGGCTTGCGTGAACGCCTCAAACAAACTTTCTTGTTGCTCTTTAGATATACCAATGCCTGAGTCAATTATTTCAATGCTAAGGGGCAGGTGCTGGCTATCATCGTAGCGAATATTAAGTTGAATGTAGCCTTCTTCAGTGAACTTTATGGCGTTGCCAATTAGATTGATTAAAACCTGACGGATACGCCCTGGGTCACCTTTGAAATGACGAGGACAATGAATATCGTAGTTAAATATTAACTCCAGCCCTTTTTGCTCTGCGGTGGCAACCAACAGATGCAATGCATCATGGGCGATATGCTCTAAGTCAAACTCGATGGGCTCTAACTCCAATTTTCCAGACTCAATCTTAGAGAAGTCGAGAATATCGTTAATAATGCCGAGTAGCGCCTGACCTGATTGGTTGATAGTGCGGAGGTAGTATCGCTGTTGTTCGGTTAGCTCACTATTATCTAATAGCTGTGCCATACCTAAAACACCATTCATTGGTGTACGGATTTCATGACTCATGGTTGCCATAAACTGACTTTTAGCGATAGACGCCGCTTCGGCTTTATACATCGATTCAGCGAGCTCTGCTGTTCGGCTTTTAACCCGTTGCTCTAATGTTTCTGCAAGCTGAGATACTGCACGTGCATTTTCATTTGCTTCTTGAGTTTGGTGTTGTAGTTTCTCAATGAGTGACTCAAAGGCGTCAACCATGGTTTTAACTTCGCCTTTTGCATTAGGTATTTTTAATGTTGAGCGGTCGTAGCCTGCGGTAATCAGCTTGGCTTGCCGAGTAAGAATAGATATTGGCTTAAGTTGGCGGCGTGTGAATAATGCAATGGCGAGGCCCGATAGCAGTATCGCTAGAATCGACACATAGATAGATTGGGTTTTGAAAGCCTGAATAGGTTTTAGTACGGCTTCTTCTGGTTGCGTAATAACCAAGCCTAGGAACCGATGCGGGTCATCATTGGCATAAAGAATTTTCCCTGTGATGTGTAGTTCACTGTGCTGATCAAATGAGGGTTTAGGCTTCTGAGTTTCTGATAAGGCTTGCCAAACCCAAGGCTCATCGATTTTTACATCTTGAGTGTCTGGGTTGCGTTCAAATGCCCAACGTCTACGTTTATCTGGATGATGAATATATTGACCTTGGCTGTTAACCAGTAAGGTTTTGTCTGAACCTGTATTATTTAATGTACTGAGTAACGTTGAGGCATCTGTATTGATGACAATTAACGCTTTAGGTGTGTGTCTAAAGCTTGTGGCTTGGTGCCTGCTTTCTAGCATTGATATCAGTTCTTCAAGCGTGTTTTTAAAATGCCTTTTTTGTTGCCAGTACTGCTTGCTGATAATTCGTTGGGTTGCGTCAATCAGTAATCCGCGGCGAACATAATCAATAACCAAGCTCTCAGACTGTTGTAGATCGGTATGCGTCAACTTAAGTTCATTAAGGGTTACCGCGTCTTCAACTGCAGTGAATTGATCCATTTGGCTGAGGAAGTCGTTCAAATTTGAGATTGTTTGGCTGTAGCGGTTGTGCCAAGCTAGGTTGCCTGACTGTGCTATTCGCATCGAGGTGAGTGTTCGGATTTGATCGAAACGGCGCAATTGTTCGGCTAGCTCTAATACCTCTGTATTGCTACCTGAGGAAAATTTATTGGCATCAAAATAAACGGGGGATACGATTCTCTGCGTCGGTTGGTAGGGGGTGACTATTTGACCATTTTCACGATTTAAGGTGATATCTGAAATATAAATCTCACCGTTTTTTAGAGATCGGCCCTTCTTAAAATAGTCTCTATTACTTTTGTTTTGCAGTTCATCGCCTCTTACCCGTTCTGGCATAAACGCTTCGCGATCGCGATTTACCCTAACAAGCTCCATGCCGTTTTCTGCGTTTATAAGTCGAACTTGCAAGTAGTTTTTGGATTGAATCAACCGAGTGAACTGTTCTTCTAAGTAACGCCTCCAGCCCTCTATTTCGACTAATTTAGTGTTTGTTGTGGCTTGATTATCGTTACCTTTAGGAGGGGCGAGCGTGAATAAAAAGCCCTGTACAATTGCAGCGTCTGCAAGTTGCTCTGCTTGCTCTCGGGCTTGGTCTATTTCCCCTGTGATTCTCTCAATTTCAAGCGATAAAGTGCCCTCCATCTTACTTAAAGTAGAGCTTAGTAATAGTTCCTTTGCGTTTTTGTAAACTAGCCAGTCTGACAATGAGACAGCTAACGCAAGTATAGTAGAAGCCATCAAAACGATTTTAAGCGTTATTGATAAGCTTTTATTTACCCTGTGCTTTGGCAATCGAGAAACCACATATAAGTTATATGAATGTGATGGTGTTTTGAGCGCTATCTATATATAACTATAGTTCAAAATACAAACATTGAAGGGGAAATATGTAGGGTTTGAAAGAAAAACCCTAGCACTACCAAACGGGTAGCAGTAGGGTCTAAGTAATTAACAGAGAACGAAAACTAGAAGAAAAGTTCAGATAGCTTTTGCCCTGGGTCATCGGCGCGCATAAATGACTCGCCTACTAAAAAACTGTTGACATGATGTTGCTGCATTTGTTGAACATCTAAAGCGCTATTAATGCCGCTTTCTGTCACTACAATACGGTTTTCTGGGATGCTTTTTAGTAATTCGAACGTGGTATTCAGTGACACGTCAAAAGAGTGTAAGTCTCGATTATTGATGCCGAGTAGTTTGGTATTGAGGGTTAAAGCACTTTCGAGCTCTTGGGCGTTGTGCACTTCAACTAATACATCGAGACCGACCTCTTTGGCAAGGCCTGCGAGGTCTTGCATTTGACCAGTGCTGAGGCAAGCTGCAATTAATAGAATGCAATCACCGCCAATGACTCTGCTTTCAAAAATCTGGTATGGGTCAACCATAAAGTCTTTTCGAATCACCGGGAGAGAGCAGGCATTGCGCGCTTGCTTGAGGTAGTCTTCATGCCCCTGAAAAAAATCATGATCGGTGAGCACCGATAAGCACGCAGCGCCTGCTGTCTCATAGCTTACCGCAATCTCAGCGGGGATGAAATTTTCGCGAATCACCCCTTTGCTCGGTGAGGCTTTTTTTATTTCTGCAATAACGGCAGGCTTGCCCGCGCTTATTTTGGTAGCGATAGCCTCTACGAAACCTCGTGTTGGAGGTTGATCAAACGCCATTGCCTTGCAGTTTGCCAGTGATAGAATCTTCTGGCGTTCTCCAACTTCTTGCCATTTACGCTCAACGATGGTTTTCAAAATTGTTGGCGTAGAGGCGGGTATCGTATCAGTGGTGTTCATGACAGAATTAAGCTCTTTAGTCTTTTAGCAGTGTGGTGAAACTTGCTAAGTCATTAATTTTTGCCAGTGCTAGGCCACTTCCAATGGCGTCTGCCGCCATGGCGATGCCGTCTTCTAGCGTGTCTGCTAGATCTGATACATAAATGGCTGCACCCGCATTGAGTGTGATGATATCACGCGCATTGTTGGCTTTGTCTGAATGGTCTTTGCCTAACGCCGCTTTGATTAGCGCGAGGCTCTCTTGCGCGTTTTCAACGGTTAATCCAATAAGGCTTTTACTTTGAATATCAAAGTCTTCTGGTGTAATTGTATATTCAGTAATGTCGCCATTTTTCAGTTCGGCTATATAGGTTTTATTGGCAATACTGATTTCATCAAGCCCGTCGGCTGAATGAACAATTAGCACATGCTCGCTGCCTAAGCGCTTAAGCACTTCAGCCATAGGGCGGCAAAGCGCTTGACTAAACACGCCAATGACCTGGTTTTTAACGCCTGCGGGGTTTGTCATTGGGCCAAGCATATTGAAAATAGTTCTTAAACCCATTTCTTTACGCGGACCGATAGCATGCTTCATTGCGCTGTGGTGGCCGGGTGCGAACATAAAGCCAAGTCCAATTTCATCGACACAACGCGCCACTTGCTCAGCGGTAATATTAAGATTAATACCTGCGGCTTCAAGCACATCGGCACTGCCAGTGCTGCTGCTAACGCCGCGGTTACCATGTTTAGCGACTTGCGCGCCGGCGGCCGCAACAACAAAGGCACTAGCGGTTGATACGTTAAATAAGTTAGAGCCATCCCCGCCTGTTCCGCAGGTATCAACAAGGTATTCGCCTTTAATATCAACTTGGGTGGCAAGCTCTCTCATGACTTGAGCTGCGCCGGTTATTTCGTCGATACTTTCGCCTTTCATGCGAAGGCCGACTAAAAAGCCGCCTATTTGTGAGTCTGTTGTTTGCCCTGTCATGATTTCGCGCATGACAGTCTGCATCTCTTCAGTTGAGAGGTCTCTGCGATCGACAACCGCTTTAAGTGCAGCTTTGATATCCATAGAGGTTCCTTTATCTATTCTTTTTTTAATTCTTGTGTTGTTTTAGACATTATTTATCTAAAAAATTTTTCAATAGATCATGGCCGTGCTGGGTGAGAATCGACTCAGGGTGAAATTGAACCCCTTCGATATCCAGTGTTTTATGGCGCACGCCCATAATTTCTTCCATGCTGCCGTCTTGGTTTTCTGTCCAAGCCGTCACTTCTAGGCAGTCTGGAAGATGATTTTTACAGATGACTAATGAGTGATAACGGGTCGCTTCAAAAGGGTTTGTGAGCCCCTTAAATACACCGGCATCAGCATGTTTAATCATCGATGTTTTGCCGTGCATCACTTGGCCCGCCCGAACGACTTTGGCACCAAAAACTTGGCCAATGCTCTGATGTCCAAGGCAGATGCCCAATATAGGTAGTTTGCCGGCGAAGGTTTCAATTACCTTCATGGAAATACCTGCTTCGTTGGGTGTACAAGGGCCGGGAGAAATCACAATTTTCTCTGGGTTGAGCGCTTTTATCTGTTCGATAGTGATTTCATCATTACGATGAACCTGCACATCCGCCCCTAGTTCGCCCAAATACTGGACGACGTTGTAGGTGAATGAGTCATAATTGTCGATCATAAGAAGCATAAATTGCTCCAGTAGCAATAAGTTTCAATAGAACAAGTATCAACAGCACATATTTTAATCAACTAGGGTGTGTTTTGCCCACCCAGTTGTTAGCCGTCTAGCCCTTTAGTGGCCATGGCAACGGCTTTAAAAATGGCCCGGCCTTTATTCATGGTTTCTTTCCATTCGAGCCTCGGTATAGAATCCGCAACTACGCCAGCACCCGCTTGAATATGCAGCTTTTTGTCTTTAATGACCGCCGTTCGAATAGCAATCGCGGTATCCATATTACCATTCCAAGATAGATAGCCTACAGCGCCACCATATACCCCCCGTTTAACGGGTTCTAGCTCGTCGATGATTTCCATCGCTCTGATTTTTGGTGCGCCGCTGAGCGTTCCGGCAGGTAGCGTTGCTTTGAGTACATCAATGGGAGAAACCCCTTCTTTTAGCTGACCTTTGACGTTTGATACGATATGCATCACATGAGAGTAACGCTCTACAACCATCTTGTCGGTGAGCCTTACCGTGCCTATTTTGCTCACTCGGCCTGCATCGTTTCGACCTAGGTCGATGAGCATTAGGTGTTCTGCAATTTCTTTAGGGTCGGCTAATAGTTCTTTTTCTAAGGCTAAATCTTGTTCTTCTGTCGCCCCTCGTTTACGAGTCCCTGCGATGGGTCTGACGGTGACTTCGTTGTCTTCAACACGGGCTAAAATTTCGGGTGATGAACCGACAATATAGAAGTCTTCGAGGTTTAAAAAGTACATATACGGCGAAGGATTCAAGCAGCGAAGGGCGCGGTATAAATCCAACGGCTCTGCTTCAAAGGGGATAGACATTCGTTGCGCGATGACCGTTTGCATAACGTCACCCGAGAGAATGTACTCTTTAATCTTGTCGACAGAGGCTTCAAATCGCTCTTGTGTGAAACCAGAAACAAAGTCACTTTCGGTGACTTCGGTTGGTGATATTTGCTTTTCAAACGACGAGGTCGATACGGTACGTAGTTTGTGTACTAGTTGGTCGAGCGCTTTTTGCGCATTTCCGTAAGCATGGGGCTCAGCAGGGTCGGCATGGTGAATCAATATAAGTTTGCCGCTAAGATTATCAAACACTACGACTTCTTCTGAGACCATCAACAATATGTCGGGTGTTCCCAACGGGTCTTGAGGCGCTTTTCCAGATAGTCTGGGCTCAATATAGCGCACTGTGTCATAGCCAAAATAACCGACCAGCCCGCCATTAAAACGGGGGAGGTCTGGCAAGTCCGCAGCACGATAGCGTGTTTGAAATACTTCGATAAACGCAAGGGGGTCTTCAACTTCGCAAGTCTCAACGATATTCCCATCTTGGGTGATGGTGACTTGATGACCGCTGACCTTGAGTATCTTTCGGCAGGGCAAGCCGATGATAGAATACCGGCCCCATTTTTCTCCGCCCTGAACTGACTCAAGGAGGTACGAGTACGGGCCGCTGGCAAGCTTCATGTAGCTGCTTAAGGGGGTGTCGAGGTCGGCTAAGACTTCTCGAGTAACAGGTATGCGATTAAATCCCTCTTCTGCGAGGCGATCAAACTGTTCTGGTGTCATTGTTGTATCCTTTCGTGTTCTACAGTCACTGCGGGGCTATTTGCGCCGCTTAAATATCGAACTTTAACGGTGTTCTGGCGTTTGAAATGTGGTGTGTTATCTGCGCCATCGGGCGATAATCTCGTCGCCAAGCCAATTAAAGTTGTTATTTGTTGTGTTCTGCACGTCGGAATACTCCAAAAAATAGATCTTTTAAGTCTTTTATCTGGCACTTAGCCAAGAGTCTCTAGATTACAGTAGCTCAATGAGTGAATCAATAACTGCATCGGGTGAGGCATCGTGAATACTTTCACCATGATTATAGCCATAACTCACACAGACCACTGGTACATTTATCGCTTTGGCGGCCGTTACATCGCTAATTGAGTCGCCAATCATCACCGTTTCTGCCGCAGTACAGTTAGCTTGTTGCATACAGTATATTAGCTGATCCGGCGCTGGTTTTTTATTTTCCAACGTATCGCCACTAATAACATAGTTGAAATGAATGCCTAGTTTGCAGAGTAGTTGATCGGTGAATCGCCCAGGTTTATTGGTCACGATAGCTAAGATGCACTCATCTGCCGCCAGTTTTTTCATGACCTCGATAACACCAGGGTAAAGGGTGCTTTTATCACCATTTACTTTGTGATACTGAATCATGAAGTGGCGGAACCCTTCTTCATAGATATCCGCTGGGATACTTTCAAGATCTTGGGTTCCCATGCTATCTGCCAAGGCTCGTTTCACCAGTGTCGCTGCACCGTTTCCTACCCACACGCGAACTTTGTCTTCCCCTGCTGCTGGGCGGTCTAAGTGATGCAGCATTTGGTCGATGGCGGTTGCTAAGTCTGGAACGCTATCAACTAAGGTTCCATCCAAGTCAAACATAACCAGTTTAGGTGATGAATTAGGAAACAAAGAATCGAGTACGGTCATTTATATATCCTGATGAGTGTTAGTGAGTGCCTCACCTTTATAGGTATAATCTCCGCCACTATCGCGACAGAGAGAATGGCGGAGGCGGTGATACGCCTCGCTTCGTGATGATCTTAAGCTTGAGTACTGTCGGCCAATGCCAGTTGTGCTCTCATCGCATCAATCGTTTCTTTATAATTATCGGTTTTGAAAATGGCGGAGCCGGCGACAAAAGTATCAGCACCTGCCTCTGCGATTTCACGAATATTATCAACGGTTACGCCACCATCAATTTCAAGTCGGATTGCACGCCCACTTTGATCGATTTTTTCTCGTGCGATACGAAGCTTGTCGAGAGTGCCAGGAATGAACTTTTGACCGCCAAAGCCTGGGTTCACCGACATTAGAAGGACCATGTCGAGTTTGTCCATGACATAATCCATATAATGCAGCGGGGTGGCAGGGTTAAACACTAAACCTGCTTTACAGCCGCCATCACGAATCAGTTGTAATGAGCGGTCGATATGGTCAGAGGCTTCAGGGTGAAACGTGATATATGTCGCGCCCGCATCAATAAAAGAGCGGATCATGTCATCAACTGGTTTAACCATTAGGTGGGCATCGATAGGCGCTGTCACGCCATGCTTTCTTAATGCTTCGCAGACCATTGGGCCGATCGTCAAGTTGGGGACATAATGGTTATCCATTACGTCAAAGTGAACGATATCAGCACCGGAGCTCAGTACGGTGTCAACTTCTTCTCCAAGTTTTGCAAAATCAGCCGATAAAATAGAAGGTGCAATTTTAAAGTCAGGCATGAGCGTCTCTTTTGTTGAGTGGTGTTGAAAGCACTAATTTTGAACGTACTAATAATGAAGGAATTACTCAGGTCGTGTTGGCCTGCTTCCCATTACCGATGAAATTTGCGATATTCTAACTGAATGAGTCGAAATAGTAATCCTCAATGCACCTTTTACAGTGGCTAATCAATAATTTTATGACCGTAAAAAAAATATTGTGCGTAAAAAATATAGTGTTAACGTTAGCTCGTTTTTTTCGCGCTGGCTGTGTGTTCTTGGTGCTTGGTTTGTCTTTGCCATTAGCGGTCAGTGGAGAGGAGAATACGGCTGATGAAGGTAACAATACCACAGGCGTTAGTGATGGCGGTGACGCGAGTGATGAGGGGAAAATTGCACCACTTGAGACGGCAAAAAGAGTCCACTTATCCCCCGAGTCTATGAAACAGGCGGCCCTTGCTGACGAATCAGTTAAGAGTCAAATTGTTTGGCTTCAAAGCTCAGAGCGTTCAGAAGGCGAGAGCGCTTTTCTTGCACTGGAGCTTTATGAAAATTCAGCGGAGTCTCAGGGGGCGGTCATTCTTATTCATGGAGCTGAGCAGCATCTCAATTGGCCTAACGTAATCAAACCACTCAGAACGCTATTGACGGATGATGGGTGGTACACGTTATCGATCATGCTGCCTTATAAGGACTCCGCCTCAGTGCCTGCTCGAGATTTGCAGGCAAAAGTCAATGAGACGGTTGAGGCATCGGACACTGCACCTCGGTTTTCAGGGCGGTACGCCAAGTTCGACATAGCTAAAAAAGAGGGCGGTGAAGAGGTAGGGGGCGATGCTGCAGAAAATGTAGATGGCGAGAATGATTTAAATAGTGCTGAAACCAGTGTAGATGATGAAGCGGAGCCCACTGAAACGGCTGCTGATTTAGCGGCAGAAGATTCAGGTGAAGATGTTATTGATATTTCCGCCAATGAGAAAGAGGTTGTTCCTACGGCCATACCTTTTGAAGAAAAAGTACAAATGAGGCTCAAGTCAGCGCTGGACTATGTTGCCAAAAAAAGTTATCAAAATATTGTGTTAGTTGGCTATCAACAAGGCGCCCAAGGTGTGTTGACGTACTTATCGAAGAATAAAGGTTTTTTACCTGAAGAGGGGGTGTCGGTTATTTGGGTTGATGCTCAGTTAACCGAGACTCAGCAGTTAGATTTTGGCAAGTTAGGAGGGGATTCGTTTCCGCTAAAAATATTGGATGTGGTTGATTCATCCTCCCGTACAGGGGTTGCTGAAGGTAAAAGGCGATCAGGGCAAGCGAAACGAAATAGCTATACCGGTTACTCTCTCGTTAAATTGCCAATTGCTGATATGGGGTCGATGGAGGTAAGTACATTAACGCAACGGATTCGTAGTTGGCTTAAGGTTAATGCACCAGGCATGCAGACAGCGGTAAAGAAGACTAACTAGACGGTTCACCTGATAAAATATATTGGTTAAGCTGTTCTAAGCGTTCTGGTGTGCCAATATCCATCCAAGTACAGTTTGTTTTGTGGCCACTGACCTGCTGATTTCTCATCGCGTCTTTTAATAATGGCGCGAGAGGGTGTTTACCTGGTGTACAGTGATCAAAAAGTTTTGCACTCAACAGGCTGATGCCGCTAAAGGTGAGTTTTTCGCTATGCTTGATGTTATCTGAGTTATCTTCTGATATTGCTCCATTCTCAAATAGATGAAAGTCACCGCTGGGGTGTTGGGATGGGTTGTCTACCATGACTAAGTGAGCGAGCGTTGAGTCTGGTAGGTTGGTTGCTATATTAAGCAGTTCTGCGTAATCAAAGTCTGACCAGACATCACCGTTGACCACAATAAAAAAGGGCTCATCCTTATTAGATAGCAGAGGTAGTGCATTGATGATGCCGCCTGCGGTTTCAAGGGGTGACGCTTCATGTATGACTTGAATCGAGCAGCTAGATGACGCCGTGTCGCTGGTCAGAATGCTGTCGATATAGTCTGAAATTTGATGACCTAACCATGATGTATTGATAACCACATCCTTGATGCCGGATGCCGCTAATCTATCCAGATGATATTGAATTAAAGGTTTTCCTGCAGCCTTGAGCAGAGGTTTGGGGGTGTGGTCGGTCAGTGGCCGCATTCGAGTGCCAAGGCCTGCGGCTAAAATCATTGCTTTCACTATACTACAACCCTTGGCTGGCCGCGGCTTCTGGTTGAGAGTGGGTTGCCGGTGGTGGTAGCTGGTGATTAATTGCGGGTATTACGACGGCTTTTAACCAGTGATTAAAGTCATTTAATTGCGTGTAGTTAGACGAAACACGTTCGATATAGTTAACGGTTCTCGGTATATCGTTTAGATAGTCGTGCTTACCATCTCTTAGGGATAGCCTTGCAAAAATCCCGGCCGCTTTCAGGTGCCGTTGTACGCCCATAAGATCAAACCAACGCTGAAACTGTGAATAGTCTGCGTTATGCAACCCTGCGTCAAGGGTGGCTTGATGAAATGCTTGCAGTTGTTGTTCAATAAATGAAGCGGGTAATACGATATAACAGTCACGTAATAGAGATACTGCATCGTAGGTGATGGGGCCCATGACGGCATCTTGGAAATCGATAACGCCAATAGAACCGTCACTCAAGGCCATTAGGTTTCGAGAATGATAGTCTCTGTGCACGCACACAATCGGTTGGGCTAGCGCTTCATCTATCAGAAACTGAAATGACTTGTTGAGTTGATCATGGTCTTCTGGGCTTAGTTCAATGCCGAGCTTTTTTGATACGAGCCATTCGCGAAATAGTTCCATTTCACGTGCAAGTAGCGTGCTATCGTATGGCGGCAGGGCGTGATCTTCAGGTGAGCTGCAAGATTGAATGTGCGTTAACGTATTTAAAGCAGACCTATAAAGTGATTCTGTTTTATTGGGCGCTGTGATGGTGGTGTCCAATAATAGCGTATTGCCAAAATCGCTGAGTAGCATAAAGCCTTGAGCTAAATCGAAGGCTTTAATATGAGGCACTTGAATGGCTAGTGACTCCCAGTGGCGTGCAATAGCGACAAAAGGGCGGCTGTCTTCTTTTTCTGGCGGCGCATCCATGGCAATCCATTGATGCGTTAACGATGGGGCGCCCTTCTGTTGTTGCTCAACTCTAAAGTATCGGCGGAAGCTCGCATCGCCAGAAACTGGGGCGATCGTAAACGTGTCACCCTTAAATTGTTGCTCCAACCACTTGTGTAGTTGTTGTAGTCTTAGATCCATAACGCTATTTACTCATGTTAGTTGCGCAATATTATGCCCCGCAATGGCCTTTGATGGAACCGTAAGCTGTTGACATGTTAATTCAACGTGACGATTGGGTTAAAGCTATGGAGACTATTGCCATAACCGTTTATCATTGCGGGTTTATTTGTCACTATTTACATGCACCCATTTGCGGAGTAGTCAGCATAAAATGACTAAAACGGTTTATCGATTTGCACATATATTAGTGCTGCCGCTGATTATTGGTTCCGCTCAATCATTGGCTGACGAGCTGAATTCAGAGACTGGCCGGGCTAAAACGGCAGCAGAAATTGATTGGCGCCCTATTGACCAGATGACTGAAGCAGAACGCAGTAAGTTATCCGCGGTGTGTAAGGGCGGCTATGTGGTCCCCTCATACTTGCCAGAAGGCAGTGTTAGCTCATCTGGCGACCCTTCAGAAACACCGATGCGCGTTTTGGCAGATAGCGCTTCGTTTGATGCCGAGCAAAATGCTTATGTCGAGGGGGGGGTTGAAATTACCCAGTCGCCCTATTTTTTGACGGGTAGCACAGCTAAATTAAATCAAAGCACCCAGCAGGTGACGGTTAAAGGGGGTATACAACTAAGAAGCCCTGAGATGTTCTTAACCGGCGACACTGTTAATTATGATATTTCAACGGGGGCATTTGATATTGAAGGTGCCTCATACCTTGCACATGAGCAAGGGTTTCGTGGTCAGTCTGCGACCGTAAAGCGACCCTCAGAAAACTTGGTCGTAATTGAAAAGGGTACCATCACCCGTTGCGACCCTGATGATAAAGCATGGTCGATAGCAGCCAGTGAAATCACGCTTGATCAAGAAGAAGGTGTGGGGTATGCCAAGCATTTTCGCTTTAGAGTTCAAGATGTACCTATTTTCTACTTTCCTTGGGTGACGTTCCCGATTAATGATGACCGAAAAAGTGGTTTCTTGTACCCGTCCATTGGAAGCTCCAATGTAGGGAGAGGGTTGGCGCTTTCAGCTCCGTATTATTTTAATTTAGCCCCTGATTATGATGCGACGTTAACGCCTCAGTATGTTCATGGTAGAGGGATTTATACGGAGCTAGAAGGTCGTCATTTAAATACCTTCGGGCTGTCGAAGATAAACCTCGGCTATATTAATGATGATGAAGAATACATCGAAGAGTACCCGTGGAGCGATGGCGAACGCTGGGGGCTCAGTTTTGAAAATGAATCGAAACTTGCTGCAGGCTGGTCATCCAGCATTGATTATAATGTGGTTAGCGATGACGATTATCTTGAAGACTTAGCGCGGACGCTTAGCATAAACAATGATACACATATCGATCGGGTCGGTAAGATCAGCTATGTCGGTGATGTTTGGCAGTTTGATGGCGCGGTCCATGGTTACCAAACCGTTGACTCAAATATCACCGAAGCCAACAAACCTTATTCCAGGCTACCGGAGCTTAATCTGGTTGGCAGTTGGGATAATGAAGTGTTTGACTGGACTGTTGGATCTCAATATACCTACTTCTTCCGCGATAACGAGCTACTAACCGGTAATGACAAGGTGCAGGGTAGTCGTTTAAGGATAAAGCCAGAGGTATCATTACCCATGGAGCAACTATGGGGCTATATCACACCATCACTAAAGATTGACCAAAGTAACTATGCGCTTGAAGATAACGGCTTAGGGGATGATGACATTAGTCGTACTGTACCGTTTGCAACTCTTGATGCGGGTCTTTATTTTGATCGTCCTTTTCAGTTTGGTACCCAGGATTATAACCAAACACTAGAGCCTCGAGTGTTTTATGTGCATTCACCAGAGGTCAAGCAGGATGATATTCCTGACTTCGACACGTCTGTAAAAACATTCAGCTATTCACAGCTGTTTTCGGATGATCGATTTGTTGGTGGTGATAGGGTGGGTGATAATAATCGTGTTACATTAGGTTTAACCTCCCGCTTCACGCAGCTTTCTAGCGGTATCGATAGTGCCGTTTTTAGCATTGGTAAAATCTATTATTTTGAAGATCAACGCATTAACCTAAGTGGCGTCGGTGAGTATGCTGAAAGTGAGTCGCCTTATGCGGGTGAGTTTATTTTAACCCCGATTCAAGGCATGGATTTGAAAGTAACAGGGTTGTGGGATGATAGTGAGAATGAGACAGTGGAAGGTAACAGCACGCTAAGTCTTCATACAAAAGACTATGGATATGTGCTGAACCTAGGTCACTACTATAAAGATGACAGCTCTCCCTTAGAGCAAGCTAATATCTCCACTATATTCCCTGTGACTAAAAAAGTGAGTGTTTTTGGCCGTTGGTTGTATGACCTTAATGATAAACGTACGGCGGGTACATTAGCGGGTTTAGAGTATCGTAGTTGCTGCTGGCGAGCGCAGGTCTTATCGAGCAGCTACCTGACAGATGATGCTGAACTGTCTCACACGATTATGTTTCGAGTTGAGTTAAAAGGCTTAGCAGGCTTTGGTGAAAGTGGTGAAGAGCTTGATGAACAGGTGCCTGGTTATTTGGGGCGAGAAAGTTTATATAACTAACACGTAATTTGTTTAGAGACTGGCCATGCGCTTAGTCTTGAATTTTATATTATTAGGTAGTGCTGATTTATGTTGTTGAAGAACACTCTGTTTCGTTTGTTAACATTGTCTATATTGCTTTTGTTATCTATTTCTACAGTTTATGGAAAGGTAAAGCCGTTAGACCATGTATTGGTCATTGTTGATGACGATATTGTTATGGCATCTGAGCTTGAGGCGCGTATTCGTACCATCACGGCCAGACTAAAAGCCCAGGGTACAGGGCTTCCACCTGCTGATCTTATGGCAGAGAGAGTGTTAGATCAGTTGATTCTTGAAAGCATACAGCTACAGATGGCTGAGCGAAATGGATTAAGAGTAGATGATAACCAGCTTAACGAAACCATGCAGAATATTGCCAAAAGAAACGGCATGACATTGGATGACTTTCAGGAAGCGATAAAGTCCGAAGGCGTCACATACCGAGAAGCCCGAGAGCAGATCCGTCGAGACTTGTTATTAAGCCGAGTTCAACAGCGGCAAGTTGATCGAAAGGTTCGGGTTACCGATAACGAAATCGAAACGTTTCTTGCGTCTTCTGAAGGTAAAAGCCGAACGGCGACTGAGTACTATTTAGGCCATATCTTGGTCTCTATTACAGACCCTGCCAACCCTGTCGTTGTCGAAAAAGCAAGAAAGCGTGCGGAGGCTATTATTGCAGAGCTTAAAAGTGGGGAAGACTTTAAACAGACCGCTGTGGCAAAGTCGGATGGGCGTAATGCACTGCAAGGCGGCATTATCGGGTGGCGTAAAGAGAATGAAGTGCCATCAATTGCCGCTGATATTGTTCAAACATTGAAGGTAGGTGAGCCTTCTGAGCTTCTTAGAACATCGGGTGGTTTTCACATTATCGCCGTGCTTGATAAGCGCGGGGGAACAGAGCAGCTCGTTAAACAGTATAATGTGCGTCATATTTTAATTAAGCCTAGTGAAGTAAAAACAGAGCGTGAAGCGAAAGAGAATATTGAGCAGTTGCGTGAACGAATCATTAGCGGCGATGATTTTGCAGCCATTGCAAAGGCTCACTCTGAAGATCCTATTTCGGCTATTAGTGGTGGTAGTCTTGACTGGGTAAGCCCAGGAGAAATGGTTCCGGCCTTTGATGATATTATGCAGAATAGTACCGTGGGTGAGGTGAGTCAGCCATTTTTATCAGACTTTGGTTGGCACATTTTGCAAGTTCAAGACACACGAATGGAGGACTTAGGTAATCGAATTCAGGCGAATCAAGCGCGGCAGGTTATTCATCGCCGAAAATATGAAGAAGAGTTAAGCTTATGGCTGCGAGAAATTCGTGAAGAAGCGTATGTTGAATTTAAAGATCGTACTGCCTCTGAAGATGACCAATCAGAAGACCTGAAAAAATAAAACGGGTCCTAGCTAGCGTTAATCGTTACTTGGGTTAATCATCGCTTTGGTTGTTTAATTGGAGCGGCCATTGTCAATCTGTTGTATAAAAGGCTAGCCAAATGCTACCACTTGCAATTACTGCTGGAGAGCCAGCCGGCATCGGACCAGACTTATGCATCCAACTTGCCCAGAAAGGGTTTTCAGACCCTGTTGTTATTGTCTGTGCGCCGACTCTGCTTAAAGAACGAGCCGACGCATTAGGTTTGCCTTTAGATGTACATCTTTGGGAGCCTGGCGATAGACTCGATAGCAAGCCCGGACAGGTGTTTGTTTACCCTGTTTCACTTGATGCCTCTGTCGATGCGGGTGTGCTGTCTGCTAAGAATGCCCACTATGTATTGAAAACCCTTACGGTTGCGGCCGAAGGCTGTATGAATGGTGTGTTTTCAGGCATGGTCACTGCACCTGTACACAAAGGCATCATTAATGATGCGGGTATCGATTTCACCGGCCATACGGAGTTTCTTCAGGCGCTTTGCGGCGTTGATCGGGTTGTGATGATGCTCGCTTCTGAGAAAATGCGTGTGGCATTGGTTACGACACACTTACCGCTGGCCAGTGTTTCAAGCGCCATTACTAAGCCGTTATTAAGACAGATTATTAATATTCTTAATCATGACTTAACGGTTAAGTTTGGTATAGCTCAACCTAAGATTTTGGTTGCAGGGCTTAACCCACACGCAGGAGAAGGCGGGCATATGGGAATGGAAGAAATAGAGGTTATTTCACCGGTGCTCGATGAGTTTCGTGAAAAAGGGGTCAATCTTGTAGGGCCTCTCCCTGCCGATACATTGTTTACGCCACGCTGGCTTGATGGCGCAGACGCCGTACTAGCGATGTATCATGATCAAGGCCTACCGGTGTTAAAATATCAAAGTTTCGGGTCCGCTGTGAATATTACTCTGGGGTTGCCTATTATTCGCACCTCTGTAGATCATGGCACAGCATTGGATCTGGTGGGTACAGGTAAGGCCGATATTGGCAGTCTTCAGCAAGCTATTAAATCAGCGGCTTTGATGGCGGGGCTTGCCAGCTTTACGTCATAAGGCCCGTAACTCGCTGTACTCAATTCAAGAAACCCCATCAAAATAGAGAAAAAGTAGATGGCAAAGCAATCGTCCAATATAGGACATCAGGCTAGAAAACGATTTGGTCAGAACTTTTTACAAGATCATGGTGTAATCGATCAAATTATCCGCAGTATTCACCCTAAGCCTGAAGAGTGTATGGTGGAAATTGGGCCGGGTCTTGGTGCTATAACTGAAGAGTTGCTGGCTGCAACTGATGGTAAGTTAAATGTGGTTGAGCTGGATCGAGACCTCATTCCTATTCTTAGAACGAAGTTTTTTAATTATCCTGACTTTGTCATTCATGAAGCCGATGCATTGAAGTTTGACTTTAATCAGCTGGCTTCACCTGGGCAACCCCTGAGAATGGTCGGAAACTTACCTTATAATATTTCAACACCGCTTATTTTTCATCTACTAAAGCATGTCGATAATATGCGTGACATGCACTTTATGTTGCAGAAAGAAGTGGTTGATCGTTTAGCGGCAGGACCAAGTGAAAATAACTATGGGCGGTTGGGTATCATGGCCCAATATTACTGCCAAATACAGCCGTTATTTATTGTTCCACCTGAAGCATTTGACCCTCGTCCTAAAGTTGACTCGGCGATCGTCAGGCTAACGCCGCATAAAAAACTACCTCATCCTGCCAAGGATATTAAAACGTTGGAAAGGGTTGTCAGAACGGCTTTTACTATGCGTCGTAAAACACTCAGAAATGCATTGTCGACGTTGGTAAGCCCAGAACAGTTAGAGGCGCTTGGTATAAATAGTGCGCTTCGCCCTGAGAACTTATCGCTTGCCGAGTATGTAAAGATAAGCGATTCCATTACGGATCAGACTGAGTAGTTTTAAGCACTTAAAGGGGGCTGTTTTGGCAATTTATGCAGTAGGCGATATTCAGGGGTGTTATGAAAACTTCTGTTGCCTGTTAGATGAAATAAAATTTGATTCATCGAATGATACACTTTGGGTCGCAGGGGATTTAGTTAATCGAGGGCCTGATTCGCTTAAAACGGTACGCCATATTAAATCATTGGGTAAGTCTGCTCGAGTGGTGTTAGGGAATCACGACTTGCATTTGTTAGCGGTTGCACGAGGTGCGCAAAGCCGTAAACGGAAGGATACCTTTGGCGATATTCTTGATGCTCCTGATGTCGATGAGTTAATGGACTGGCTACGACATCAAAAACTGATGGTTAGAGACAAAACACGTAAAATCGTCATGACCCATGCGGGTGTTCCTCATATCTGGAAAATCAAACAAGCTAAGCGTTATGCCAAGGAAATAGAAACGGTTCTGAAAAGTGATGATTGCGATGCGTTTCTTAAAGAAATGTATGGCAATAC
Source organism: Alkalimarinus alittae (assembly GCF_026016465.1). Lineage (NCBI taxonomy): Bacteria > Pseudomonadati > Pseudomonadota > Gammaproteobacteria > Alteromonadales > Alteromonadaceae > Alkalimarinus > Alkalimarinus alittae. The sequence continues at coordinate 626,393 of NZ_CP100390.1, forward strand.
CCCTAAAATGTGGTGCGAATCGTTAGCCGGCATGGAGCGATTAAGAGTCATTACTAACTATTTCACTCGCATGCGCTTTATTGATGAAGGCGGCGTATTGGACTTTGATAGCAAGCTTGGGCCTCTGAACGCACCGCCAGGTTATAAGCCTTGGTACGCATTCACCCGTAATGGCAGTTCAAAAATAATTTTTGGTCATTGGGCCGCGCTCGAAGGGCGAGTGTCTAACCCTCAGATGGTGGCTGTTGATACCGGATGTGTTTGGGGCGGAAAGCTAACCGCTGTAAACCTTGAAACGTGGGAAAGAACAAGCTGCGCTTGTAATTTTGATGAGCGAGCATCGAAGGATAATCAGTGACCAATAACATTCATATGAAACCTCAGCGCCATATTATTATTGCGTTGGGGGCGGTGTTGTCTTTTTGCAGTGTTACTGCCGGCGCCTTTGGGGCTCATGGTGCAAGGCCGCTGCTAAGCGAGAAGTTGTTTAGTGTTTATGAGACTGCAGTGGAATATCAGTTTTATCACAGCATCGCATTGTTAGTAGTCGGTGTAATGTTGGCGCTGCCCCTGTCGATCAATGAAAAATATCTAAAAGTCGCGGTCGTCAGCTTTTTGTTAGGTATTTTATTATTTTCGGGTAGCTTATATTTATATGCATTTACAGGGATGAGTAAACTCGGGATGATTACGCCCGTGGGAGGTTTCTGCTTTCTTGTGGGTTGGCTCATGATTGCGTTGAGTGCGTGCTCAACTAGCCTGGCCAAACGGTAAATTGAATACGTATTAGCGGGAGATGATATTGAACGTTATTGTAAATGGCGACGAGAAAACGCTTGAAGTGGGTGCCACTGTTGCAGACCTGATTCATGTTCTTGCGCTTGAAGGCAAGCGAATTGCGGTTGAGCTAAACATGGAAATTGTACCTCGAAGTGAGCATGCCTCTACGGTATTAAAGCAGGGCGACAACCTTGAGGTAGTACATGCAATAGGGGGCGGATAGCCTTTTGAATAAAACAACACAAGACAACTTATTAATCAGGTAAGAAAATGACAACTAACACCGTGGACAACGCTACTGATAAACCCTTAATAATTGACGGAAAAACATACCAGTCAAGGTTGTTGGTCGGAACCGGTAAATACAAAAATCTTGATGAAACCCGTGAAGCAATTGCAGCCAGTGGCGCTGAGATTGTGACAGTTGCAGTTAGGCGAACAAATATAGGGCAAAACCCTGGTGAGCCTAATTTACTCGATGTCATATCGCCAGACCGCTATACTATTTTGCCTAATACCGCTGGTTGTTATACGGCTAAAGATGCCGTAAGAACCTGTCGATTAGCTAGAGAGTTGCTAGGCGGGCATGACCTCGTTAAATTAGAAGTATTGGGTGATCAGAAGACGCTTTACCCTGATATTACTGAGACATTGGTCGCAGCAGAAGAGCTAATTAAAGATGGCTTTAAAGTCATGGTGTATACGACCGATGACCCTATCATTGCTAAGCGTTTAGAAGAAATGGGTTGCGTTGCTGTGATGCCGCTAGGTGCCCCAATTGGTTCGGGTTTAGGTATCAGAAACCCGTACAATATTCGTATGATTCTAGAGAATGCGACGGTGCCTATCTTGGTTGATGCTGGTGTAGGTACCGCGTCAGATGCGACCATTGCGATGGAGTTAGGGTGTGATGGCGTACTGATGAATACAGCTATTGCTGCCGCACAGAATCCTATCTTGATGGCGCGAGCTATGAAGGGCGCTGTAGAGTGTGGTCGTGATGCCTTTTTGGCAGGCCGAATGCCAAGAAAGTTATATGCATCTGCTTCGTCACCGATTGATGGTACTTTCTTTTAAATAGGTAAGTACCTTTTACCCATCATAGAACAACTTTTTATCAAACATATCAGATATTACTAGTAGGAAATGGCGATGGCTGCTCCACCGAAAAAAGATCGAAACAATCGTCGTCAGCAGATTCTGGAGTCATTAGCCAGAATGCTAGAACAAAGCCCTGGTGCTCGTATTACCACTGCAAAATTAGCAAAAGAAGTTGGGGTCACTGAGGCGGCGCTTTATCGTCACTTTCCTAGTAAGGGTAAGATGTTTGAAGGCCTTATTGAGTTTGTAGAAGAAAGTATTTTTAGTCGCGTTAATCGAGTCATGCAAGAAGGCGCTAATGCGGAAGCAAAAATTGAAGCGATTCTCACTCTCGTACTCACGTTTGCTGAAAAAAACCCAGGTATTTGTCGAATTTTAATGGGCGATGCATTGGCAGGCGAAAAAGAGCGTTTACGTACCCGTGTATCTCAGTTTTTTGAGCGGCTCGAATCCCAGATTAAAAGAATACTTCGCGAGGCTGCAATTAGAGAAGGAAAGCGCTCAGCGTTAGTAGCCAGCAAGGCATCAAACCTATTGGTTGCGATTGTAGAAGGGCGAATTCATCAGTTTGTAAGGACAGAGTTTAAGCAAGCACCTCTAGAAGGTTGGAACGAACAATGGGCATTTTTATCAAAAGGTCTACTCGTATAGGTTGTGACTCTTAATTTCTCTGTTAGTATAATTAGTAATCCAAACTGTAAGGCTGCATAGCGTTGACAAAGTTGACTTTGTATTTAAAACACATCTTTATCCTGCTGATATTGTCATCGTCAGTGGCAGTCGGGGCTGAGACGATTCGAATTGCTACTGGGGAGTGGGCTCCCTATGTATCTAAGGATTATCGCCATAACGGGGCGATCGGCCATGTCATTGAAAAAATATATCAAGCTGAAGGGATTGGCGTGAAGTTTGGTTATTTTCCTTGGACTAGGGGTTATAAAATGTCCAGCGATGGTGGTGTAGATGCCACAATGCCTTATTACTGCTCGGCTGAAAGAGAGAAACTTTTTTATTGCAGTGACCCTATAGTCAGTGGCCAGTTGGTTTATTTTCATCGCAAAGACTTTCCCTTTAAGTGGCGCAGTATTGATGATCTTAAAGGACTCAATGTGGGGGGGACGCTGGGATACTTTTATGGCGAAGAATTCGAAAAAGCGGAGCGAGACAACCTATTTAAGGTTCAACGGATTGTGAGTGATGAAACTAATTTTGTCGTTCTGATGAAAGGTCGTACTCATGTATTTCCTCAGGATAAAGAAGTTGGCTATGCAATGATTCGACGTCTGTTTCCAGAAGAAGAGCGTCAGTTGATCACGCACAACCCAAACCCTATTCATACGCAGTCGCTACATTTGATATTTCCTCGTAATAACGAAGAGAGCAAAAGACGCCTTGATATATTTAATCGAGGGTTGAAGGTGCTCAAAGACTCTGGTGAACTACAGGGTTATCTGAATGCTATGAGTGAGGGTGTTTATATAGAAGGCGGGGCTTACGGAGAGTAGCCGCTTAATGCGTTCACTACGAGTGTTTCCCTTTCCTCCAATCTTGTTTATTCTTCTTTTTCTTTCACCTCCGTTCTTTACACCTCTTTTTTCATCGCTCGCAACTTTTGTCTTTAAGTTTGTGTGCCTATCGATATTAATAATATTCTTCGCGATTAAATTCTCACCCCCTAGATATTTTTCTTGACAAAAACATAAATGAGAATCATTATCATTTAATGCTTTAAGTGTAACCCTCATTCAAAAACAAAGGCGGTTTCAAAATGATAATGGCTCGTCGTTATAGTGTTGGAAAATGGCTTGATAAATACTGGGTGGCTATTTCTCCTGTTTTGGTCGCAATTCCTTTGATTGCGGTCGCAGTCATAAGTTTACCTGCTGCCAATATCTAATTTTGTTTATAAAACTATAAAGGGAGAACGGTGTTGTTCAATCATAAATGGAAAAGACTGACAACCGAAGGGAATAAGGCACTAAAAAGGCGATGCAATAGTGATGCTCGAGATTTTTATAGTCAGGCGATCACTGAGTCAGATAGGTTGTTAAAGCTGTTTCGCATTCCTCTTTGTGAGAAGGTTAAAACAGTCGATAACAGCTTGGCTATGGTCTCAATGGTCGTGGTGTCACATCACAATTTGGCGGATATATGGGCAAGGTATGGGGTTCGTGTATCGCAAACGTATTATCTTGAAATGGCCCACCAGAAGCTGGTTGATATCGTTCGGGATGGGCGTTTCCCAACGGCGCTAAGGTCAGTCGCGTTGTCGGAGCTCAATAGAACATATATGGCATTGTTATCGCATTACAAAACAAATGAATTGGAGCATTCGGCTGTACTGTTGGCAGATCAATATAGCCGCATAAGGGGGGCGTTTAATTTGACGAGTGACGCGTCTGATGATGTAAATGTATCCTCAAGTATACTCGTTCATTAAAGGCTGACTGCTTAGACAATAGACGTCAATATATAGAGCGTTTGGGTTTAAAAAATTAGCGAAGCATTGACAGCGATGTTGAGTGGCTTAGACTAAGAGGTATCGATACATAATTATATTCAAGCCACTGGATTGACCTGCTCCTATGCCTCAAATTTCCCCATCATGCCCCTTACAAGAGGCGTCTTGCGACATTATTACAGAGCTTGTTGGTTTACGAGAGCAAGTGTCGGAGCTTTCAGAGCTTGTTCACACCGACACGTTAACCGGTCTTTCTAATTTTCGTTATTTTATGCAGGCGCTAGAGCAAGAGATGGAGCGCACCCGAAGAACCGGGCATGCAACAGGTCTGATCATGGTAGACCTAGACTATTTCAAGAAGGTTAATGATGAATGGGGGCATGATGTTGGAAATAAGGCGCTTATATTAGCTTCAAGTCTTATTAAAGCCAGTGTTAGAAAAATGGACGCACCCTGTCGCTATGGAGGAGAAGAATTTGCGATTATTTTACCCTCTACAGACCGTCAGCATTCAATATTGGTCGCCGAAAGGGCTCGAGAGCTCATTGCGTCAACGCCGCTTGAGTTTGATGGAAATGAAATTATGCTAACCGCTAGCTTTGGCGTTGATATTTTTACTGGGGTAGAGAGGGGGTGTGCTGAAGAAATGGTAAAAAGGGCTGACGGCTACCTTTATAAGGCCAAAGAAAGCGGCCGAAACAGGGTGTGTATTGCCCCTGTGGAAGAAAAAATCGACAACTCATCGGTTAATCAAGATGAAAAAGATGCACTCTTTGGCCTATTTGGACGTGCTAGCAATTTGAGTGATTCATCTTATTAAACTATTCTTATCGAATTAAATGTAGCGAGGAGAACCCTTTTTAGCCTATTATTGCCTCCTATTTTATAGACAGCATTTAAACTAAAAATCGAATGAATTTTCTTAATTTGAATATTTGTGCGATTTTTATGCGTAAAGTTACAGTTTTTTTCGAACATATTTTTGAAATCCTGTATACTTACGCGCAATTTTCGCCCTGACTTATCGAGTAACGTAATGACAGATTTATCCAAATATAGAAATATCGGTATTTTCGCGCACGTTGATGCGGGTAAAACCACCACTACAGAACGAATTTTGAAGCTTACCGGTAAGATCCATAAGCTTGGAGAAACTCATGAAGGTGAGTCAACGACTGACTTCATGGAGCAGGAAGCCGAGCGAGGTATTACTATCCAGTCTGCAGCCGTTAGCTGTTTCTGGAAAGATCACCGCTTTAATGTTATCGATACACCTGGACACGTTGACTTCACAGTAGAAGTTTACCGTTCACTAAAAGTACTTGATGGTGGTATTGGTGTATTTTGTGGTTCTGGTGGTGTTGAACCACAGTCAGAAACTAACTGGCGTTACGCTAACGAGTCAGGTGTTGCTCGTATTATCTTCGTGAACAAATTAGACCGTATGGGTGCTGATTTCTTCCGTGTTACCGACCAGATCACTAAAGTTTTGGGTGCTAAGCCTCTTGTGATGGTTTTACCTATCGGTACTGAAGATGAGTTTGTTGGTGTTGTAGACCTAATTACACGTAAAGCATATGTATGGGATGAGACTGGCTTGCCAGAAAACTATTCTGTACAAGACGTTCCAGCTGATATGGTTGATGACGTAGAAATGTACCGTGAGCAGCTAATTGAAACAGCTGTTGAAATGGATGATGACGTGATGATGGCTTATATGGATGGCGAAGAGCCTTCTGTAGAAGACCTTAACCGTTGTATCCGTAAGGGTACTCGTGATCTTGCATTCTTCCCAACGTACTGTGGTTCTGCGTTTAAGAACAAAGGCATGCAGTTGGTTCTAGATGCTGTTGTTGCATACTTACCAAGCCCAACAGAAGTAGATCCACAAGACCTTACTGATGAAGAAGGTAACCCAACAGGCGAGAAAGCGATCGTATCTGCAGACGAGCCATTACGTGCGTTAGCATTTAAGATAATGGATGACCGCTTTGGCGCTCTGACATTTATCCGTGTTTACTCAGGTAAGCTAAACAAAGGTGATACTGTTCTTAACAGCTTCACGGGTAAGACTGAGCGTATCGGCCGAATGGTTGAGATGCAGGCTGATGACCGTAACGAGATCGATTCTGCACAAGCAGGTGACATCATCGCGGTTGTAGGTATGAAGAACGTACAGACGGGTCACACACTATGTGATCCTAAGCACGAATGTACACTTGAAGCGATGGTATTCCCAGAGCCAGTAATCTCTATCGCTGTTGCACCTAAAGATAAGGGTGGATCAGAGAAGATGGGTGTTGCTATTGGTAAAATGGTTGCTGAAGATCCATCATTCCGCGTTGAGACTGACGAAGATTCTGGTGAAACTATCCTGAAAGGGATGGGTGAGCTTCACTTGGATATCAAAGTTGATATCTTGAAGCGTACTTACGGCGTTGAGCTTGAGGTAGGTGAGCCACAAGTTGCATACCGTGAAACGATCACTCAAGAAATTGAAGACAGCTACACGCACAAGAAGCAGTCTGGTGGTTCTGGTCAGTTTGGTAAGATTGATTACCGCATCAAGCCAGGTGAGCCTGGTTCTGGTTTCGTATTCACTTCAACGGTTGTTGGTGGTAACGTACCGAAGGAATTCTTCCCAGCTGTTGAGAAGGGTTTCAAATCAATGATGACTGAAGGTGTTCTTGCAGGATTCCCTGTATTAGACGTTGAAGTTGAATTGTTTGATGGTGGTTTCCACGCGGTGGATTCATCTGCAGTCGCGTTTGAAATCGCAGCTAAAGGCGCATTCCGTCAGTCGATTCCAAAAGCGGGTCCTCAGTTGATTGAACCTATCATGAAAGTTGATGTGTTCACGCCTGAAGATCACGTTGGTGATGTTATTGGTGACTTGAACCGTCGTCGTGGCATGATCAAAGATCAAGAAGCCGGTGTTACTGGTGTTCGTGTTAAAGCAGACGTTCCTCTTTCTGAAATGTTTGGTTATATCGGAAGTCTTCGTACAATGACTTCTGGTCGTGGTCAGTTCTCTATGGAGTTCTCACACTACATGCCTTGTCCAAACTCAGTAGCTGAAGTTGTTATTGCAGAAGAGAAGGAAAGAAAAGCTAAGAAGTAATGATTACTTAATTTAGCTTTAAGAGAAAACCCGGTAGTGAAAACTATCGGGTTTTTTTGGTTTTAAGACCAGCGCTATGCTGAGCTTATGGACAAAGGTATACTCTGAAAGTACGTTGGCCTTCTTCTATCTCGCTAATCGGCACAATGGCGTTAGCGTCTGATTTTATTGCTTCGTTACGAGCGAGTACTTCAAGCTCTGAAGCCATTTTTTCTTCATTGCGTGATATGAACATTACCTCGTCAATCACCTTAGTGGTGACTGTTCCTACCGACTTACAGTTGGCTACTTGCTCTGCCGTTAACGTTTTTACTGTGTCTGCGTTTGGCTTGAGTTGAACAAAGCTACAACCTGAGATTATTGAAGCAAGTAAAGGGAGTGAGATAAGTAATTTTGAGGATGCTACTTTTTTCATAAGGTATCCATGATGATATTATCAATAAGCTTGAATAGCATACATGCAGGATGTCACTCATGTCTATTGGTGGCTATTTTCCCCTTGGTTCCGCTACGCTTCATCACGGCTACTAGGACTTTTAAAGTAAAAGGCAATACGGGCACTTAGCCCGTATTGGATGGAGGAGGTGGACGCTAGTTAGGTGTTAGCAGTAGGTGTTTCAAGTGCTCGTAGTCGGTGGTGTTACGTTCGCCTGCCCTAAGTTGTGAGGGTTATCACGATCTTGCTGTTGGCCTTCTGAACTGCGGTCTTTAGCTATTATGACGTACACTGCAGGTACTACGAATAACGTGAAGATAGTTCCAACAGAAAGCCCTGAGGCTACCACTAAACCAATATCAAACCGGCTTGCTGCGCCTGCTCCAGATGCTAGAATTAACGGAAACACGCCAACAACCATAGCGGATGTCGTCATCAAAATAGCTCTTAGGCGAATACCTGCTGCTTTTTCTATGGCTTCCCGTTTACCTAGCCCTTCTTCGACTTGAAGTTTGTTGGCAAACTCAACCATCAATATGCCGTGCTTACTAATAAGGCCAATAAGTGTTACTAGACCCACTTGAGTATATATATTGATCGAGGTAACACCGAAGGCAATAGGTAGTAACGCGCCGAGTAACGACATAGGGACACTGATCAAAATAATGAAGGGGTCCCGGAAGCTTTCAAACTGTGCTGCTAGAACCAAATAAATCATGATGAGTGCGAAGAAGAAGGTAAAGATTAGTGCGCTACCTTCTTGAATAAATTGGCGTGATTGCCCAGCGTAATCAATGCCAACGCCTTTAGGAAAGGTCTCACGCGCGGTAGACTCAAGATAGCTGAGTGCATCCCCAAGACTAACACCAGGTCTCATGACGCCTTCAATCACTAAAGAATTGAGCTGCTGGAATTGGCCCCGTTTATTGGGCTCGACGTCTTCGGTTATTTTGGCAATGGTCGATAGTGGAATTAAGGATCCTGCAGCCGTTCGAATATAGTAATCATCAAGCTGTTGAGAGGTCCGCCTATAATCTTGCTCCACTTGTGGAATAATGTCATAGCTTCTGCCATCAACATTGAAGCGGTTAACGGTGCCTCCACTTAACATCGTGCTGAGGGCTGAGCCAATGTCTTTCATGCTAATACCCATTTCAGCCGCTTTGCTACGATCAATGCTGATATCGGCCTTAGGTTTATTGAACTTCAGGTCAGTATCGAGAAAAATGAACTTACCACTTTGCATGGCCTGACCCAGTAGGTCTTGGCCCAACTCGTATAGCACTTCATGGTCTTGCGCTGAAGTGATTACAAATTGAATCGGCAGTCCGCTTGCACCGGGCAATGTTGGCAGGTTAAAAGAAACAGACCTAAAGCCTGCAATGCCCGCTAGCTTTTGCTGCATAACAGGTACGAGCTCCATTTGAGTGGCTTCGCGCTCACTAAAAGGCTTTAACAGCATTCCTGAGAAAACAGAGTTGACGCTGTTCATCCCTGCTACAACAAATGAACCTTCTTTTTCTTCAAATGAATCAATGGCTTTCAGCAGCTCACCGGTATAGGCGTCAACATAGTCATGGGTAGCACTTTCGGGTGCAGTTGAAAGGCTGAATATAATGCCTTGGTCTTCACTTCGAGCGAGTTCTTTTTTCGAAAACTGATATAAAAATACGCAGCTTATCAACATAGTGACGACCATCACCATCGTGACAGGTCTATAGTTCAAGGTATTGTGTAACCGGTTCTGATAACTGACTCTTATTTTATCAAAGAGTTTGTCGAGACGTTTAGCCATTGGGCTGTTGGTCTCTGTTAGTAGTTTAGAGCACATCATCGGGGAAAGCGTTAGTGCAATAATGCCCGATATAATCACGGCGCCAGCCAGCGCAAAGGCAAACTCTTTGAATAACCCGCCTGTGAGTCCGCCCATAAATCCAATAGGGGCATATACGGCTGCAAGGGTCAGGGTCATTGATATAACAGGGCCTGCGATCTCGCGCGCACCTTCAATGGAGGCTTTAAAGGGTGATAGGCCCTCATCAATATGCCGGTGGATGTTTTCTACTACGACGATAGCATCATCTACCACCAGACCGATAGCAAGTACCATTGCAAGAAGTGTCAGTAAGTTTAGTGAGTAGCCCATGGCAAGCATGAAAAAGCAGACGCCAATCAACGAAAGTGGAATAGTGACGACTGGAATCAATACGGCACGACCACTGCCCAAAAACATGAAGATAACGAAGATAACAATGACGGTTGCTTCACCAACGGTTATCACAACTTCTGTAATTGAGTCACGAATAAAGCGTGTTGCGTCATAGTTTATTTTTGCTTCGAGGGCGCTCGGTAGTTGACGTTCGATGTCTGGAAGTTTTGCATAAACGCCATCAATAACCGTGAGTGGGTTTGCGGATGGTTGTGCATCGATTGCAATAAAAACGGCACGTTTGCCGTTAAAGTAGACCGCTGAGTCATCATTTTTGGCGCCTAGTTCTACTGTCGCTACATCACGAAGTCTAACTAAAGCCCCTTCATCACGTTTAACTACGAGGTCTTGAAATTCTTCAATGCTTTTTAGGTCTGTGTCTACCGTCACGTTGATCGCGACATATTGTCCTTTGGTTTGTCCCGCCGCCGATAAAAAGCTATTGCTATTGAGGGATGCCGCAACGTCTTGGGGTGTTAATTCGTAAGCGGCTAGCTTGCTAGGGTTTAACCATACACGCATCGCAAATGACTTATCACCAAGAATTTTTGCACTTGCAACGCCGTCGAGGGTTTCAAGTTGTGGCTGAACAACACGTTTGAGGTAGTCGGTAATTTGAGTTTCTTCCATTTCTGTACTGAAAAAACTCAAATAGAGGAGTGAGGTCGTGCCCCCAGTTGATTTGGAGACCACGGGTTCTTCGGCGTCCGCCGGAAGCTCTTTTCGGGCTTCAGAGACTTTTGCTAACACTTCAGTCATTGCTGAGTTAGCATTTTGGCCAAGTTTTAAGTGAGCCTCGATTAAGCTAACCCCCTGAGAACTCGTCGACTTTAGGTAGTCAATCCCTTCAGCACTGGCTACCGCTTGTTGAATGGGGCTTGTTATAAACCCTGCTACCAAGTCGGAACTCGCACCAGGGTACGCCGTCACAATTGATATTATTGAGTTTTCTAATTCTGGGTACTGGCGGACCTGCAGTTCTTTTAATGCATTTAAACCGAGCAGCAGAATAACCAAGCTGACAACTGAGGCAAGAACCGGCCGGCGTATAAATAAATCAGTAAAGCGCATACCGACTCCTTAGTTAAGTTCGACGATGTTATTAATCACAACACGTGAGCCGTTTTGTAGTTTTAATTGCCCAGCAACGACGACTTGCTCTCCGCTTTTTAGGCCAGAGGTTATTTCAATGTGGCCACCAATACTTTGACCGGTTTGCACATAGCGTCGATCGACGGTTAGTACTTTCTCGACTTTCTCGCCTTCTGCGCCAGAAGATTCTGGGGTGGTTTCAGAGATGACGAATACAGAGGTGCCATACAGTTTTCGCTCAACGGCCTGCTCAGGTACCGTGACTAATTCTCTAGGTTGCCCGGTTACAAGTCTTACTTCTGAGAACATGCCAGGTAGTAATGCGTGGTCTGGGTTGTCGATAGTCGCTTGAACCGTGAAGTTTCGAGAGGCTTCACTGATTCGAGCATCAACCGCAGTGACTTCGCCGCTAAACTCTCTGTCAGGCCATGCGGCTACTTTAATAAGCGCAGTTTGCCCAATTTTGACTTGGCTAAAGTTTTGCTCAGGTAAGTGAAAATCAACATATACCTTATCTAATGCCTGCAATGAGACAATGGGGGTGCCGGCTTGTAGGTATTCGCCTAGGTTAATCTTGCGAATACCTAGTTTGCCACCAAACGGTGCGCGAATAGACTTTTTGCTAATAGTAGCTTTTTGGCTTTCGATGCTTGCTTCAGCGTTGCGTAGCCCTGCAACACTGGTTTCATAATCGAGTGAGCTAACCGCTTTGCGTGCTATGAGTTGCTTATCTCGTTTAAAGTTCGCTTCTGCTAGTTTTCCTGACGCAATAAGGCCTTTAAGTTCAGCTTGATCGACGGAGGTATCGAGCTTAACGAGTAGGGTGCCTGCTTCAACATCCTGACCTGATTGAAAGTTAATAGATTGAATGGGGCCTGCTACTTCACTAGTCACTACGACTTCTTGTACCGCCACAATGCTGCCGGTTGATTCAAGAAATGGAATGCGTGAGTTTACGGTTGCAGTTGCTGACGAAACAGTTGCAGGGGGGGGTTGGAAGTTAGCAAAGTATTGATTGACCATTTTGGGTTTAAAATACCCCAAAAACCAAAACATGCCACCGAAAATGATAGCGAGAATTAAAACCATTATAGTCATGCGCTTTAGCATGGGTGTTTCTCCGTCAGATTTTTTCTTAATTAGTTATAACACCCGATCTTAATGCGAGTGAATAAGAAGAATATTCTAGTATCGTAATGTGTGAGGCATGGGTCATATAAAGCTGTTGCTGTATCGTAACCGATTTATTATAAACAGTTCTTCGAAATTATAGATACGTAAAAACCGAAATGTAAATATCTATTCATGGAAGTTCGCAGTGGTACGAAATGCGTTTGCTTCATAAGTCCCTAATACTCGAACTTCTTCAGCAAAAAAGTTTAATTCCTCAATAGCGAGCGCCATAGACCGCATACTTAAGTGCCCCTCGATATCAGCATGAAACTGACTTGCGTTTAAACGACCGCCAGGCATATAGCTCTCAAGCTTGACCAAGTTAACACCATTAGTGGCAAACCCGCCTAACGCTTTATATAGCGATGCGGGGATATTTCGAACGCGAAAAATAAGCGATGTAATATAAGCTTTTTGGGGGTCAAACTTAGGTAGTTGCTCGGTATGAGATAAAATAATAAATCGAGTGGTATTGCCTTGTTCGTCTTGAAAGTTTTCTTTCAGTATTTTTAACCCGTAGAGTTCTGCGGCTAAAGAGGATGCGATAGCCGCTTTGCTTAGATCATTACTCTGGCTGACTTCTCGGGCCGCGCCTGCGGTATCGAGTTTGGCCAGTTCGGTTAACTTCAACTGGGCGATATGGTTATTACATTGAGCGAGTGCTTGTGGGTGAGAGCCAACCGTTCGAATCGTCTCTAGCGAGGCGTTTGGTAACCCGAGTAAGCAGTGGTTCACTGGCTCATAATGTTCACCAACGATGTGTAAACTCATCTTGGGAATCAGTCGATAAATCTCTTCGACTCGTCCGGCAGTAGAGTTTTCGACAGGTATCATCGCAAGGTTAGCGCGACCCTGTTCAACCGCTTGCATAGCCTCTAAAAAAGTATCGCAAGCTGAAGCCTCTCGTTGAGGGAATACATGCTGACAGGCTAGGTGAGAATAGGCACCTTCTACGCCTTGATAAACGATCAAATCGTTGCTCCTTAAACGGGTTGTGGTCACTCGCGAAGATTACGAATAGCTAATTTAACATATTCTATAATAGGCTTATAGCGACGCATTTTCTTGTGTGATCATGCTGGGAGGTGCGTTTAACCCGATTGCAGGTTGATTTTATCGAGATAGCTAACGTATGGTTAAGACATATCAACCGTTAAGAGTTTACTTATGCACCTTCTCATTGGTTTTTTAGCCGCTCTACTCGTGTTTACGCTAATTCGCTATGGCATCAATAGTAGCCCGAAGCAGCGACGTAAACTGGTTTATATCGTGGCCGTTGGATTGGCGGGCGCGGTTTTACTATTGCTACTGATAACCGGCAGAATTCACTTTGTTGCGGCTATAGTCGCAGCGATTATCCCATTTGCTAAAAAAATACCCGCATTGTTGAAATATATACCCATTGTGCGCTATTTAAAGCAATGGGTGGGGGGCTCGACGCCTGTTGGTCCAGATGGCGTCACGGTTGTTGAAACCTCTTTACTTACGATGTCACTGACGCACACAAGCGGAAAAATGGACGGTGAAATCTTGCAGGGTGAGCTTAAAGGCCAGCGCTTATCGCAGTTGAATCCTGCACAGCTTTATCAACTCTATCAATTAGCATCCGAACAATATGCAGACTCAGTTCCTGTCTTTGATGCCTTTCTACAGCGGCATATAGGGCAAGCGTGGCGTAAAAAAGCTGAACAGTGTGGGTATCAGTTTGATGAACTGAATGCGCCTACCTTCCATTCTGACATGGACGAGTCTCAAGCATTGCAGATTCTGGGGTTAACAGAGGGGGCCACTAAAAAAGAAATACTAGATGCACACCGAAAACTGATGCAGAAATTGCACCCAGACCGCGGTGGAAGTAACTTTTTAGCAGCACAGGTGAATACTGCGAAAGACGTGTTGTTAAATAATATGAATGCTTAAACGGCTATTAATGAAGCCACAGCATGGCATAACCGGGCATTGTTTAGTCGCCTACAAGGTCAACTTTAATGGTCATGCTTTGGTTATCAATCGAATGTCGTTCAGTAGAGTAGCCAATGCCGCTCGTGCTACGTTGAGAATCTTGGCGGGTGCCTCCAATCGTCGCCCACTCACCCAATCTAACGACTTGAACTGACTCAATCGTGGCGGTATTGATTGTATTGGGTTGGCGTTTGCTAGCTTGATTTTGCTGGGTACGTATTTTTAGTTCAACCTGATCGCTACCCATTAGTCTAGGTTCAATATAAAACCCGCTTGTCATATCAATATAATCTACTCCGTTAACCCACTGGCCGTTTATTAATTGTCGCTCACGTACGGGGTGTTTTTGGCCTGCGCTAACGAATGCAGAATGGCCTTCTAATACTCTAACGGCTTGACTGCCTGTTCCACGGGTTTTGTACGATTTTTTATGCGCTTGAATGTTTATGCTGCCATTGTTCATGGTGTTTGTGGATGTTGATATCGAGCCTGATATTCCTTTATTGTTTTGTTGGGCGTTGGCATCGCTAGATACGCTGATCAGGAACTGGTTAGGTGCAACATCTAAAGAGGTTACCAGTTGTTTGATCTCTTCTAAGGTTGACCCGTCAGCCCTAATGGTTAATTGCTGACCCCTTCCGACCACTCGCACTTGCTGTTCAGGGTAGAGTGCTTTTATTTGGCTTGCTATATCTTCTGCTGCTCGGTATTGAACTGAGATTACCTCAATATTTTGTGCAAATACTGCCTGACTCACGCTTAATAGTAAGAACAGTATGCTTATTTTAATAGCGGCTAAACTCGGCGTTAAAACCCAACTGAATCTCATGTTTAATCCTTAATCTGCGCAAAGATATAAGTTTAAATAGCGTTACACCCTACACAAAAAATGTAGCATTAAAACGCTAACGTAGCAGCCTTTCAGTTTAGACCTTTATGCGGCAGACTAAACAATGAATATTGATAAGTTTAGCCTGAGTGGGTTTGCAAGCGAGTTTAATTGGGTTAAGATTCTTTCATGAATATGAAAAACACACGCCTACACATCACTGCATTTGACCTCTTTGTCGCGTTGACGAAGCCGTGTTCTGCCGTGTCTGTCGATAAAAATGGCAATAACGGTGTTGTTTCATCTAACAATTTTTCTGGTTGGCAGTATTGGTTTTACTATTTTAGTAAGACGGTTAAGCGAACCCTGGATACTCGTTAAGTACGACAATGTATCAGGAAGGTGAGTTTAACAAAACAGCCTTCCGGACAAGTTTTATAAAACCCCGAAAGGCTTTGGCTAATCGGGGTTTTTTCGTTTTAGGGCTTTAACTAAGTAAGGAATATAAGGATTCATCTATGACTAACTCAACTAGCATAGGTTTAGATCATCAGGCTGAAGCTGAGACATCTTCCACCTCTGTGGATGTTTTGCCTTCATCACTAGTGATTAAACAGCAGTTACAAGCGGCTGGCGCTTTACGATTGCAGGTTCAGCAACAACAGCAAATGATTAATCGCATTGTCAGTGGTGCAGATCCTCGCATGATGGTGGTGACAGGGCCTTGCTCAATACATGACACCGCATCGGCTATCGATTACGGGCGACGCCTTGCGCATTTATCTTCTAAAGTGAGTGACCGTTTGTGCTTAGTCATGCGTTGCTACTTTGAAAAACCAAGAACAACCGTCGGGTGGAAGGGGCTGTTACATGACCCGTTATTAGATGGCAGCGATGACATGGAACGGGGCGTGAGATTATCTCGTACTCTATTACTTGAACTTGCCGGTATGGGGCTGCCATTGGCGACAGAAGCACTTAGCCCATTAGCCATTAGCTACTTTGATGACCTTATTAGCTGGGTTGCTATCGGTGCAAGAACAACTGAATCTCAGCCTCATAGAGAAATGGCGAGTGGATTGTCTGCTGCCGTAGGATTTAAGAACGCGACAGATGGAGGTTTTACGGCAGCGATTAATTCCATGAAGTCAGCGGCAAATCCTCATGTGTTTATGGGGGTGTCTGAGAATGGTGAGATAGGAATCGTTCGTACCGCCGGAAACCCTAATGGCCATATCGTACTCAGAGGTGGAAACGGACAACCGAATTATGATGCGCTCAATATAGCGCGTTGCCAGCATGCACTTCGAGATGCCGGTTTGAATCAGCGCATTATGATTGACTGCAGTCACGAGAATTCAGGCAAAGACCACCTCAAACAACCCCTTGTACTGAAAGACATTGCTGAACAAGTGAAGGCGGGTAATAGCGCTATTATGGGCATAATGATTGAAAGTCATATAAATGAGCATCGACAAGATATTTCAGCTGACATGGAGTACGGTGTCTCTATCACTGATGCGTGCATGAGTTGGGAGCAGACTGAGCGTTCAATTAACGCGCTGTATGAGTCGCTTGGTTAATTGAAAGTGCTGATGAAAAAAGAAGCTGATTAATTGAGGCTATCTTTTTTCATTTTCTGATTGGTCTTGATCAGATTTTGGACATGCAGTGGATACCGTGAACGCAATGCCAACCAACGCGGCGGATACAATCATGATAAACACCCATATATGCCCCAAATACCAAGTTAGAAAGACGCAAATAGCCCCTAGTGAAAAGGTATAGAGTAACGCTTGTTTAACCGTCATTTTTGTCTACTTTTTAGAACGTGCTTAAGGGTATGCCATCAGCGCTAATGAGTTGAAGAGCAAAAGAGTGCAGTGCCTACCGTATTGAAACTTAGCGGTGATTCATCTGAGATAGACTAGACTTAAGGGGGTTATGGTCGCAGAGTCTTAAGCCTAAAACAACATAAACGGACGAGCTGATAATAGATAAGAAACATCAGTTATATGTAAAAGCTATCAATATGATTGAATCAATTGATTGTATTAATTTTAGGCTTTGCGATATCTTATGATTATCAGATAAACACTACGCACTAGGAGACGTACATGTTGCAATCTAAAGAAGGTCAAGCAGTACCACAGGTCACCTTTCCAACTCGTGAAAATAATGAGTGGAAACAGGTCAGCACGAATGAACTATTTGCAGGTAAGACTGTTGTGCTGTTTGCATTACCCGGAGCATTTACACCGACTTGCTCAAGCACACACTTACCTCGATATAACGAATTAGCGGGTGTATTTAAAGAAAATGGTGTTGATAGCATTATTTGCTTGTCTGTAAACGATCCGTTTGTAATGGACGCATGGAAAGAAAACCAAAAGGCCGAGAATATCTCTTTCTTACCGGATGGAAATGCGGACTTCTCAGAAGGTATGGGAATGGCCGTCGATAAAAATGACTTAGGGTTTGGTAAGCGTTCGTGGCGTTATTCCATGCTAGTAAAAGATGGAGTCATCGAGAAGATGTTTATTGAGCCAGAAAAGCCAGGCGACCCTTTTGAAGTGTCTGACGCCGATACGATGCTTAATTACATCAACCCGAATGCGAAGTTGCCGTCACGTATTACGTTATTCAGTAAGCCTGGTTGCTCACACTGTCACAGAGCTAGAGATTTGCTGAATAAGAAAGGCTTTAGATTTGAAGATATCGAACTGGGTCAAGGCGGTGTTAGTTACAGCTCATTGCAGGCCGTTACCGGTAAAGGAACTACGCCTCAAGTATTTGTTGATGGTGCTTTGATCGGTGGGGCAGATGAGTTGGAAGCCTACTTAGGTCAGTAGTCCAAAGAGCGCGAGCTTTGCCGGTCGGTAGGGCTCACGACTCATGCACGATGTTATCCGGTTCATTCTGAGTAAGGATGCTCTCTCTATTCATGCGAGGCAAGAGGCAATAATGCAGTCAGATCAGTTAGACAATAGAATACAAAACGTTGATGTTGTCATTATCGGGGCCGGTACGGCAGGCCTAGGGGCTTACCGAGAGGTTAGTAAGCATACTGATAGTGTCGTATTAATTGAAGGAGGCCCCTATGGTACGACCTGTGCTCGAGTGGGGTGTATGCCGAGTAAGTTGTTAATTGCCGCAGCAGAAGCCGCTCATGCAATAGAGAAAGCGCCTATATTTGGAGTAAGTGCAGGCCCAGTATCCGTTGATGGGAAAGCCGTTATGCAGCGAGTTCGCTCTGAAAGAGACCGATTTGCCGGCTTTGTTGTTGAGTCTGTTGAAGAGATCCCAGAATCAAAGCGTATTCGAGGTTATGCCACGTTTGTAGATGATCACCGGTTAAACATCTCGCTTGAAGCGGGCGGCGAAACAGCGCTATATGCTGAGCGTGTGGTGATTGCTACCGGCAGTCGTCCGACTTATCCTCCTACCTTTGAAGCTTTAGGCGATAGACTCTTAATTAACGACTCGGTTTTTGAACTAGAAAGCTTGCCTGAATCGGTTGCTGTATTCGGGCCGGGCGTTATCGGTTTAGAGATAGGGCAGTCTTTGAGTCGGTTAGGTGTGGATATTCGAGTATTTGGTTTGGGAGGCGGCCTCGGTGCAACACGTGACCCTGAAATTAGAGAATATGCTAAACACGCTTTTAACGAAGCGTTTTATCTGGACCCCGATGCCGAAGTAAAAGGCATGGAGCGAGTTGACGGCGATGATAAAACACAGGTTTCAGTGACGTATATTCATAGAGAAAAAGGCGAGATTACCGAGTGCTTTGATTATGTGCTTGCTGCGACAGGTCGCAAACCGAATGTCGATAACTTGGGGTTAGAAAATACGTCATTGAAACTTGATGACAGAGGTGTGCCTGTATTTGATCGTTACACGTTGCAAACGAAACTAGAAAATACAGGTGGCGCTCACACCAGTAGCCATATCTTTATTGCAGGGGATGCCAGTAACGACATTCCACTGTTGCACGAAGCCGCAGATGAAGGGCGAATTGCAGGGGGAAATGCAGGTGGTTACCCCAGAGTCCTAGCAGGCCATAGGCGAGCACCCCTTGCGGTCGTATTTACTGATCCTCAAATTGCAGCGGTGGGCTTAACGCTAGATCAGGTTAAAGCGCGTTGCCATACCTGTTATGCAACGGGCAAAGTATCTTTTGAGAATCAGGGTAGAAGCCGAGTAATGGGCAAAAACAAAGGGCTTTTGAAAGTCTATGGCGAGCAAGGTACAGGGTTGTTTTTAGGGGCTGAAATGTTTGGGCCTGCAGCCGAGCATATTGCCCACCTTTTATCTTGGGCGGTACAGAAACGTATGACGGTATCTGAAATGCTAGATATGCCATTTTACCACCCTGTTATTGAAGAAGGGGTACGAACAGCGTTGAGAGATCTCAATAGTAACCTTAATATCGGGCCTGATGTTATTAAGGGTTGCCTAGATTGCGGCCCTGGCGCCTAACTTCAATAGGCTGATAAACGATCTGAGTATTCTTGTTGTCGTTAGACGGTACTGGTAATCTAGTGCCGTCTTTTTGTTTTCATGAATGGAATAACCATGAACTACGCTGTCGAAGGAACCGATTTTCTGATTCTCAGCATCATCGCTGTATTTGCGGGTGGTTACATTAACCGCGTTATCCCCCTTCTCAAAAGAAACAATATACCCGAAGCTGTGACCGGTGGGTTGCTATTTAGCATCGTTATTGGCGTCGTGAGTAGCCAATGGGATTTGACTCTCGACTTTGATATGCGGCTTCGCGATATTTTATTACTGATCTTTTTTACCACCATCGGCTTAACTGCTAAATTTAGGCTGTTAATGGCGGGCGGAAAGGCGTTAGTTATCTTGCTGTCGATATCAATGGTGTTTCTTATTCTGCAGAATGCCGCAGGCGTGTTCATCATGACTTCTTTTGGCAGTGAGCCAGCGTATGGTTTATTTGTAGGCAGTATCTCTCTAGCTGGCGGGCATGGCACTGCCATCGCTTGGGGTGCAGAAGCGGCAAAGGCTGGTTTAGAAGATGCCGAAGCGCTAGGCATCACTTTTGCTACGTTTGGTTTAATTATGGGGGGTATTATTGGTGGCCCGATTGCAGGGCGGCTAATAAAAGCCAATGGGCTTAAACCTAAGGGCGAGATTGATATTATAACCACCGTATCAGAGGTCAAAGAGCGCTATCATCCTACAACGCTTGAAGATATTCTTAAAACCACTTTGGTGATTGCGGTTTGTATTCAAACAGGTGATTTAGTAAACCGTTTTTTATTTAATACTGGCATGCTGCTCCCTGGATTCTTAACTGCCATGTTGATGGCTATCACCATAACCAATAGCGCTGATGTTGCAAAATTCAAGATTAGCGAACGGGCTGTCAGTGTGGCTAATAACGTAAGTTTACAGATATTTCTCGTGATGAGTCTTATCTCCATGCAGTTTGCTGCTCTTTCAGATGATGTGCTGTTAGCGGTAATCGTCATGTGCACACAAGTAACCGTTATTACGTTGTTTACAATGTGGGTGGTTTTTAGGGTGATGGGGCGTGACTATGATGCCGCTGTTATGGCGTCCGGTTTCGCTGGTCTAGGCTTAGGCGCTACCCCAGTCGCGATCGGTAATATGAACGCCATCACCAATCGATTTGGTCCCTCACCAAAAGCATTTTTGGTGGTTCCATTGGTCGGTGCTTTCTTTATTGATATCGCAAATGCATTAATTCTAAAAATCTTCCTTGCACTGCCTATGATGGGCGGTGGTTTCTAGGGGGGGGGGTAAAATTCGAGCATGCTATACGAAAAGCATTACACACAAGGCGTAAATTATAATGGCAAGGAATCGTGGCCAAGGTGGTCCTATTGAATCAAGGTTGATGGGCCTGTTTGCATCTCTATTTTTCTCGGTACCTACCGCCGCTTTTATTTGGCTCGGGGTCAACAAAGAGCTCGCATTTTGGGGTGGGTTTATCGATAGTATTTACTTGATCAGCTGCATTGCTGTGTTTGCGGTATTGGCGTTGCTACTCCCGCAACTGTTTCCATCTATTCTTGGGCGTATCTGGCGGGGCATTCTCAAGGTTGAGCGTTGGTGGGGGTGGTAGTCTTTGTAGAAGGGGGATGTGCTAGATGCATGTCTCGCGATTAAGCATTAGGGTGTTTAAAATGCCACTTATCGTCTATCCTAATATTGTGGTGACGAGGAGTTGTATGTCAAAAATACTAATTCGACTCAGTTTTATACTATTGCTTATATCTAATAAGTTGGCGTATGCCGACGTTAATCAATATGTTTGTGGCATCTCTGATGGATTCCCTCCTTATCAGTTTAAAAGTGCGCAGGGGGACGTTGATGGTTTCGATGCAGATGTTTTGAAACTTATTTCAAACTCAGAAAGCAATCAATTTAGTTTTTACCAAGCTAACTGGGATAGCGTCGTTAGCGACTTGGTTCATACACGTAAATTAGATTGTGCCGTTGGTATGGAGATAACGGAGGTTAGAGCAAGGTACTTTGACTTTACCGTTCCGTATTATTATCGTTACACAGTTGTTTTTGTCTTATCTACTAATACTCATATCAAAAGCTTAACTGACTTAATGGGCAGAAAAGTCGCTGGAGATAGACATTCAGAATTAGAGAAAAGTCTAGAGCTTAAAGGCGTGGGAAATTTAATTCGTTTAAGACAAACGGGTTCTAAAGAAGAGTCTATGAGACTACTAAAGAGCGGTGAGGTGGTGGCCGTTATTGCACCGAAAGAGGTCGGAATTTACCTAGCGAAAGCGCTTAATATGGACGTGAATATTATCGATGTATTCGAGCAAAGAAGCCCCGTTGGCATGGCTGTTAAGAAGGGCAATGCTGAAACATTGAACGTATTGAATAAGGCGCTCAAAAAGCTTATAAAAAATGGCGAGATTGAAAAACTGCATCAGCAGTGGTTTGATTAAAATTATGGAATAAGTAGCGCTTTGTGTCTGCTAAAGTAAGGCATATTTTTACGATGTGCTAAATTATCAAGGATGAACCGTGCAAGAGTTACGAAAAATAGAAGATTACCTAACTGTGCGTCCAAAGCCAAAGGGCATAGACGTGCTTTGTGGTTTAAAGCACTTTGCGATTATTACTTATGCCGTACCTGTTGATCGTTTTAAGGGGGTATTTCCTGAGCGATTCCAGTTAGACACTATTGAAGTTAAAGGCCAAACAATGGGCCTTGTTTCAGTTGTACCCTTTATTGATGTGGATTTTACCTCAGCTGTTTTTCCTTTCCCCAAGTTTACAATGGGGCAAACAAACTACCGTATATATATTGTCGACAAAGAAACAAATGAACGCTGCGTATGGTTTTTAGGTACAACGCTCGACTCTTGGACTGTAGTTGTCCCCAGATATTGTTGGAGTCTTCCTTGGCATTCAGGAAAAATTAATTTTGATTGTCATTTTAATGAATCTACAAAGCTGTATGATAAGTACATAATGGACACTCGATCCACGTGGGCAGACGCGTCTGTTGAGCTAGTTCAATCATCGCGCGACGTGTTTGATTTCCCAGGTTTTCCAGATACACAGTCTGCGCTTGTGTATCTTACGCATCCCCTTGCTGGGTTTTATCATCGCAGAGATGGAAAATTGGGCACCTATAGAGTTTGGCATAAAAAGCTAGAGGTGAAACCTGCGCAGTTGAAGTCAGCAAAATTTAAGCTCCTATCAGACCTTGGCCTTGTTCAAGAGTCAGAACAACTCTTACCTTATAGTGTTTTAATTGAACCCATTAATGAGTTCACAATATATTTACCGCCAACCGTAATCGAGTAAACGTCTAGCTATAAATATTAAGGGGCGCCGAAAATACCGTCGGGATAATTTACAGATTGTTATTCGTCAGTAGGGGGGTAAAAATTTAGTGCTTTGTTCTGCCGTTAGTTGTTTTTTTATGGATTAATTATTGCTAATAACTATTTCTCTATTATTGATTAAAGATCGACTACATCAAGGAATGAGTAAAAATGAAAAAATATTTATTATTAGGCGCTTTGCTTTCATCTATATCAGGCGTTGCTTCTGCAACAGTGATTGTTGACCAGATTGGTGATGCAGATGGCTTTGGTATTGGGGCAACTCATGGGGCATCGTTTGACTGGAGTGCAGTTAGCTCTTCTGGTGACGGGGATGGAACGGATAGCTGGATAACGGGTGATACGACTATTTCCCATACTTATGATGTGTCAGGGCTTGGCACTATTACGTCTGCTTCTTTAGAGATTTTCTCGGGCGGTCAGGGGTTGTATGGTCTTACATCTCTGTCTATTGATGGTACGTTTATAGGCTACCTAACGGATGGCGATGATGCTGGCCCTGGGTATAACTATGCTTGGTTGGATGTATTCGATTTATCGTCTTATTCATCGTTACTTGATGGCGCAAATGAACTGACTATTGATGTATATAGAGATGGCGGAGATGGATGGACCTTAGATTATTCTAAGCTAACCATCTCAGATGAAGGCGCTGCTTCAGCAGTACCAGAGCCAGCGAGTCTTGCACTTTTCGGTCTTGGACTTGCGGGTCTTGGTCTGACTAGAAGAAAGAAGTCTTAATAGCCAACAGGTTATAGCGATAAAGCCTCGATGTGAATCGGGGCTTTTTTTGTCCCCAAAAGCGCCTATAAATAGAGTGTTGTGGTTTTACTATATACGATGTGTTTAGCGAGTGAGTAGTAAGCCGTGTCGCTTAGTAAGTTTTTTGATTGAATTTATCATTCACCATAAGCGCGAATAAAATAATCCCGCCACCGATTGATAGACGTAAAATATCCGCATCACGATTCCAGAACAATACGTTGACCAATATGCCCGCAGGTATTAATAGGTTATTGGCGACCGCCAGGGTTCCGACGCTTACCTGTGTGGCCCCATTGTTCCATGCAAAATACCCAATGCCAGAAGCTACAACGCCTAGATAAATTAAAATAGACCACTGTAGTGTGGTGGTGGGCAGCTTATCTGGATTGCCGAGGAGTAGAAAACAAGGAATAACAACCGCTAATGCGCCCATAAAAAACCAACCAAACACGGTGTGCTGAGGTAAATCTATTCGTTCTTTTGCAATAATGCGTTTATACGCGACTTGTCCTGCCGCGAAACAAAAATTGGCCCCCTGCACGATTAATAATCCCTTTAAAAAGCCTTCATCTACGCCTTGATAGCGAATGGTAATGGCGCCGATAACGGCTAACAATGCGCTGATGGTAAAGCCAATATTTAGTCGGCGATCAAGCAGACCGTTAAGCACCGTAATGTAAATAGGGGTCATAACGGTGAACAATAATACCTCGGGCACAGAAAGGTATAAAAAGGATTGGTAATAAAACCCATACATGATGCCGAGTTGAATCGCACCACACATCATCAGCTGTAAAGCTATTTTGGGGTTGATTTGGCGCGGTTTTAAAAACGGTAAAAACACCAACGTAGCGAGGGCTACTCTGACCAATACAGAAAACCAAGCATCTACCTGTCCAGCAAGATAGACCCCGATCAAACTAAACGAAAATGCCCACAAAACAGTGACGGCAATAAGCATTGGCATGAGAATAATCCATAAGCTAGAGTATGGGTAAGTCTACCGATTTCTCTAATATGCGTATAGCTTTCATCTGAGGGTATCGGGTGTGTAGCTAAAACATTATAGATCACAAGTATGGAGCCAATAAATGAAGCCGACAGTAGCCAATAATAAGCCCGTCAAAGTCGATTTAACTGAGGGTGATGCGTATTAATTTTGTACTTGTGGACGTTCAAATAACCAGCCTTTTTGTGATGGTTCTCATGTAGGAACCGATTTTAAACCAATGTCCTTTACCGCCGAAAAGTCGGGTGAGGCTTTTTTATGCCAATGTAAGCACTCGGCAAATTTGCCTTATTGCGATGGTAGCCACAAACAGTTTGATGATGGGGCAATAGGAAAAGAAGGGCCGGGTATTCAACCACGATCAGGTAATACGCCTGTTGCTAGCGCTACGGCAGAAGAACCTACCGTTGAGTTTATACATCAGTTGGCTAGAGATGGCTTATCGAAGATGGGGCATCACGGCCCTATGACGTCTATGGGGGTACCTCGACATCTTGGGATGACATTCAAGTTATGACGGCGCAAATGGCGACTAAGCCTTTGCTCGAAGATGTGGCTGTTAGTACCGAGCTTGTTATTGGGCCAAAGGCTAATAAGCCGCTGAAATTGAAGATCCCTCTATTTGTGTCAGATATGAGTTTTGGCGCACTCTCAGAAGAAGCAAAGCTTGCTTTAGCAAAAGGCGCTGAATTGGCCGGTACAGGCATTTGTTCTGGTGAAGGGGGGGGGGGGCTGCCAGAAGAGCAGATGGCCAATTCTCGCTATTTTTATGAATTAGCGAGTGCGCAATTTGGATACGATGAAACTAAGCTAAAAGGTGTTCAGGCTTTCCACTTTAAAGGTGGGCAGGGCGCAAAAACAGGTACCGGCGGCCACCTGCCGGGCAATAAAAATGTGGGTAAAATTTCAGCGGTACGGGGTATTCCTGAAGGTGAACCTGCAATTTCACCCCCTACCTTTAAAAACCTACACTCAGTGGATGATTGTAAGGCATTTTCTGACCGTGTGCGCGAAGTCACGGGCGGTATTCCTATTGGGTTTAAATTGAGCGCGAACCATATCGAAAAAGATATTCAGTTTGCATTAGATGCCGGTGCAGATTATATCATCCTAGATGGGCGCGGAGGGGGAACAGGGGCAGCACCCGAAATGTTTCGTGACCACATAAGTGTACCCACTATACCTGCGTTAGCACGTGCACGTCGTTACCTTGATCAACAGGGCGTGAGCGGTCAAGTAACCCTTATTATTACCGGTGGCCTGCGCACACCAATCGATTTTGTAAAAGCGTTAGCATTAGGCGCGGATGGTGTGGCTGTCGCAAATAGTGCTATGCAATCAATCGGTTGTGTTGCGGCTCGCATGTGTAATACAAATAATTGCCCAGCAGGTATTGCGACTCAAAAAGCGGATTTACGACAACGACTAAACGTCGATAAATCAGCAACGCAACTCAAGAACTTCTTTGTAGCATCTGTTGAACTTATGCAAGTGATGGCGAGGGCATGTGGACATGATTCGTTAAGTTTATTTAATCATGATGATCTAGCTACGTGGCATCGAGAGATGGCATTATTATCTGGCGTAAGGTTTTCGGGTTTTACCCATCCAGAAAGTTAGGAATAACAACTATTAGGCGGGTCGGGTTAAGACCCGCTATAAAAAATTGGCATACTTTAAATAGCACGAAGGCTCACATGAAATTTATCACCCCTTTGACACTTGCATCTACTCTGTTTATTTCTGCCTGTACAAGTTCCCCCCAGGTTGAGTTAGATAATCAAGCCCATACGGTCAAACTGTCGCCCGTCGCAATGCATCGTTTTCAGTGTGAGAGCGGTGCTGCGATTGTTGCAACTTATACGAGCGACGACGCTGTAACGGTTCAGTACAAGGGGAGTGATTACCCTATGAAAATAGCGGTCTCGGCTAGTGGGGCTCGTTATGTTGGCGGTGAGTTAGAGTGGTGGACAAAGGGTTCGGGACCTCAATCTGAAGGCGCTCTTTTCCGCCATAGGCCTGATGGTACGACGGGTGACCGTGTCGAGCTTTGCACAGAAGTTTAATTCTGAGCGAACAGACTGTACTAGTTAGTTTATAGATTCTGATTATTAAGCCCTAATCTAGTCTAACGAAATTAGAGAATCTTATAGAGGATTCTATTAGGATTCTCGCCTTCTTTTAGCGTATTTGTCGCCTACCTAAATTACACACTGCACTAATAAGCGCCATCCTTTCTGGTCTCTCTGCACCATAATAAGGCGTCCAGCTTTCGTTTGAACTATTTTGGGGAGTTCTTAGGTTAACGCATATCTGTTTGCGCACATAAATGAATGTTAATTCACTGAAATATAAGTGTTTTTTTGGCAGGTGGATTGAATCATGCTTTGTATGGGATGTTGATGAAAATAAGCCCTACTGCCCATGCAAAGGATGAAAGATGAGCATCAAAAAACTCTCTAAATTAAACCGACGTCTTGATGTGTTTAAGCGCCCAAATCAGATCAAACTGTTGACGGTATGACGGCCTTCTTGCACGTTAAACCCTCACGAATGCTCGTTAAGCACTCAGGCCACCGGTTTGATTTAGAACGGCGTTGGGCTGCTGGGTTATCGCTTGGCTTTGAATCAAAAGCCGATGGTGATGAGGGCGTGGTCACTCGTTTGGTGCGCCGTAAACATCATGGCCCTCTAAGAGTGCAGCGGCCATTTTATCCAGAAGGCCGACACGGCTGCTGCCACGTTTATCTGTTACACCCTCCTGGTGGATTAGTCAGTGGAGACGAGCTTCGTATTGAGGCATCTGTCGGTGAGGGTGCCCATGTACTGCTAACCACCCCTGCGGCGGCCAAACTCTATAAAGCGGATAGTCACGGTGTTGCTTGGGGGCAGCATACTGACCTACAGGTCGCTAGCAACGGCATTCTCGAATACTTGCCTCAGGAAACCCTTGCCTTTGACGGTTCCCGCGGCGAACAGACGACGACTATCAGTCTTGAAAGCGGCGCCAAGTGTATCGGTTGGGAAGTTCTTGCCCTCGGTCGACCTGCTAGCAAATTGCCGTTTGTTTCTGGGCATTTGGAACAACGCTTTCGCCTGTCGGTGGACGGCCGTCCTTTGTGGCTTGAGCGTCAACTGATGGAGCCCTCACACCCCCGTTATAACGGCCATTGGGGGCAAGGTGGCGCAACGGTTCAGGCGACCCTTTGGGTTGTCGGTCTAGAGGATGAAAGTAGCGCTATTGAAGCATTGCGGGAAGTCCTGCCAGATAACTCTCGATGGGCTGTCACCCGCCGCCGAGGTGTGTTGCTACTGCGCTATTTAGGGCAGGAAAGAAACGAAGCTTGGGCGCTTTGCCAGCAAGCCTGGGCGCTACTCAGACCACAACTGATTGGACAGCCTGCCAGTGTTCCCCGAATCTGGCTGACCTGAAAAATATACGAATAGCGGAGTAAAACAACGTGGAATTAACACCGAGAGACAAAGACAAGTTGCTGCTGTTTACAGCCGGTTTATTAGCTGAACGCCGCAAAGCCAAAGGCCTTAAATTGAACTATCCAGAAGCCATTGCGCTGATCACTACAGAGGTGATGGAAGGTGCTAGGGAAGGGCGGTCCGTTGCAGAGTTGATGAGCAGCGGGGCAGAAATTCTGACTCGTGACGATGTGATGGAGGGTATTGCAGAGATGATCCCCGAAGTACAGGTGGAGGCTACATTTCCGGATGGCACCAAGCTTGTCACCGTTCATAATCCAATAGTATGAGGGGCACGCTATGATTCCCGGAGAGTACCAGCTTAAAGACGGTGATATCGAACTCTGCGTTGGCCGCGAACGCATTACGTTAGAGGTCGGCAATACTGGCGATCGACCGATTCAAATAGGCTCGCATTATCACTTTGCCGAAGCAAACCCTGCGCTGACGTTTGATCGCGAGCTGGCAAGAGGTTATCGACTCGATGTGGCCGCAGGCACGGCGATTCGTTTTGAGCCGGGTCAGTTTCGTCAGATTACGTTAATTCCTTTTGTGGGCCATCGTGAGATATATGGTTTTCGAGGCGAGGTAATGGGCAAACTAGAGGACAAAGAATGAAAATCTCAAGACAAGCCTATGCTGATATGTACGGCCCCACGACTGGCGACCGGGTAAGACTCGGTGATACCGAACTGTGGATTGAAGTCGAAAGCGATGCGACTCACTATGGTGATGAGGTTAAATTTGGCGGCGGTAAAGTGATCCGCGATGGGATGGGTCAGAGTCAGCGCGCGGATGATTCTGTTATGGATACAGTCATCACTAACGCCTTAATTTTAGATTGGTGGGGCATCGTAAAAGCGGACGTTGGCATTCAACAAGGGCGTATCGCGGGTATTGGCAAATCTGGTAATCCAGATATTCAGCCAGACGTAGACATTGTGATTGGCCCGGGTACAGAAATCATCGCAGGGGAAGGTAAAATTCTGACCGCGGGTGGCGTTGACCCCCATATCCACTTTATTTGTCCTCAGCAAGTGGAAGAAGCCCTGATGAGTGGTATTACCACCATGTTGGGTGGCGGCACGGGTCCTGCTACTGGCACCAATGCAACGACCTGCACACCGGGTGCTTGGCACATGGGTAAAATGCTTCAGGCAGTGGATGAACTGCCGATGAACATTGGTTTTTTAGGTAAAGGAAACGCGAGTCTCCCTGAGGCCTTAGAGGTGCAGATAAAAGCAGGGGCTATCGGCCTAAAATTACATGAAGATTGGGGGACGTCGCCAGCGAGTATCGATAACTGTCTCACGGTCGCAGATCAATATGATGTGCAGGTTGCGATCCATACCGATACGCTAAACGAATCTGGCTTTGTAGAAGATACCTTGGCTGCGTTCAAGGGGCGATGCATTCACACCTTTCATACTGAGGGCGCTGGAGGTGGGCATGCACCGGATATTATCACCGCGTGCTCTAAAGATTATGTGTTGCCGTCTTCCACCAACCCTACGCGACCCTATACGATAAACACGGTCGATGAGCATTTAGATATGCTGATGGTGTGCCATCATTTGGACCCTAATATCCCAGAAGATGTCGCCTTTGCTGATTCACGTATTCGCCGAGAAACGATTGCTGCCGAAGATATTTTGCACGATATGGGGGTGATTTCGATGATTTCATCGGACTCACAAGCCATGGGGCGGGTGGGTGAGGTGATTTGCCGTACCTGGCAAACCGCACACAAGATGAAAGTTCAGCGCGGCTTGCTACCCGAAGATGAAAGCTTAGGCGCTGATAACTTTAGAGCCAAACGATACATCGCTAAATATACCATTAACTCTGCTATTACCCATGGTATCGCCCACGATGTGGGGTCTGTAGAGGTGGGTAAGTTGGCTGACTTGGTGCTATGGAATCCAGCATTTTTTGGTGTGAAGCCTGCCTGCATTATTAAAGGCGGTATGATCGCGGCGGCCCCTATGGGAGACCCTAATGCATCGATACCCACACCTCAGCCGGTGCACTATCGCATGATGTTCGGCGCTTTTGGTAAAGCCGCCAGTGCCACCCGTCTGACCTTTGTTAGTAAGGCTGCGCTCGACGCCGATATTGGCAAAGAATTAGGGCTAGATAGCCCGCTCTCGGCCTGCACTGGGGTAAGACAAGTCCGCAAGCGCGATATGAAACTGAATGACGTCTGCCCGAATATTACGGTAGACCCTCAAACCTATGAAGTGCATGCAGATGGCGAACTGCTGACCTGTGAGCCGGCTTCTGAATTACCGTTGGCCCAGCGCTATCACTTGTTCTGAGCCATAAACCGGAGACCTATATGTTGGAATTAATTAAACGCATCAATCACGTAGATTCTGAAATACACGATAGTTTGACGCTGCCTTATGAGCTTCGCATTCGTGGTCGACTTCGATCGATCACTGAAACCGGTCAAGAAGTGGGGTTATTTCTCGATCGGGGGCCAGTATTAAGGGATGGCGATTTGCTACAAGCCAAGACGGGCGAAATTATTCGAATTAAGGCTGCTGAAGAGCCGGTCGTAACTGCGCGGATTAACGCTGGTTTAGCGCTGGCGCGTCTTTGCTATCACCTGGGTAACCGCCATGTCTCTCTTGCAATAGGTGAAGATGAGCAGGGTAGCTGGGTGCGTTTTCCGCCTGATCACGTGTTAGAAGAATTGGCGGTGCGCTTAGGTGCGAAGACGATTCATCATGCGGCGCTTTTTGATCCTGAACCTGGTGCTTATGCTCAAGCGGGACAGCGCGATAATAGCCATGGTAAGCGTCATCACACCCATGAGCACGGGCACCATCATGCTCATGCCCATTAATACCCAAGCTACAGCCGCTCAAACATCATCAGCTGCAGGCGACTTAGCCCTGCTAGGGCTGATGCAGTTGGTGAGCCCTGGACTGCCTATTGGTGCGTTTGCATGGTCCCAAGGGTTAGAAAGCGCCTTTGAACTCGGTTGGGTGGAGAATGAAGCGGGCCTGCAGTCGTGGTTAGAGGGCGTTCTTGAGGATGGTCTGAGTCGCTGCGAACTGCCTTTACTCGCACGTTTGCAGAGTGCATGGGCCGCTGAAGATACAGCGTTGATTGCAGAATGGAATAGCTGGCTACAAGCGACGCGTGAAACGTCCGAATTAAGTAACGAAGATGCGCGCCTTGGCGCAGCCCTTGTGACCCTTTTACGCAGCCTTGAGTTGCTGCCCGATGCTCGTCTTATCCCCGATGAGCCTGGTTACATCACGATGTTTGCTTGGGTGGCTCATCATCGAAATGTACCTGTACGCCAGACGTTACTCGGCTTTGCCTGGGCTTGGTTAGAAAATCAGCTAGTGGTTGCCTGCAAAGCGTTACCTTTAGGTCATACCGCGGCTCAACGTATCACTGAGCATATGCGCTCTCGACTGGTAACAGCAGTAGAGGCCGCGCTTCAGAGAGACGATCAAGAATTGGGCCCAATATTGCCGGGTCTAGCCCTCGGGAGTGCCTTACATGAAACACAATATTCGCGTCTTTTTAGAAGCTAAATAGCAAACAGAATTAGGAGAATATATCATGAAACATTGTTTGAGAGTCGGTGTCGGCGGGCCGGTTGGTTCTGGCAAAACAGCCTTGTTGCGGCAGTTATGCAAGGCGCTAAAAGATCACTATGACATAGCGGTTGTGACCAACGATATTTACACTCGTGAAGATGCCGACTTTCTGCTCAAGCACGACGCACTGCCTGCCGATCGAATACTCGGTGTCGAAACGGGGGGCTGCCCTCATACCGCCATTCGCGAAGATGCATCTATGAATTTAGCGGCTATTGATGACCTGCAAAGTCGCCATCCGAACTTGGAGCTAGTGATGGTTGAATCGGGAGGCGACAATTTATCGGCGACGTTCAGCCCAGAATTGTCTGACCTCACGTTATATGTTATTGATGTCTCTGCTGGCGACAAAATTCCTCGTAAGGGCGGCCCAGGCATCACAAAGTCTGACCTGCTGATAATCAACAAAATCGATATTGCGGAGCAAGTTCATGCGTCGCTTGACGTGATGGAGCGAGACTCAAAGAAAATGCGAGGTGAGCGGCCTTTTGTCTTTACCAACCTCTACGATGGCGTAGGACTGGAAACGATCATTAGCTTTATTCTGGAGCGAGGTATGTTGCCAGAAAGGCGTAATAATAAACTTGTCGAGACTGCCTAGAGGTCGACGAACAGAACGTTAAAATATTAGGAGAAATATCATGACAACAATTACTCGACTATTAATAGCCGGTGGTCTGATGATCAGCGCAACAGCTGCCTCTGCTCACTCAGGTCATGACGCGAGTGATAGCTTTACGAGCGGCTTATTGCACCCGATGCTCGGGTTGGATCACCTATTGGCGATGGTGGCCATTGGATTTTGGAGTGTGCGACAAACAGCTACTTTGAAAAACAGCACACCGTTGTTTGTTGTGGGTGGCATGATTCTCGGCGCTGTCATTGCCTGGGGTGGCTTTAGCCTTCCAGCAGTAGAAAACGGTATTACTTTATCCGTTATACTTGCGGGTGTTTTGGTCGCTGCGATGACAACCTTACCGACGGCAGTGGGTGGTTCACTGGTAGCTATATTCATGGTGTTTCATGGGTTTGCTCATGGCGCTGAAATGCCGACAGGTGCAGCATTAATGTCTTACCTTGCTGGGTTTACGGTCGCAACGTTAGCGCTCACCCTTGCCGGTCGCGGGTTGGGTGCGCTTATACATAAAATGGACAAGCGTTACGGCGTTGTATTTGGTGGAGTAGTAGCGGCTACCGGAGCCATGCTTGCAGCTGGATAATTTATGACTAAAGGGGTGGCATAAAGGGGGCGCTGCTCCCCCTTTAGGTGAAATAAAAAGGAGGTAGATAAAACGTTTAATTCTGCTGCAATGGTCTATGCTTAACTGAGTTCCCTCCAGAAAAAAGGGCTTATAGTGAGACTAATACGACAAATTAGCGTATTACTTAGCTTCATAGGCATTCTATTCTTTATATCTGTCGCTGCTCAAGCAGCGACGTTAGTGCTTACCTCACAAGACCAAAACTATTTACTCAGCGGCATCAATTTTATTGAAGATAAAGAAAGATCTTTAAGCCTTGACGATATTCGTTCGCTTAAAGGTGAGTGGCGTATTAATGAAAACGAAACCTTCAATAAAGGCTACAACACGTCTGCGTGGTGGTTAAATTTCACCATCGATAATCAAAATAGCAATTCAGATTGGCTTCTAGAAATATCCTATGCGGTTTTGGATTATGTGGATGTTTTTATCGTCGATCGCAATGGCCAGGTCTCTAAAAGTATTATGGGTGACAAACTGCCATTTAACGCTAGACCCATTGTGCATCGTTACTTCACGGTGCCGATGACGATTCCTCAATCAGAGTCAGTGACTGTATATATTAGAGTGGTCTCAAGTAGCTCGGTACAAGTGCCGATTACTGTCTGGAATAAGCGTGCTTTTAACGCTGCCGATATAGGCCATACCGCTATCCAGGGGTTGTACTATGGCGGCCTCATCATAATTGCCATTTATAATTTACTCATTTATTTCGCTTTAAGAGAGCGTACCTATTTATATTATGTAAGTTATGTCTTGTCGATGGTGGTCTTTATGGCCAGCCTAAACGGTTGGGCTTTCCAGTTCTTATGGCCCTACAGTGTTGATTGGAATGACATGGTTATTTTGCTGTCATTAGACTTGGTTGTTTTATTTGGGCTATTGTTTACTCATCGCTTTTTAGCGTTTAACCCATCATCACGACCGTTGTGGGTATTCGCTAAAACAATAGTGATCATTTGTGTCGCTTTGTTTTTTGTATTTATGGTTATTCCTTACAGCATCGGTATACGCATCATTATTATTTATGCCGTCTTCGGTTGCTTTTGGGCGTTAGTTGCAGGCGTTATTGCTTGGAGGCAAGGGCGGCAGTCTGCAGGTATCTATGTGGCGGCATGGTCTTGGCTTTTAATTGGCGGCGTGGTTTTAGCGCTAAATAAATTCCATGTTTTCCCCCGAAACATTTATACCGATTACGCAGCACAAATAGGCTCGTTAATAGAGGTTTTGTTATTGTCATTTGCTATGGCAGAACGCATTAGTAAAGAAAAAACGTTACGATTTGCAGCTCAGAAAGAGGCGCTGTTAATTCAGAAACAGGCAAATGAGGAGCTTGAAGAACGTGTTGCTGCCCGCACGATTGAGCTTCAAGACGCAAACAAGAAACTGCAAACGTTGAGTGATACAGACCAACTGACAGGGTTGAAAAATAGACGTTACTTGAATCAATATATTGATAAAGAAATTGCACGAGGAGCTCGATATAAGCATGGTGTTGCCGTACTGTTGATTGATATTGACCACTTTAAAAGCGTCAATGATACTTATGGTCATTTAGTGGGGGATGAGTGCTTGCAAGAAGTGGCTAAACGAATAAGTGGTCAGATGCGTTGGCCGACGGACCTTGTTGCACGGTATGGCGGTGAAGAGTTTTGTATGGTTTTGCCTGTAACTGGCTTAGAAGGGGCTGTCACTGTTGCTGAAAGGGTGTGTGAAAAGGTACATGCTTGTGTGGTGAACGCAGGCGACATTGAGCTTGAAACGAGCGTTAGTGTTGGCGTATATGCCGCCGTGCCTACATCTGCGGATCAAGGGAATGAATTTTTAACTTTTGCGGATGAAGCGCTTTATCAAGCGAAAGAAAATGGTCGTAATAGAGTTGAGTCGAAAGGCTCGGTTTAAAGGTCACTAATACTAAAACAGCAGCAGTGGCTGCTTGAAAACAAAAACTCGCGCCAAAGTGGCGCCCCTACTTAGTTGTTTCTTGTGTAGGGGCTGCTCTTAGCCGCGATTTTTTTACTTCTACTTATTACCTGTCTCACGTGCAATGGCGCGATAAGCAATATCATTACGGTAGAATGCACCTTTCCAGCTGATCTTTTTGGTTAGGGCATAAGCACGTTGCTGCGCTTCAGTAACGGTATCGCCTAAGGCACTGGCACACAGTACCCGACCACCATTGGTGGTGACGTTGCCGTCTATTTCTTTAGTCCCTGCGTGGAACACTTTTTCACCACTGACTTCTGTATCTGGAATGCCTGAAATAACATCGCCTTTGTTATAGCTTTCAGGGTAACCGCCTGCAGCAAGAACAACGCCCACCGATGCGCGCTCGTCCCAGTCTGAACACTTCTCATTTAGCTTGCCATCAACGGCTGCCTGGCAAAGGTCAACGAGGTCAGATTTCATTCGAAGCATAATTGGCTGTGTTTCAGGGTCTCCAAATCGGCAATTATACTCAATTACCTTTGGGGTCCCATCTGCAGCAATCATCAAGCCGGCATAAAGAAAGCCCGTATAGTCATTGCCTTCAGCCGCCATACCGTTAACGGTAGGGTAAATAACTTCATTCATAATGCGCTGGTGAATTTCAGCTGTTACGACGGGTGCAGGAGAGTATGCACCCATGCCACCAGTGTTAGGCCCTGTATCGCCATCACCTACACGTTTGTGATCTTGACTGGTGGCCATAGGCAATACATTTTTGCCGTCAACCATCACGATAAAGCTGGCTTCTTCACCTTCAAGAAACTCTTCAATTACGACACGGTGACCTGCATCGCCAAACTTATTGCCGGCAAGCATATCTTTGATGGCGTCTTCTGCTTCTTCAAGGGTCAGAGCAACGATGACACCTTTACCTGCCGCAAGGCCATCAGCCTTAACAACAATCGGTGCACCTTTTTCACGTACGTAGCCAAGTGCTTGTTCCATATCGGTGAAGTTTTGGTATTCACCTGATGGAATATTATGGCGAGCTAAAAAGTCTTTAGTGAAGGCTTTTGAACCTTCTAATTGTGCAGCGCCTGCTGAAGGGCCAAAGATACGCAGGCCACGTTCATTAAACAGATCTACAACCCCGGCAACTAACGGTGCTTCAGGACCTACAATCGTCAGACCTACTTGCTGCTCTTCTGCAAATTTAGCCAGACCTTCAAGGTCCATGACATCGATATTGACGTTTTCTAGCTTAGGCTCTAGTGCAGTACCGGCATTGCCGGGTGCTACATAAACGGTGTCTACATAGTCAGCTTGTGCTGCTTTCCATGCCAACGCATGTTCGCGGCCACCACTTCCGATAAGGAGTACTTTCATTTTTTGTTTGTCCTGTATTGTCTGCCAGACAGCCCTATCGATTAGGGTTATCTGGCATCAGAGGATATCTATAAAAGGCTAACCTCTAAGCAGTGCTTAGTGTTTAAAGTGACGCATGCCGGTAAAGACCATCGCAATGCCATGCTCGTTTGCCGCATCAATAACTTCTTGATCGCGCATTGAGCCACCTGGCTGAATGACCGCTGTAATACCGGCTTTAGCAGCGGCGTCGATTCCGTCTCTGAATGGGAAAAATGCATCAGAAGACATCACTGAACCTTTCACTTCAAGGCCTTCGTCGGCTGCTTTTATACCCGCAATTTTTGCGCTATAAACACGGCTCATCTGACCTGCGCCGACACCAATGGTACGCCCGTTTTTGGCGTAAACAATAGCGTTTGATTTAACAAACTTGGCGACTTCCCAAGCAAACAATAGGTCGTTCAACTCTTGCTCAGACGGAGAACGTTCAGTCACCATCTTGAGTTCGTCGTGATTAACCATACCCAAATCGCGATCTTGAACTAACAGCCCGCCATTAACGCGCTTATAGTCAAAGCTAGGTACGCGTGTGTCACCAAACTCGCCACAAGCTAATAAGCGAACGTTTTGTTTGGCTGACACTACATCAATAGCACCCTGCGATACGGTTGGCGCAATAATGACTTCAACAAATTGACGGTCGATGATCTCTTTTGCAGTGACTTCGTCTAACTCTCTGTTGAACGCAATGATGCCGCCAAAAGCAGATGTAGGGTCGGTTGCATAAGCAAGATCGTACGCTTGTTTAATGTCAGCACCAATCGCAACGCCGCAAGGGTTTGCGTGCTTTACAATCACACAAGCGGGATCGGCAAATGGCTTAACACATTCAAGGGCTGCGTCTGTGTCGGCAACATTATTAAATGAAAGCGCTTTACCCTGAAGCTGTTTAGCGGTACTAATGCAGGCTTCTGCAGGGTTTCTTTCGACATAAAATGCAGCTTGCTGATGCGGGTTCTCGCCATAACGCATATCTTGTGCTTTAACAAACTGGGTATTGAATGTACGAGGAAACAAGTCAGAGTTATTGTCTTCTGTTTTGGTGCCCAAGTAGTTTGCAATCATGCCGTCGTAAGCTGCAGTGTGCTCAAATGCCTTAACCGCTAGATCGAATCGAGTATTAAGTGAAAGGGCGCCTTCTGCGCTGTTCATTTCAGCTAATACTGCATCATAGTCGGGTGCATTAACGACAATCGCGACGTCTTTGTGGTTTTTGGCTGCAGAGCGAACCATCGTGGG
The DNA here is from genome assembly GCF_026016465.1 of Alkalimarinus alittae. Taxonomy (NCBI): domain Bacteria; kingdom Pseudomonadati; phylum Pseudomonadota; class Gammaproteobacteria; order Alteromonadales; family Alteromonadaceae; genus Alkalimarinus; species Alkalimarinus alittae. The sequence continues at coordinate 664,154 of NZ_CP100390.1, forward strand.
TCCACCGATATCGATATTTTCGATCGCCATCGGTAAGTCACAATCAGGTTTTGCGATAGTGGCTTCGAACGGGTATAGATTAACCACAACCATGTCGATAGGATTGATGTCGTGAGTATTCATCACATCGTCATCAATACCCCGTCGCCCTAATATACCGCCATGAATTTTAGGGTGAAGTGTTTTTACGCGGCCATCCATCATTTCAGGAAAGCCTGTATAGTCGGAAACTTCAACAGCAGCAACGCCGCTATCAGTTAACAACTTGAATGTGCCACCAGTAGAAAGGATTTCAACACCCATTTTTTCGAGGGCTTGAGCAAATTCTACGATGCCAGTTTTGTCAGATACGCTGATTAGAGCGCGGCGTATACGGATACCTGATTGCATTTCAGTCATGGTTTATAATCGTGAGCAAGTTGATAAAAATTGAGGCGGGTAAACTACGCCTTTTACGGGCAGAGTATGTAGTTTACCGATGGCCTGGATTTAAGGCTGTCATGCGCAGGATCTCTCCTAATGCTGACTTTCTCTTGTCGCAGGTTCACTGCTGTAGATATTATAGCAGACCGTATTGCTTTAGCTTTTTGCGTAAAGTTCCACGGTTCAAACCCAATAAAACAGACGCTTTGGTTTGATTGTTACGAGTGTACTTCATTACCTGCTCTAGCAGCGGTGCTTCAACTTCGGAAAGTACTAGTTGATACACTTCTGTAGCCGGTGTGCCATCTAACTGTGCAAAATAGTTAATTAGCGACTTCTCAACGCTATCACGCAGCGTTACGTTACCTTCGGCACCAAAGGGTAAACCAACTTCGGTCTGGTTTTCAGGTAAAGAAACTGGGATTGCAGTGGCGGGTTCTGCAAATGCTTCAGTTGTCATGCGGCGATGTCCTCTCCATTACTTAAACGCTCAAAATACTTAGTTATAGTTGCAATTTGTTGTTGTGCTGAGTCTAACTTATTAAAGTTTTGACGGAAGTCACTGCCATCCTTGTGTGATTTCAGATACCAGCCAACGTGCTTGCGGGCAATACGAGTCCCCATAAGCTCACCATAAAAATGATGCAATTCGTGAAGGTGAGAAAGCAGTATTTCTCCTACCTCAGAAGCGCTAGGGGGGTTAAGGTGCTCACCCGTTTTTAGGAAATGATCCATTTCCCGAAAAATCCAGGGGCGACCTTGAGCCGCTCGCCCAATCAGTAAACCGTCCGCTTGGGTATGGTTTAAGACAAATTGGGCTTTTTCCGGCGTGTTAATATCCCCGTTAGCAAAAACGGGGATGCTGATATGTTGCTTCACTTCAGCAATCGTGTCGTATTCAGCGTCTCCGCTGTATCCGCAGGTTCGGGTTCGACCATGAATAGCCAACGCCTGAATGCCGAGGTCTTCTGCCATACGGGCAATCGTAATAGCATTTTTATGATCCGTATCCCAGCCCGTCCGGATTTTTAGCGTGACCGGAATATCGACTGCATCGACTACAGCTTTGAGAATACTGGCAACTAGCGGCTCATCTTTAAGTAGCGCAGAGCCTGCGGCGCGATTGCATACTTTTTTGGCAGGGCACCCCATATTGATATCAATAATCTGGGCACCTTGCTCTTGGTTCATTTTTGCGGCTAGCGCTAACATCTCAGGCTCACCACCCGCTATTTGAACTGAGCGCGGGTCTGGTTCACCGGTGTGATCGAGACGATGTTTAGATTTTCGTGTGCCCCAAAACTTAGGGTCAGCAATCACCATTTCTGAAACCGCCATTGCGGCGCCCATTCTTCGACAAAGAAGTCTGAACGGCCGATCAGTTACACCTGCCATAGGTGCAAGAATCAGTTGATTTTTCAATTTGTAAGGGCCAATTTGAATCACAGCTGATCTCATCGAAAGGTTATTAAATGCATGCACATAACACCCCCAAAAAAATCATAAGACACGATTGGGGGACAACCGAAATGATGTTCTGTTTCCGGTCTAATCAGGGGGGGTAATGATACTCGTCAGAGGCTTGTCATTAAAGAGGCATTTGAAGGAAAAATAGATTATTTTTCATTCAAATTGGTTGACAATTGAGCGCTTTTTTGCAGTTTATTAGTCAAAAGCGCTTTTAGTGGCGATAAAGTTTAGTTTTGGGCTGTGTGCTTAAAAAAGTCAATCTTATAATTGACTGCGTTTTTTCCTGGGTCGAGTATTTCTATCGAGATATGAATAGGCGTATTTTTCGGCATTGCAGGCCAGTTTTTGATTTCACCTGAGAGGTAATCTGATGGCTCAAATAGGCGCTGTGCAATCACGTTATTGTTCAGGTCTGAAAAATAAAGCGCAAGGTTTGGAAAAGGCTGATCGTAAGGTGCTTGATTAACAATCACCGTATCGATAATAAGTGCTTTGCGCGCAGTCGGATGGCTCCGCACTACTAAATTCTGGCTTTTGATCTTAGTGGTATCGACAAGATCGGGTAATTGGCAACCTACAAGTTGGCAGCCTTTTTCATAGAAGGGTCTTAATTGTTCAAACTGCGCCAACTTGTCATAATGAAACCAAGATAACTGTGCCAGGAGTGTAACCAGTAATAGAATGTTTAATGTGGACCAAATAAATGTGCCAATAATAGAACGACCCGAAGCATTAGGAAGGTCGAGAGGGTCAACCTGAAGGTTCTGGTATTGGTGTGATAAATCTGTACTGGCGTAGCGTTGTGATTGCTCTGCTTTAATAGGGGGTGTGTGGTTTGCTTGTGTGACATTAGCGTCGTCATGAGTCGGTGGCTCGACTTGGGGAGCGCGGATGGCTATTTCTTCTTGGCTGTTTTCTTGGTCGAGTGCGGCGAACTCTGCAGAAAACGAGTCTGATTCTTCGGCCGTCGGCTTTTTCGCTGAGTGATCGCTTTTATTGGTTTCTATATCTTCCAGCATTTTCTCGGCCCAACTCTCGTCAGAACCTGCTTTTTTATTAGTTAGATCTTCGTTAAGGTCATCGTCTAATTTATGGTCAGAAAAATGGCTAGAACCGCCTTCGCCTAATTCGAGAAAACTGTCGCTGAGTTCAGAAGAGAATGTACCTGGGCCGGTATAGCCTTCATCTTCGCTATCTTCATCGGGGTTGTCTGCAAAGACAAACTCATCGTCGTCGTTTTCATCTGCTGTTTTTTGTGGTTCTGAGGTCTCTGGTGAATGGGTATCAGAGGTTTCGGTAAGCGGTTTTTGAGGTGCTTGTGGCTGGCTAGTCGGAGCGGGTTTAGGCTGCGCAGACTGCGTCAGATTTTCTAGTGCATTAAATACTTCTAGGCAAGATCCACAGCGGACTTTTCCACCTGCAGCGTTAAGATGCTGGTCTTGTACTTTGAAGGTCGCTTGACAGTGAGGGCATTGAGTTAAGTGAGTGTTACTCATCGCGTCCTTTTGCATCCTTTGAAAAAAATCTGACTTAGTATTTAGTATAATGATATTAAGTGTAGCGACTTTTATGGGTTCTGAATAGCGGTGACTTTTAGCCACCGCCTATTTTGGCTAACCGTTTTATCGCTTGCTTCCGCTCAGCCTAATCCATTCTTCTTTTTGCTCGGGCGGGTTCATTTCAAACCATTCGCTATAGCACTCACTAACATCGCTGGCTTGCTGTTCTAATATGCCTGACAGAACTAATAAACCATCTTTTTTTGTCATGTTTGCTAAGGTGGGCGATAGGCTGATAAGCGGTTGTGCCAGTATATTTGCAATCATGACATCAGCTTCAATGTCTGGCGCCTCACCAGGGAGGTAAATCTCAAACCGATCTTCTTCTATATTATTGCGGCGAGTATTCTCTCTTGAGGCTTCGAGTGCTTGAGGGTCATTATCGACGCCTATCACGCGCTTAGCGCCTAATAATAGTGCAGCGATACCTAAAATTCCTGAACCACAGCCATAATCGACGACGACTTTATCTTTGAGGTCCTGTGCATCAAGCCAAGCCAAGCAGAGTGCTGTTGTTGGGTGAGTCCCAGTACCGAATGCTAAGCCAGGGTCAAGCATTAAGTTAATGCCATTTGGGTCTTCTGGCTCTCGCCAACTAGGGCAGATCCACAGTCGGGTGCCAAATTGCATGGGGTGGAAATTGTCCATCCAGGCACGTTCCCAGTCTTTATCTTCTAAGATCTCGACCCTGTGAGCGGGTAGAGGGCTCCCGCTTAGTGCCTGATAACGCGCTTCAATTTTTGGAATAATTGATTGCATATCAGCCGCAGCATCAAACAGCCCCGTTAGTTGGGTGTGCTTCCAAAGCGGTGTTGTGCCGCGTTCTGGCTCATAAATTGGCTGATCTTTGCCATCTTCCATGGTCACCGCGCAAGCGCCAGACGTTAGCAAAAGCTCTTCTATGCTATCAATCTGAGCGGGGTGTATATCGATTTTAACTTGTATCCACGGCATGGCTTGACCTTAATAATAAAAACTTAACAGTTGATGATGCTTTTTTCTGGAGAACTCGGGCGTAGCAAGTGTGCTATTTTTTAATCAGTTTCTCTAAATAGTGGATAGTAAAGTCGCCTTGGCGGAAGCTTTGATCCTGGACCAATCTTTGGTGTAACGGGACGTTGGTTTTTATGCCGTCGATGACGAGTTCATTAAGGGCAACCGACATGCGATTTAATGCACTTTCTCTATCTTCACCATGGGTAATGAGTTTACCAATCAGTGAGTCATAAAAAGGCGGAACGTTGTACCCGCTGAACAAGTGAGAGTCGACTCTGACACCATAACCACCTGGGGCGTGAAAATGATTCACTTTACCGGGGCTTGGGATGAACGTTTTAGGGTCTTCAGCATTAATGCGGCACTCTATGGCATGCCCGCTAAAGACAATATCGTCTTGGGAGACAGAAAGCGGTAGGCCGCTGGCAATTCGCAGTTGCTCTTTAACAATATCAACGCCGCTGATCATTTCAGAAACAGGGTGCTCTACTTGAATTCGAGTGTTCATCTCAATAAAGTAGAATTGATCATCCTGATAAAGAAACTCAAAGGTTCCCGCGCCTTTATAGCCAATATCGATGCAAGCTTTAGTGCAGGCTTTAAAGACAGCAGCTCTTGCGGCTTCATTAATATTGGGGGCTGGGGCCTCTTCAATTACTTTTTGGTGGCGTCTTTGTAACGAGCAGTCCCGATCACCAAGATGGATTGCATGACCTTGGCCATCTGCGAGCACTTGGACTTCGACATGACGTGGTCGATCAAGAAATTTTTCGAGGTAAACGGTGTCATCCCCAAATGCGGCTTTTGCTTCACTCTTTGTAAGTTGAATGCTGCTGAGAAGCTGGTCTTCAGAATAAACAGCCTTCATACCTCGTCCTCCGCCACCGGAAGCCGCTTTAATCATGATCGGGTAGCCAATTTTATGTGCGATGGCGAGTGTGCGATCATCATTGTTGGTCACCGGTCCGTCTGAGCCTGGCACTGTCGGCACACCTGCTTTTGCCATCGCTTGAATAGCTGATACTTTGTTGCCCATTAAGCGAATTACATCATGAGATGGGCCGATAAAAGCAAATCCACTTTTTTCGACCTGTTCTGCAAAGTCGGCATTCTCTGCCAAAAATCCGTACCCTGGGTGGATGGCTACTGCCTCGGTGACTTCTGCCGCTGCGATAATTGCGGGTATATTTAGGTAGCTATCCGTTGGGCTATCGGGGCCTATGCAGACAGACTCGTCAGCCATCCGAACGTGCATTAGATCTCGATCTACTCGAGAGTGAACGGCTACCGTTTGAATGCCTAGCGCTTTGCATGCACGCAAAATACGGAGTGCGATTTCTCCTCGATTGGCGATTAATACTTTTTCAATCATTCTGCTTACTCAATCAAACAATAGTAATAAGGGGTTGATCGAATTCGACAGGCTGCCCATTTTCGATGAGGATTTCTGAAACGGTACCGGTTTTATCTGCTTCAATCTGGTTCATCATTTTCATTGCTTCAACAATACAAATGATATCGCCGGCTTTAATGTTTTGACCTACTTCAATAAATGACGGTGCACTAGGAGAGGCTGCACGATAAAAAGTGCCGACCATCGGAGAGCGAACCGCGTGACCATTTAGCTCGGGTGCTGATGGCGCTTGGTCAGATGAGGTGTCAGTCGGTTCAGTAGACACTGAGGGCGCCGCTGCAACGTAAGTAGGCTGAGGGGCTGCGGCGCTCACTTGTTTGCGTCGACTAATACGTACAGCGTCTTCACCTTCTTTAATCTCAATTTCTTCAATATCAGATTCTTCAATTAACTCAATCAGTTTTTTTATTTTACGAATATCCATGTTTATATCTCTTTTCGCCGTAAATAGCCTGAATATATACTCGCTCGGCGTGGTTGTAGTTAAGGTCTTGTTAGTGTGCAGTCATATTTAAGTTCTGATCATTGTTTAATCTAAGCTGACTGACACTGATTAATTAGTTCAATTGTTTAATGGCGGCTTGTAAGGCTAAGTCATAGCCTTGGCTGCCTAGACCACAGATAACTCCGACAGCCACATCTGAAAAATAAGAGTGATGCCTGAATGTTTCCCGTGCATGTACATTCGATAAATGTACTTCAATAAAAGGTATCTCTACTGCAAGCAGGGCATCCCTAAGAGCGACACTGGTATGTGTAAAAGCCGCAGGGTTGATAATGATAAAGTCGACCCCTTCCTGTTTTGCATCGTGAATGCGGTCAATTAATTCATACTCTGCATTACTTTGAAGTGTTTGCAGGTGATGACCGAGTTCAGTGGCTGAGTTTTGAAGCCTATGATTGATATCGCTGAGGGTTTCAGAGCCGTAAATCTCTGGTTCTCGGCTGCCTAGCATATTCAAGTTAGGACCATGAAGAACAAGTATTGTCGCCATAGCGGAGTGTCCTTTCCCGATAATATTGAGGTTGATTGTAGAGAGGTGTAGGTAACTTAGTTGCGATTTCTACGAAGTTTGCCGTCTTTTCCCTATATTTTCAAGAAAATTCGGCAAACTTGTATTTAGTTAGAATTAATTTCTCTATTGAGAAGAGGGTTCGCGATAACTGCGAACTGCGTTGCGACCTGCTCGCTTCGCATCGTATAGGGCGTTATCTGCACGCTCGCAAATAAGTTGTGCATTTTCATGGGTTCCTGAGGCAACGCCACAACTGAATGTGACATGGAATTCAGAGTTGCCGGCGGGTTGTTGCAGTTCTGCGAATTTCTCGCGAATTTCATTGAGTATGATCTTTGCGTCGTTTTCGCTGGTGTTAGGCAGCACGATGGCAAACTCCTCACCACCATAACGACCAATATGATCGGTTTTTCTTAGTCGCTGTTTTAAAAACAGGGAAAGGCTTTTTAATACTCTGTCACCGATAGGGTGGCCGTAGCTATCATTGATTTTTTTGAAGAAATCGATGTCCAGCATCGCAAATGTTAGCTTGGTCCCATTCTGGTGAGCCTTAGCAATTTCATTTTCTAATAAATAAAGCGTATGGGTGTGATTGTAGAGCCCTGTAAGGCTGTCTCTGATCATGAGCGCTAATAAAGAGCGTGCGCGCCGGCCTCGGTTATGTATGGTTGAGGCTAGGTGCTTAGGATTGATGGGTTTTGTTAAAAAGTCATCTCCACCTAGGCTCATCGCATGAAGCTGTTTGTTGATATCATCTTCTGCAGATAAGTAGATAATAGGGACGCTGTGAAATTTGTCTTGCTGACGAATAACACGTGCGAGCTCCATCCCAGTACATCCCGGCATGTACATATCCATGATGACAATTTCAGGCGAAAAATCATTAAGCGCGATAAGTACTTGCATGGGGTCTGTAATAACACAGGTGGTCATGCCTGCTTTTGTTAGAACATTTTCAATATAGCGTGCTTGAGCCCGAGAGTCGTCAACGACTAATACCTTATATGGATCGAGTGGGCTTGCATTGGTGTACTCTTCTATTTTTTCAATCAGCTGACCTAGATCCACCACTTTATGGAAAAACTCTTCACCGCCGCTTCTTGACGCCATTAAACGGATCTCGATGCCATCATCATCTTCGCTAGTATAAATGATAGGGATTGGTGTCTCGTGGTTTGACTGTATTGATTTAATAGTTTCGATGCCGGCAAATTTATCACCGTTAAAATCAACATCAATGACGATTGTTTCGGGTTTGTTGTGTTGGGCTGCTTTTATCAGTTCATCGCTCGTATCAAAACTGATTGCTCTAAAACCGAAAAACTCTAGCTGTTTGATAATTCGCTGAGCGTTTTCCTTGTGATTGATCGCAATATAAATAGGGGTTCGAAGAAACGTGCGAGGGGCCGCACTAGCATCACAATCGCTTTTGCGTTGAGTGCATTCGCTTAGCGCGGTAATTGCTTTGTTTATTTTTTCTTTTTTGAGGTCGTCCAGTTGGGTTTCATCTGACTGTATTGAATCTAATACATTGGTTAAATCTTTTGCGACAAGCAGGTGTTGGTTCATCTCAAAGCGAGAAGCAAATTTGCCTAGTTTTTCAGCCGATTCTTTCAGGTCATTTAGCCATTGCATGTCGGCCCAATCGGAGTCTTTAAGTTTCTGCCAGTTATCAAGCACGATTCTAGCCTGACTGGTTACTCGCTTAGAGAAGTGTTGCTTTAGTTTATCCCGCTGATCTTCTGATGACATTAACTGTTCCTTCGGTCGTGAAGCGTTGTTTCCGAAATGTGTAACTAAAGCCGTTATAAATTGTGGCGGCTTTATCGGTTAGCGCTCACGGTATTGGCTGCTTTTTTATATTTATTAAGCTTTTTGTCTAAAATGTATAACTATTATTGTAGAGATTCTGTACCGGACTATAGTGTTTAATATAGTCCTTTAATGTCATAGTGTGTAACTATTTGTAATAATTCAAATTGTGATCATATTAAAACTGTGAAATTGATTACTATTGAATTATGAGTTTATTAACATGAGGTAGTTAACATGAACAATAAAGAACCTCGTAGTGTTACGTTAAAACAGGTGCTGCTGTGGTTTACAGGCCTACTGATGGCATCGCTACTGGTTATTAATTTCTTACTAAATGTTAGTAGCTCTAAAGCGTATATGCAACAACAACTAAGCTCTCACTCAGAGGACGCGGCTACGTCGCTTGGTTTGCTGCTTTCGACCGTAATTGATGCGAATGATTTAGTGAGTGCTGAATCACTGATAGATGCCATGTTTGATCGTGGCTACTATCGACACATTATCTATTACGATGTTGATGGCCAGGCTAAAGTATTACGTCACTCGACAATGAAAATTGAAGGGGTTCCCAGCTGGTTTGTTGATCAAATAGATTTGCAAGCGCCAGAGGGGACAGCACAGGTTATGAGTGGGTGGAGCCAGTTGGGCAGTGTTTCTGTGGTGAGTCATCCTGGGTTTGCCTATATCAAACTATGGGACAGCCTTAAGGTTGAGCTGATTTGGTTCACATTAATTGCTGCAGTGGCATTTTTAGTCATGCAGTTTGTTATCACGACCATATTGCTTCCGTTAACAAGAATAGAGAAACAGGCGAAAGCGATTAGAGATAGGGATTTTAGCTTTCGACCACCGTTGCCGAAGACGCGTGAATTAAAACGGGTTGCGGTTGCGATGAATAGCATGTCAGATCGGCTTGGAAAGATGTTTGGCGAGCAACTATCACTTATTGAACATTTGCGTACAGAGTCATTTCATGACCCTATTACCGGACTCGGTAACCGTGCTGAATTTGATGGACGGCTGAAAGCGGAACTTGAGTCTGAGCAAAGTACTGCAGTAGGCAGTTTGTGTTTAATTCAGCTAAGTGACTTTGCGAGTTATAACCAAAAAAATGGCCGCCGTTCAGGTGATGATTTATTGATTGAGCTGGCAAATACGATTAAAGCGAGCATTGTGCCAATTGCTGGCGCTTTTGTTGCTCGCCGTTCGGGGTCAGATTTTTCAATATTTTTGCCCGGCGTGATTGATGAGCAGGCCGATAAGTTTGCTAATGATTTGCTACATAAACTGTCGGGACTGCATTTAGTTAAGCAAATCTGTCGAAATGATATTTTGCATATTGGTATTGCATCTACGCTGACTAATTTACCGCTGCCTGTCTTTTTATCTGAAGCGGATATGGCGCTACGTAATGCTCAGGCTATTGGGCCAAACGGATGGCAGCGTTATGTTGGTGATAGCAACTTTTCAACCCCCGGAGAGTCGGTTAGACAGGCTAATGAGTGGCAGAAAATACTGGTTGATACGCTGGCGGAAAAGAATATTATTTTTCACTTTCAACCCGTGTATAGCGGTGACCGGAAAACTATTTTGCATCATCAGGTATTATCGCGTATCGAGGTTAACGGCGAGTTGATCGAAGCGGGTAAATTCATTCCGATGGCTGAACGTTTTTCGATGCTGGCGGACTTTGATCGCTTGGTAGTGGATAAAATGGTCCGGCTGGCAGAGAGCGATACAGTTACAAGACGTTACTGCATTAATTTATCGGTTCACTCACTGACAGACGAAATGTTTGTTGAGTGGTTTTTGAATAAAATGACAGAGCACCCTGATGCGGCTAGATGGTTTATTTTTGAAGTCTCTGAATATAGCCTGCAACTAGCAAATGAGGCGCTTGAAAAAATCGTAACGGCAAGCTCAACGCTAGGGTATGAAATATCGATTGATAAGTTTGGCGTAGCGGCGGTTCCATTTGCCTATTTACAGCATTTGTCGATTCATTATATTAAGGTTGATCATAGCTTTATTCGTGATATACAACATAGTCGTGATAATCAGTTTTTCTTGCGGACAGTGTTGCAGATTGCTCATGGGCAGGATATTCAGGTTATTGCCGTGGGTGTTGAGTTTGAAGATGAGTGGGATTCTATAGAGCCACTCGGCATCGATGGCGCGATGGGGTATTATCTCTGTAGACCGCAAGCGAAGATTGAGTAGCGTGTATTGGATGACGCCTAAGGTAGTTGAAGTAAAATATACCTAGGCAGCATAGGGCAAGCGAAAACGAATTGATAAGATATCGTTAAGTAAAATAATATAACGTAATTATAGAAAGTAAATAGGGTTATAGAATGGCATTTCAAAGGGTTAAAGATTTCGTAAATGATCGCTGGGAAGACCTGCAGGATTATATGGGCGGCGGGCTGTTACCCAAAGTGCTAATGGGTGGGCTCGGGCTCTATTTAATTATCTCTGTGGTGCTGGGTATGTTCTGGAGTAGCGAGCCTGAAACCTTTGACGTTGCACCGGCTGCAGCGGTAAGGGCGAGTGCAGAAGGCCATAAAGTGGTTGTCGGTTCTACTACAACGGCGACACTGATTATCTTGGCTGAAACGATACTCGATAAGCCTGGCGGCTATATTCATAATGATATTTTTCCCCCAGGAATTTGGCTTGATAATATGTCAAGTTGGGAGTTTGGAGTATTGGTACAGGTAAGAGATTTAGCAAGAGCCCTGCGTAAAGACTTGAGCCGAGTACAAAGTCAGTCGACAGAAGACCCTGACTTGGCGATCGCTGAACCGCAATTTAACTTTGATAGCCGAAGCTGGGCTATCCCGTCTACAGAGAGAGAATATCGTCGTGGTATTGCGGCATTAAACCGATACCTTGGGCGTTTATCTGACGATAATAAGCAAGACGCTCAATTTTATGCGCGTGCTGATAACTTAAGAAACTGGTTGTCTGACATAGAAAACCGTCTCGGCAGCCTTTCTCAGCGATTGAGCGAAAGCGTCGGTCGTAACCAGTTGGATATGGGCTTAGCAGGCGACCCTTCAGCTCAGCAGTCAACAGCCACGACAAAGTTGATTGTTAAGAAAACACCTTGGTTAGAAATTGATAATATTTTCTATGAAGCAAGAGGAACCACTTGGGCGTTGATACACATCTTAAAGGCGATTGAAGTGGATTTTGATAAAGTGCTTAGAGATAAGAATGCCTTAGTGAGCTTAAAACAGATTATTATTGAGTTAGAAGCCACTCAAGAAACGGTTTGGAGCCCGATGATTCTAAATGGTAGTGGGTTTGGAATGACTGCAAATCACTCGATTACTATGACGTCTTACATTTCTCGTGCTAATGCGGCAATTATTGAATTAAGAAACTTGCTGCAACAAGGGTAGATATAAAGCAAAAGACCAATCGCAGTGGGTCTCCGCCTGACATAAACGAGGGGATGACAAATACCTCATCCCCGCGCAGGCGGGGATCCATTCTAATGATGCATCGACCCCATATTACTTACAGAACCCGTATTCAATATATCCATCGTAATCTCATTGAACCCCAGCACAGTACCGCCATGTTTCGTTACAAATGCCTCTGCAGCCGCTTTCTCTGCAAAAGAGCCTAAAGTAGGCCCCATGGCACCTTTCATACTTGAGCCAACAACAAACCAAGCATCTTTAGCGTTAATCATGTGCTCATCATTGGGAGAGTTCCAGTCACTACGGCTCATATCATGAACATAGATGTCTTTACTGTTAGGCTTGTTTTCAGGCTGTAAGTACCAACTCATCAAGTCGCGGGTAGAGCAGAATTTTCTTACACTATTTTGACGGCCTTCAAAGAGCTCGCCTTTAGGGCCTGGAAATTCGCTAATGACCATACCGCACAAATGGCATTCATCTCCTGATTCAATCGCAACAGGAAGGTTCTTAGTGTGTTGTGTAGTGTCTTCATTGCTACAGGCCGTGATAAAAAGCATCGCAATGGCGGCTGTTATTATTTTGAATCGGTCAGCATTAAGAATGTTAATGGTCAGTACTCCTGATTATTTAATGATCGGTATAGGGTTAGATTTTTCTGCGCGAAAAAGCCCAGTAAGCGGCACTGAGAGGTAATAGCAGCCAGCCAATCAGTACAGCGAATAATGTCATAAACCCAAACTCTACTTCACTAGCCATCACTAGTAAGCCGCCTCCGCTGCCTTCGAATCCGACTAGGTTTATTAACCTGAACACATCTGTGGGGTTTAATAATAGTAAATAAGGAAACAGCTCAGGGTTAAATTGTCCATCAGTTGCTACCAATAGTCCCAGTAACGCGAGATCAAACACCAGTACAAACAGAAACCAAAAAATTAATGCCATACCCGCTGCTTTTGATTTTTCAGAGACCAGCGCACTGATAAAATAGGCGGCGGCGACAAATATTACACCGAGTAACGTGGCTGAAATAATAAAGCGAGTGAACGCAATTGAAAGCGCAGGAATGTCTACCCCGCTGGCAAATATCGCAATAATTACTGCAGACGAACCAAACCCAAGCGCCGTCGAAATACCCATGATCAGACCGTGACCTAATAATTTGCCCAGTAATAGCTGTGCTTTTGTTAAAGGGTAGGTGAGAAGTAGTAGTAAGGTACCGTCTTCATCTTCCCCGACAATAGCGTCATAGGAAAGCAGAAGTGCAATTAAGGGGATAAGAAATACTGCCAGGCTAGCCAAACTGATAATGGTATTAGGGATAGAGGTAAACCCTACTACGCCTGACGCCGCAGCACCAAACCAAGATATTCCGATTGAAAGCAGTGCAAACACAAGCGTGATGGCAATAATCCAACGATTGCGAAGGCCGTCTTTCAGTTCTTTTTGTGCTACACACCAAATCGCATGCATTATTGAACCCCCTCTTTGTCTTTTGTGATTGAATTGGTCATATGTGGCGGTGGGGTGTCGTGATTATGGCTGGCACTAGCTTCAACATAATGACGGTAGATTTGCTCTAGCGAGGGTGTTTGAAGATCAATGTCTGATACGCCAGGGTGCTTCATTATTTCTCGTAACACTTGGGTTTTATAAGCGTGTGACGTTTGAATCTCCATTGCGTTATCGCTAGCGGTACTGATATCAACCGCGTGACCTTCTAGCTCTGAGCGTAAAATATCTCGGTTGATCTCGCCATAAGCGCGAATGGTTGTGGGTAGCTGGGCTTGCTCTCGGAGTTCAGTTAAGGTACCAAGTGCCTGTAGTTGACCGGCACCCAAAATGGCCGCTCGATCAATATGTTTTTCAACGCCGGGTAATACATGTGAGCAAAGCACCACAGAGCAGCCCGATTTTTTAAGTTGATCAACCATGGCGTAAAAATCTTGTGTGGCAATGGGGTCTAGTCCAACCGTGGGTTCATCAAGTAATAATAGTTTAGGCGCTGTTAATAACGCTTGAGCAAGGCCGAGCCTTTGCTTCATGCCTTTTGAATAAGTTTTAACCTTACGATTGGCCGCGTGGTTTAAGCCGACTTCTTCTAGTAGTTGCTCGACTCGATTTTTATGGACCTTTTTTAGCTTTGCAAAATAGGCAAGGACTTCTTTGCCGGTTAACTGCTGGTAGAACGAGACGTTCTCTGGCAAAAAACCAAGCCTGTATCGATGGTCGCTGAAATGTGGCGAGGTGGGTGCATGACCAAAAACAGAAACAGTACCCTCTGTTGGTTTTAATAAACCAAGGATTAGTTTCATGGTGGTGGTTTTACCGGCGCCATTGTGACCAAACAGACCTAAAACTTCGCCTTCTTCGATATTGAGCGATAATTCTTTAATTGCCGCAATTCCATCAAAGTATTTTTTAACTTGATTGAGCTGGACTACGCTCATGAGGCGGCTCCTGTTGTTTGGTTTTTATTTGAAAGTTGAGGGCTGAGGATGTTGTTACTTTCAGTAGGGCGCATAAGTGGATAGCTATCGGTTACACCGGGAGACTTTAATACCGGAAACTCACGCTGAATCCATCTCAGTGTTTCAACCGCTGGGCTATTCATGAGTACTTTTGCAGAGGGGTATTTCCACAGCATTTTGTCGACACCATCGTTGGGTTCGTAGGGTATATCACCCACGCCATTGCTGTCTCTATCCCAACCGAGGTAGTCACTCCAAAAATTGCCCGCACCTTCGTTTGACCATTCCTGCGTGCGGGTGGATACATATTTCACCTGCTGTTTATTGCCGATGAAGTTATTACCAATAATGATATTGTCTTCTGAACCTGCCGTAATATGGATTCCCAAATCACCTTCTCTAAAGGTGTTACCGACGAGCTTATTGTAAAAAGAATTATAGATAAATAAAGCCTTTCCCTCGGCCCCTTGTGCTGAGCTGTCACCGATATAGTTGCTACCTTGTCGAGTATTAGATACATGGTTATTCTTGATGGTGGAGTCGGTGATATAGTTGAGTAGAATACCGTAGTTCTCATTCCACTCTGAACGATTGTTAAGAATCTGTAGGTACTTGGACTGCATTAATGCATAGCCGGTACGAGTGTGATGGGTGTAGTTGTTCTCGACTAAATTGCTATATGAATACATGTAATGCACGCCATAACGAAGGTGGTGAAATTCATTATTGCGGATCGAATTTTTGTGGCTAGTATCGATATAGATGCCATCTCGTGTGTGCCATACTTCATTAAACGCAACGTCTGCACCTGTAGAGCCGTAAAGATGGATGCCGTTTCCCCGGTCTTGAGAGCGGGTTTCTAGTGAGCCTTCAACACGGTTTGATAGCACTTGGGTGTTGACGCTTGAATCTAAAAATATGCCAAACGCAACGCCCTTTAAATAGTTGTTTTTGATCACGGCATTTTCAGCTGTCTTCTTAACAATAATACCCGCGTCCATCGCGGTGAGGTCATCCCCCCAATTAAGAATATTACACCCCTTAACAGTGACGTTGGGGGCGGTGATACGAATGGCATCTTTGGTCTTATTAGCGTCTAAATTTGTGCCGGGTTCACAGTTGAGGGTTAGTGGTTTGTCGATTAAAAGGCTGCCAATATAGCGGCCGGGTCTCAGTTGGAGTGTGTCACCATTCTGAGCCTCATCAATCAGCTTTTGTAACGTGTTTGTGGGGCTTACAACGGTTATGTTGCGCGTTGTATTGTCGCTGATTTCTGCGCTATTTTCTGCACTACTAAGCTGTTCATTGGCATCAAGGTTAGCTGAAAACAAGACCGTTAATACGGAGTAAGTGATTAAGGCACCAATGTGAAGGACTGAAGGTTTTTGTGACATCACGGCTACTCATTCAAATCGTTAAAAACAGACAGCAGATAATAGGCTAATTAGCAGGCTGATGGGCTGAATCTGTAAATGAAATTACATTTAATATGATTAAGTATTTTAGGGTAAACAAGAAGGGGATAACTTGAGTTAGCTCAACCTCCGAGTAGAGGCTGAGCTAATTAAGGCACGTTATCAAGCGATCACGTGTCTAAAGCGCTTATTAAGCTTTTTCTACCAACATGCGACCACGCATTTCCATGTGTAGTGCATGACAGAACCACTGACAGTAGTACCAGAAAACACCTGGTTGGTCTGCAGTAAATGTTACTGAAGACGTTGCCTGAGGCCCGATCTCCATCGCCACGCCGTGGTTTGTCATTGAGAAACCATGTGTTACATCTTCAATGGTATCAAGGTTAGTGACAATTACGGTGACTTCATCACCTTGCTTAACGGTGAAGTCGGTCATGCCAAAGCTAGGCGCAACAGAGGTCATGTAAACACGAACCTTCTTGCCATCACGAATAACTTTGCTCTCTGATTCAAGAGTAACGCCGTCTTTTTTCGCTTGAGCCACAGTTTCTGCGAAGAACGGATCGTCACGCGTCCAAAGCTTCTTAGGCTTTAATTGTGAACGGTGAACAATGATGCAGTCATGAGGTTCTGCGAATGCAGGGCCATCGTGAATAAGCTTCATTTCTTCACCAGAAATATCGATCAATTGATCGTTCTCAGGGCGAAGTGGTCCAACAGGTAAGAACCGGTCTTTCGAGAACTTACAAAGAGAAACCAAGTATTTACCATCGGCATCACGGGTTTCACCCATTGAAGTATGGTTATGACCAGGCTGGTAGTGAACATCTAGCTTTTGCTTGATGTAGTTAACCTTTTCACCATTGTAAGCTTTGATTGCATCTTCAACATTCCACTTGGCGATTTGGCTATCAATAAATAGTGTGGTGTATGCGTTACCGCGACCATCAAATGCGGTGTGCAATGGCCCTAAGCCTAATTCTGGCTCTGCTACAACAGTATCACGCTCTTCGATCTTACCATCAAATAAAGCAGGTAGTTTGTCGATAGCTATGATCGTAACCGTTGGTGATAGCTTACCGTTGGCAACAAAGTATTTACCATCTGGGGACGTGTTTAAGCCGTGTGGTGACTTTGGTACAGGGATATAGCGCGTGAAAGGGCTGTTAGCGGCTTTACGGCCATCAACTACTGGCACTTTAGAGTCGCCAATGGTTGTGTACTTGCCTTCTTTAACTGCTTTCTCAACCGCATGAATATCAAATACAACTGTCCAGTCACGCTCGTTACGCATTGACTCGGCTAGTGTTACACCATTTTCAGAGTTGTAACAGGTCGATGCAGCAAAGCGGCCCGTGTAGTCAGCATCTGTGTTATCAAGGTTGCCATCAACAATAACCTGGAATGCCATTTCCATTGTTTCAGCATCAATGGCGTTGTACATGGTGTAGTATTTTGATGGATCGTTTAGGTCACGACCATCATTTGGCTGAGGGATACGGAACTCGCCATTACAGAATACATATTTAGTGTGAGGTACTTTTTGTACTCGCAAGCCGTGAACAGCCTGAACGTTAGGTACATCAAGAATTTTGTCACACTTCATGATGTCGCAACGAATACGAGCTACGCGTGTGTTTAGTTTGTCGTTGATAAATACGTATTTACCATCGTATCGGCCGTCAGTCATAGACATGTGAGGGTGGTGAGCATCACCGCATAGGTGTTTGTCAGACTTGCCACGAATCAGCTTACTTTCGTTGGTGATACCCCAACCTGTTGCAGAGTCAACATTGAATACAGGGATACGCATCAACTCACGCATTGACGGAAGACCCATGATACGTACTTCGCCTGACTGACCACCACTCCAAAAACCGTAGTACTCATCAAGTTCGCCAGGGTGAACCTGTGCTTTTGACATTGAATCTTTTGCTGCTTGAGCAAATGACTCACGCGTCATGACTGTACCGGCTAAACCGGCAACGCCTGCAACACCCGCAGCACTTGCAGCTGCCGATGCGCCCAAAAAGCCACGTCGGCTTATGGATGGCTGATTTTCGTTTTCGTTCTTCTTGTCTTCCATCGTTTTACTCCGCTTTAGTCGGGTTTTATTGGGGTACGAGACAACACATTTAACTCATATCCCGTGTTTATCTTAGGTTTACTAATTTTAAACTGTGTTTAAATTGTTGCGTTTATCGCGCGGCTTATCCGACATTGATCGCGTCAATGGGCTTCAGATTAGGCGCGGGTTTATTCTTTCGTGCTTTTTTGGCTTTATTCACCAAAGGTGGGCACTTATTCTCGTTGTGATATGTCATTTGGCAATCAAGGCAGTGGTGACACTCGTTCGCATTGATGGTGCCGTCTGGGTGAATCGCTTGAATCTCACACTCAACCGCGCAAAGCTGACAAGGCTGACCGCATTCTTTACGGCGCTTCAACCAATCAAATAATCTAAGTTTGGTTGGAATAGCCAACGCTGCGCCAAGAGGGCATATATAGCGGCAATAAACTTTGCGTGTGAAAATAGAGATAAAGAGCAACGTTACAGCGTAAGTCACAAACCACCACTCACGTTGGAATGCCAGTAAGATCGTTGTTTTAAACGGCTCAACCTCTGCAAAGCGCTCAGCTGTAGACATTGACTCTAGTGAGATACCGAAAAGTGCTAGCAAGATGATATATTTTACTGCCCATAGGCGCTCGTGGACGGCAAAAGGGAGTTCGAACTGCTTGATTTTGAGCTTTCTGGATAGTTCGTTAATAAGTTCCTGCAGCGCTCCGAATGGGCACAGCCAACCGCAGAATATACCTCGACCCCAAAGCAAAATTGATGCAGCCGTGAAGCCCCATAAAATGAATATGATGGGGTCCATTAAGAACAGCTCCCAGCGGAAGTCTCCCATAACGGCATGTGTAAAGGTCAGCACGTTGACGACGGACAGTTGTCCGAGGGTGTACCAACCAATAAATAATACAGTATAGATGAGGAAGCCTCTACGAAGGTTGTGCAGTAGGCGAGGGTAGCGCACTAAAATATCTTGCATAAAGATAACAGCACTTAGGAATACTAAACTAACTACTAACACCGAGATCGAAAAGGCTTTCTGCTGCCATATAGTCACCCATATCGGCAGTTCTTCTTCTGCGACGGGTTGGATAGGGCGATCGATGTAAGCTTCTGGTGTTTGGTACCCACCCACAAAGCTAACAAAAACACTATCTAGCGGACCCGTCTGGCGACGTACAAGTAGTTCTATATCCCAAGGCGTGCCAGGGTCAAACTCAAATTGAGGACGAATAATAAAAATATCCATCTCTTTAAAGTCAGGCGTATTCGCAGTATATACGTCGGTTAAACGGTGATGGTCTACATCTCTAAAGCTAACGGTATCGTCACCTTGGTTGAGTTGCATACGATCAAATATACCGCCACGCACATAGCCATTCCCCTTAAATGAGTAGGGGCCTGTGCCGAGCACTGCGATTGCGTGTTCGCCTTCTTTAAGTTCACCCATTAACCAATCATACTCACGATCACCTAATAGGTTTTTACCCACTGTAGGTGCGTTGAGGTAGGTGTAATACATGTCGATGAAGGTATCTTGTTTTTCATCTGCCGATGCTTCTTCTATCCCTTCGCCTGTTGAACCAATAAAGGCTTTGTCAACCTGAGCGCGGTCAAGGTGTAAGCGGCGAATGGAGCCGTCTCCGGTGAGGGTTGTCCAGTCGGCTTCTTTAAATACATCTTTCTTAACGGTGGCAGGTAGTATTGTACCGCCCGTAGTCGGTTCAATAAGGCCTATTTTTTCAGCGACCTTGTGAGCTGATTTCATAATGGTATCGTTAACCACTATAACGGTTACGGTAGCACCTGTTACTGCATCAACCGTTAACGCCTCAGGGTCAGAGCTAAAACCAACTCGAATCTTGTCGGTGATTTCTTTGCCAATATACTGAGCTGCGAAATCCCATAATTTATGTGCTGGAATACCGACTAATAAGATAGGCTCGTGATGTTCAAGTACCCATGAGTTTTTAAATATACCGTTTACATCGAATGAAACTAAAACATTGACGGGTTTGCCAGAATACGCAGGAATGCTGACTTGGTCATCGGTTTCAAAGGCATAACCTAGAACGGTATCTCCCGCCATGACAGGCCATACATTAAGTGCTTCATCAAATTTACCTAAGCTGTCTGCGCCTTCGTATTGATCAAGAACGCGCTCTGTTAAGTCAGCAGGCAGTGTTTTATCCGCAGCCTGTGAGAGCGAGGGGGCTGACAGATAGACAAATGCGACAAAAGCCGCAAAACAAAGGCTATGTATCAGTTTTCTCATGCTTACTCCGTAAATCAGGTGCGACACAATGTCGCATATAAGAGGCAACTATACTCCCAAACAAAAAACTAAAATTGATGTTGGTCAACTTGATTGTAGGTGTGG
The DNA here is from genome assembly GCF_026016465.1 of Alkalimarinus alittae. Taxonomy (NCBI): domain Bacteria; kingdom Pseudomonadati; phylum Pseudomonadota; class Gammaproteobacteria; order Alteromonadales; family Alteromonadaceae; genus Alkalimarinus; species Alkalimarinus alittae. The sequence continues at coordinate 684,621 of NZ_CP100390.1, forward strand.
TGTTGTGAAAGGCGGACAGAGTAGGCGCAGTGGCGTATTCAGCGATGCTGAAGTGGTCGATGTTTGATTGGGTGAGAGGAATATATTGTTATATCGGACATAAAAAAAGAGTCGGTTTAAAGCGACTCTTTTTTACAACAATAGGCTTAACAGATTAACAGATTAACAGATTAACATGTTAGCACTACTTATCGTTGTTATAGGCTGCAATAGAGTCAACGATCGCTTGTTTTGCAGCAGCTGCGTCTCCCCAACCTTGTACTTTAACCCATTTACCTTTTTCAAGATCTTTGTAGTTCTCGAAGAAGTGTTTGATCTGCTCGCGAAGTAGTTGTGGTAAATCAGTCGCTTCTTTAACATCATCGTATAGACGCGTGATTTTTTCGTGAGGGACTGCGATTAACTTAGCATCTTCACCAGCTTCGTCTTCCATGTTTAATACGCCTACAGGACGGCAGCGAATCACAGAACCAGGTACGACTGGGTAAGGTGTAACCACTAGCACGTCAAGTGCATCGCCATCGTCTGCTAGGGTATTAGGGATGTAGCCGTAGTTTGCAGGGTAGAACATAGGGGTTGCCATAAAGCGGTCAACCATTAGTGCGCCCATATCTTTGTCAATTTCATATTTGATTGGGCTGCTGTTTGCAGGGATTTCAATCGCGACATAAATGTCTTCTGGAGCGTTTTCGCCTGCTGGGATATTGTCAAAGTTCATGGAAGTACCTTTGTCCGTTTTCCTGAATTATAAAGGCGCGAATTATAATCGTTCCTGCTCACCAAACCAACAGTTAGGGCTAAAAAGTTCACAAACCATACAATTAGTGTCGACTTATAGCCCCATCTGCTTCGCAATTAGTTCTTTCATTATCTCAGTGGTCCCCCCTCCAATGGGTAGAATTCGGCTATCACGGTATAGTCTTTCAACCACTGATTCACGCATGTAACCCATGCCTCCAAATAGTTGTACTGCGTGATTCGTCACATTTTCGCAAATCTCAGTAGAGAAGTTTTTGGCCATAGAGACTTCTTTTATAGGGTTTTTGCCAGCGTCCATTAGTGCCGCGACGCGATAGGTATATTCTCTAGCAATCTCAACTTGGGTCGCCATGTCTACCAACTTATGCTTGGTTACCTGGAATTTACCAATAGGGCGGCCAAATGCTTCACGTTCTTTGATGTATTTAAGGCTTTCTTCTAGTGCTAGTTGAGCGGTCATGTAAGCCATGATCGATAACGATAGCCGCTCTTTGATAAAGTTCGTCATAATGCAGATAAAACCGCTATTCTCGACGCCAATTAAATGTTCAACGGGCACCATACAGTCATCAAAAAACAGTTCTGCTGTATCGCTGGCCCACCATCCCATCTTTTTGAGGTTTTTCCCTATGCTGAAGCCTGGCGTTTCTCTCTCTATCATTAGCATACTAATACCTGCGTGACCCTGGTCGCCGGTTCTAACGGCGACGGTATAAAAGTCGGCACGTACGCCACTGGTGATAAATATTTTGCTGCCATTAACCCTGTAGTGGTCTCCTTCTTTGACGGCTTTTGTAGAAATACCTGCGACATCTGAGCCTGCACCGGGCTCTGTTATCGCTAGTGCTGCAATTTTTTCACCTCTTAATACAGGAGGGATGACTTTTTCTTTGAGAGACTGACTACCCCAGAGCGCAATAGGGGGCAGCGCAATATTTAACGACCCCAAACTGGCAACTAAACCGCCGGATGTTGATCTCATTAATTCTTCACTGGCAGCCACTTGCATAAAGGTGTCTTTCTGTCCGTTGCCTCCGAATTCTTCAGAAAATCCGATGCCAAGAATGCCAGCATCTCCTGCCAGTTGATAAAGTTCTCGGGGAAAGCTGCCTTGTTCTTCCCAATTATTAATATTGGGCAATATGTGGCGGGAAACAAATTGACTGACGCTTTCACGTACCATTTTATGGGTATCGTTAAAGTAATTGCCTTTTTTATCCATAGAGCTCACCTATTAAATATTGTTTTTATAGTAAGGCTGAGTATGAATGAGTTCAATAAACCAAGCAAACGCTTGGTTTATTTTCGAGTGTATTAATATTCCGCTTGACGGGGTGTTTGAGTTAAGCCCCTTGTGTGACCGTTTCTGTCAGGTATTTATGTCTAAATGTGGTTTTAATGCCCGTTATGTGAATACTGAGTAAGAACTAGTTCTAAGTGTTAAGTATACTTTTAGGAATGTAGGGTAACGCTAACGCTAAAGTACACTAATAATTGCTTGGCACGTATCAAGTGAGACGAATCCAGTGCTTTAGGTTTGATTAGCGGTATTAAATGGAAAGTAGTATTCGCAAATGGCAATTTCAATAAAAAAGTTAATTGATTGGGGGGTAATCCCAGATATAGCCTCGAGCTTAAAAAAGTGCATACGGCTTTGTAATGCTTCTGCTATCACCCTAGGTTTAGGGCTTGTTCCATACCTCTTTATTTATTGGCATTACGAGCTTCATCGCGTTTTTTCAACTGTTCTGATGCTTGTTCTGTTCAATTTTTCTATCCCATATCTAAACAAGCTAGGGTATATCCGCTTTACCCGTATTTCATTTGTGATGGTGAATTACAGCTTAGGGTTTCTTAATTCAGCGTTATTGGGGCAAGAAAGCTTTGTTTATCTCTACTTAATTGTAGGGTTGCCGGCGGCTGTTATGCTGTTTCGTTATCGAGAATATCGTTTGCAAGCGATCTGCTTGACTTCCGCGGTGTTCTTTATTGTGCTTGATTTAGTTTTTAATGTGGAACCACTTGCGGTTTACCTGTTGTCGGCTGAGGCGCTTGGGTGTATCCAAATCTCAACTGTGTTAGGTGCTCTCTCATGCTCTGTGGTGTTTATTCTTTTCTTTCGACATGAGAGTGACGCTGCACAACGACGATTTGAGCAGCTAGTCGTCAGCAAGCAAATACTGAACAATGACCTGGATGCGGTTTTATTTTGTGGTATGGATGGCCAGATAACGTTTGCAAACCAGGCGGCAGAAAAGCTTTATGGGTATGATCAGGCCGAGCTTATTGGTCGAAAATTAGAGTCTTTATATGTTACCACCCAAGATAGTGACGCATTAAAGCCACCTTTGATTGAGGAGGCCAAATCTAAGCAAACGAATTGGCGAGGTGAAATCGCGCTTAGGAAATCGAATGGTTGCCAATTTACTGCGCTGTTAACGCAGTTTGTGGTGACTGATGAAAGTGGGCAGTCGGTTGGTGTGGCTGCAACGGCAAAAGATATTACTCAACAGAAACTAACCGAGCTTGCATTAATAGAAGCTAAAGATAATGCTGAAGAAGCCGCTAAGGTGAAGTCTAACTTTTTGGCGACAATGAGCCATGAGATCCGAACTCCGCTTAATGGCGTGATTGGTATGGCTCAATTGCTGTTAGAAGATAATCCAAAACCAGAACAAATTGAGAGCCTGAATATACTTAAATTCGCGGGTGAAAACCTGCTAGCGCTTATTAATGATGTGCTGGACTTTAGTAAAATTGATGCAGGCCGAATTACCCTTGAGACGGTTCCTTTTTGTCTTGCTGAGTTAATTCACAGCATTAAGAGCAGCTCTAAATATTTAGCGTTTGAAAAAGGTATCAAGTTTTCTGTTCAATTAGATGACCAATTAGCCCAAAACTACCAAGGCGACCCTGTACGTTTGACTCAAATTCTTCTTAACTTGACCAGTAACGCTATCAAGTTCACCAAGGAGGGGCAGGTATCATTAGAGGTGAACGTAATTAAAGACGAACACGATAGTGCGGATATTGAGTTTAAGGTGTCGGATTCAGGTATTGGTATAGCGAAAGATAAGCTAGAGTATATTTTTGAGCAGTTCTCTCAGGCTGACAATACTATCACCCGACATTACGGCGGTAGTGGGTTAGGACTTTCCATCACCAAAGGCCTTTTGGACGCTTTTGGTTCTGAGATACAAGTTGAAAGTGAAGAAGGTAAAGGCACGCGCTTTTCTTTTATTTTGGCGATGCAAAAAACGCCCGAAGCACTTTTATCCAGGCCGTCTAAATACATGAATAGCCGATATCATGTGCAGAGCGATGTGGGGCTTGACGGTCTTTCTATTTTGGTTGCTGAAGATAACCCCGTAAACGTGATGGTTATTCAAAAGTGGTTAAGTAAATGGGGCGTTGAATTTGATATTGCTAAAAATGGCCAAGAAGCCGTACAGAAAATTAATGAAAAGCAGTACGACCTGATCTTAATGGATATACAAATGCCAGTGATGGATGGTTTTCAGGCTACGTTGGCTATTCGCAGCTTGATGAAAGGAGCGCCTTTGCCCATTATTGCATTAACGGCTACCACAACTGATGAGTTTGTTGCAGAAGCTTACGAGGTAGGCATGAACGATTACCTTGGAAAACCGTTTAAACCCGAGCACTTAAAGTCAAAAATAAAGCAGCTTTGTTACCCAGCAGCGACACCGTTAAGCTAAAAATAAGTCGCTATAGTAGGCGCAGAATGTTGTAAAAGTTTGTGCTATCTGAATATTTATCCATACTGAAACTATCTAGTCGCCAAGTATGGTTGAGTGATTATTAATAGGAACATTGTAGTGAAGCTGCTTTTTAACTGTTTGTTAATGTCGGTGATATCTTTAGATTTATGGGCCGCCGAGTCATTGACGTTAAAAATAGCGGGGTATGATTATCCTCCGCTGTATCACTTAAATGAACGCGATCAAGTCGAAGGAGAGTTTGTTGATGTGTTTAAAAAAATGTGTCAGCAGCAAGGTATCAGTTGTAAGTTTACTGCGATCAGTGCTGCGCGAACATATAAACAGCTTGAAGATGGTGATATAGATATACTGCTTACCGGTAAAATTCCTCGTTTTAATGAATGCTGCATTGTGAGTGACTGGTCATATCAATGGGTTGGGGGGATTTATTCAAGAGAGAAGATAGAGACTGAGATAGACTCATCGCTCTTGAAAGGGCGCTCATTGGTTATACCGTTGGGATTTGAACTTCCTCATTTAGTATTCAAAGATCTAAAAGAACTCGAAAGTAATCATGCGACGAGAGTCATTGAGGCAAGAACGGCTCGTTTGACGTTAAAAATGTTTGGTAAGGGAAGGGGGGACTTTTTGTGGAGCTCTAGTGAAACAGGTCCGTTGCTCCGCGAATACTCAGATAATAAAGAGTCTCCTTACTACTTTTACCCATTAAAAACGATCCCTGTCGTTGCGTGGATAAATCGTACAAACCCTCATTATGAAACTATCCTGAACGGGTTTAACCGATCATATGCTAATTTAAAGGCCTCTAAGGTTATTGCTGATGATGGCTTGATGGCAAGATAGCACGCTTAAGCACTTTGCTGTAGGAACATATAAAGCCCCGTCCCGCACAAAATACTAATCAATGGGTTACGAAGCATTAGGTGAGCAGCCGTCACAACGCTTAATGCAATTAGCTCATTGACGCCGCCCTTATCGACAAACCAGTTGATATCTTTAACGCAATAGATAAGCAATAAAAGCATAATAGCGGGCGGTAAATAGCGGCCTAAAAAGACTAATAGGGGATGCTCGCCTTGTTTGTGAAACAAAATAAAAGGGGCGGCCCGCGTGACAAATGTTGCAAGGCTCATGGTTAAAATAAAGCTAATAAGATAAAAGATATTATCCATTACTTCGCGCTCCTTCTACTATTTAATCCCCGAATGTCTAATTGTTGTTTACCCAGTAGAAGTGCCAATGTCATCGTGATGGATATGAGTAGCATGCTATCGGAGTCAAAGAGCGTTAACGAGGCGATCGCGCAGATCAAGGCAATCACAAAGGGGAATAGTTTTCGTGTCGCTTTATATTGCTCGATAACCAACACCATAAATAGTGCCGGCAATGTAAAGTCGAGTCCTGTTGTGTCGAAGGTTATTGCGCCACCCAGCAATGCGCCAATGGTGCAGCCTAATACCCAGTAGCTTTGATTAAGCGCGGCAATGATAAATTGAAATTTACCCTCCTCTTGGTTTTCGAGCGGTGTTTTTTCTGTATGGCTTTGATGCTTCAGCGCATGGTGAGCCGTGAGTAGTGAATACGTCTCATCGGTGAGTCCAAAAATAATATATAGCTTGCGCCAGCCGGTTGCTTTGAGGTGGTGAATAAGTGACAAGCCATAAAATACGTGGCGAGAGTTCAGTAATAGCGTTGTCATGGCGACTTCAAACATCCCCGCACTTGCTGCAAGTAACCCGATGGCCATAAATTGAGCGGCGCCAGCAAAAATAACCACCCCCATGATGGTTGCCCAGTACCAAGCATATCCTTGGTCTGCTAGCAATAAACCAAAGGCCATTCCCATGGGAACGTAGCCGAATAAAACAGGGAGCGTCATTTTAAAACTATTAGCAATCGTTACCGGCTGGGACGGCTGTGAAGATAAGAGCGATTGATCGGGAGTTGTCATGTTAAACGGCTTTGATTTTGGTTTCGGGAGGATGGAATATAGAGGGACAATGACAGATTATCAATAAGCGTTTAGTTTAATCTAGGACAAACAATGATAAATGACGTTATAACGAATGAATGAGAGAGTCGAGCAGACTCGACTTAACGTCTGCTCGACGATAAATTAGCTAGCCTCTACCCTAAAACAAATGTCATTCTCGCATTAGCAAGGGTGACAGGAGGTACAGTTACGGTGTTTCAGTATGTTTACTAGCTAGGCTAATTTATGGGGTCATCTCGTACTGGTTTTTCATGTCATAGGCGTAATTTTCCCAGACGCGAATTTGGCGCGCGTCATCAACGTTTGGGCGTTTGATCATCTGGTTACAGAAGGTTTGCTGGACCAGCGTCGAGCACCCTTTTTGACTTAGCTGCAGTGCAAATTTTGAAAAATCACGAATGATAAAATCAAAGATCTGATCGACTAAGTCATCTTCAATGTCTTTAATTTTGGCGTTTTCTAAAATTAACTGGCCGTAGACAACTAAGGTGAACAGTTCGCCAAGAATCAACAAGAAATCGAAATCTTTGCTTTGCTCCTTGCTGGGCTTGCCTGCCACCAGTAGCATTTTAAGCAGGCGTATTTGTTTTTTGAATATGTTGACGTTAGGCAGGTCAACGCTGTCGTACACTTTACGATAATCATGGAATCGTGTCTTACCTAACCCTTTTGTTTCCCCCTGATTAAATAAGAAGTCATCATTAGTGGTTTCGTTCATTGTCGGAACGTCAGGAAACTTAGCGGGTTTGAAAAAGTAGTTGGCCATAAACTTCAAAATTAACGCCATATTGACATGTACCGTGCCTTCAAGCTTAGGTAGTGCGCGAATGTCTCTCACGGCCATTTCAAAGTACATATTTTTTTCAAACCCCTTCGCGGCGATGACGTCCCAAAGTTGGTTTATCACCTCTTCGCCTTGTGTCGTCACCTTCATTTTAACCATTGGAGTAAATAACAGATAGCGACGGTCTTCAGCACTGGCAAACCGCATGTAATCGGCACCTCTTAGCGCAAATAGTTTCATTGCTGTTAGGCGTGCGTAAGCTTCTGTAAAGAGCTGCTGAATATGGACGAAGTCCGTTACATAGTGATCAAATAGGCGGCGGCTAGAGGCATGATTAATCGCTTCATAATACGCATGAGAGCAGATACCAATGGACCCCCAACCTAAGTTAAACTTGCCCACGTTAACTGTGTTAAGCGCCATGTCCCAAGCATCGCGGCCTTTAGCTAAGATATCTTCTTCGCGAACGGGGTAGTTGTTAAGTGTGTATTCGGAGACATAGTTTTGCGAATTTACGACGTTTTGCACTAGCTCATAGTTATCGTGTTGTGAATCGACCACAAAGAAAACGTATTCATCGGTGTCGGTGAGTTTGCCAAACGTCGATACCAGCGCGGCTTTGTTCCCATTACCAATATAATACTTGCTACCATTAGCCACATAGGTGCCGTCTTCTTGGCGGGCTAAAAGCATATCGCTTGAGTAGATGTCTGCTCCATGTTCTTTTTCAGATAAGCCAAAAGCAAAGATACCACCTTCTTTTAATAGTTTGGCGGCACGTTTTTTAACGGCTTCGTTTTGACTGATCCAAATGGCGCCTAATCCGAGAATAGTCACCTGCCAGGTGTACCAATAGGCTAAGCCATAAAAGCCTAATACTTCGTTAAGTGCGCAGTTTCTGGCGGTATCCCATCGCTGGTCTTTAGTGCCATAGCCTTCGGGTGTTAAAAAAGTAGCAAAAAGCTTCTCTTTTTTTTGAAACGCTAAAAAGTCTGCATACCATGTGCGCTCATGATCATCTTCTTTAAGTGTCGCTTTCCCTCGCGCTTCAAAAAACGCGATAGTCTTTTTTATCAACGCCCTTGATGTCTTATCGAGGTGATCATAATTCTCGATTTTGGGGTTGAGTATTACTTTGTTTTTTTGGCTAGAAGGGGTTGCGGGCAATGTGTTGTTAAATAAAATGCTACCGGCTAGGTCTAAGAGTTTCATCTGGTGTATTCCCTGATGTATTTAGGATGGCGACTCTTAGGGTAGTTCTTAATGGTATTAGGTCAAGATATCGCGGCAAAGTGGCGCTTCTACAATGTTGGCGTCATCGTATATAAATAGATGATTTTCTCATTGTAGACGCTGCTCTCCGCCGCGATCCTGTTTTCAGTGTTGGTCTATACCTTCTTCACTCGGTCTAAAATTGATTGAATATCCGCTTTTCGAGTACCTAGCCCTGCCTCTTCAACTTTTTTATCTAGCGAGCCCTCACCAATTTCACTCTCAATGGTCGAGATGGCCTCAGATGTATCGTCAACTCGTTGCTGTTTTTGTTTGATACGCTGTAATGATGCATTCAGGTCGATGATATGGGTATCGACAGACTGAGAGTGTGAGCCTGCCAAATTTGATGCCTTTTGTGCGCAGGCGGTTGCTTTGGCGATGCTAAGCTCTCGGCGAAAGGTTTTTATTTGTTGTGCTGCTGCTTGAATTTTTCGGGTGAGATTCCTTTCTCGTGTGGTGAGGTTTTGTGCCGCCAATTGTTGTTCGTTTACGGTCTGCTCTTTATCAAAAATATCTTCAGCCAGCTCGGTTGCTAGTTGTTCATCATTTATGTTCCACGCTTTAGCCGCTTGTTGTTCACGATTGATTATTTGCTCTTTTAGGGCGGTATTAGCGCGCTCTAGTTGAACGCGTTCTGCCATTACATGAGCCAGCTGTTGCTTTGATCGTGCGATACCTTGTTCTGCATCGAGTATTTCCTGTTCAAATATACGAATTGCATTGGCATCAATAACTACTTCTGCGCTTTCTCTAACGGAACCACGAAGTGCGGTCGAAATTTTTCTCATGATGTTCATCTTAACTCTCCTAAAATTTGCTCATTATTAACGACTTAAGCATCTGAATATTCTTTAATAATTTGTTGTGTCTTCGCTTCAGATAGCTTGTTAATTAGTCGCTGGCTTTCGTGATTGTCTCGAAGCGTTTTAGACATCGTGATCGTTGAGCTCACGACAAATAGTGCGCATATTCCTAAATACCCTTTAACCATCATGTCGGCAGGAATCATGACAATACCGACAGCCATTGCGAGGAGTGAGATGGCAAAAGATGCTTTAACGAAAAACAACCAGCTTTGACTATTACTTTGCACTTCATCAATCATCATGTTGATTCTCCTGAATCGTGTTGTTTGTGTTAATCGACTGCTTATGTCGATAGGACTGTGTATGTGTGTTCAGTTGATGAGTGAAATTTAGAGATGAAGGCTTAAATAAACAACCTTTATGCTTGAAGTCTATGTTTACTGAACTATAAGTATCGTATAGTGATACTTTATGAGTTTGAATGTGCCGAAAGGAGAGAGCAGGTTGGCGGAAACGGGCAGCATAGTGAGTGCATTAAAGCGAGCGTTAAAATCTCATGGGTTAACCTACCGAGATGTTGGCGAAGCATTGGGTATTGCTGAGTCGAGCGTCAAGCGTTTGTTTGCAGATAAAGACTTTTCGTTAAAGCGGCTTGATCAAATATGTCAGCTAATGCATATGGAGATATCTGAGCTGTTACAAAAAATGGATCAGGAAAAGCGTTTGATTAGTCAGCTGACATTAGAGCAAGAAGCCTGGTTGGTGAGTGACCATAAAACATTGTTAGTGGCGATTTGTGTCGCCAATAGGTGGACGTTTGAAGATATTCTGAATGCCTATAAATTGACAGAGCATGAGCTTATTAAGATGCTCGCGGCGCTGGACAAATTAAAGCTAATTGAGTTACAACCTAATAATAGGGTCAAACTACTGATGTCGACCGATTTTAGTTGGATCCCAAACGGCCCAATTAGCCGGTTTTTTGATGAAGAGGTACAATCTAACTTCTTTAAGTCGCGCTTTAATGGGCCTGGTGAGGCCAGAATATTTGCGTCGGGCATGCTTTCGCGCGCCTCAAATGAGATATTGATTCGAAAAATGGAGCGACTGGCTCAGGAGTTTCGCCAGTTCAATGAAGAGGATCAAGAGTTACCGCTAACCGAGCGATTCGGTAGTAGTATCATGATTGCCATGAGACCATGGGAGTTAGCCGCGTTTGAGGCATTTAGAAAAGATGATAATAAGCGCTTCTAAATGACATAGTTGCGTAATCTAAGGAGGTATTATGAGTGAGCTTGAGATGGATGAGTCCGTTAATGTATTTGGGGAGCCATTGATTAGCTGTAGTGAAGACCCTGTAACCGGTTTTTTTAGAGATGGCTGCTGCAACACTAACGATCAGGACTTAGGCTCTCATACGGTATGTATCGAGACCTCTCAAACGTTTTTGGAATTTTCACGCTTTAAAGGCAATGATCTTTCGACCCCGATGCCAGATTATGGTTTCCCGGGTTTAAAAGCGGGTGATCGTTGGTGTTTATGTGCGGCTCGATGGTTAGAAGCGCACGAGCAGGGGATGGCGCCACGAGTTCATTTGTCTCGTACACATATAAAAGCACTTGAGATTATTCCGTTGGATGTTTTAAAAAGCTACGCGGCTGACTTAAATTAAACGACAGCCACGCTAGGTGTCGCCGTCTGACGAGTGTCCATCCAGAAACAACAGACATCCCCGCCTATGCGAGGATGACAACAAGGTACAATTACGGTGTTCGAGGGTAGGCACTCGCGAGTTTCTAAGTGCTAGTTTATAAGACTATTTAGCCTTGAGTGTTTTAACACCTTCTGCAGTCCCCATTAAGACAACATCTGCTGGGCGATAGGCAAAAAGGCCGTTCGTGACAACACCGGTAATTTGGTTGATGCGCTGCTCAACAGTAATGGGGGCCGAAAGGTCCATGTTGTGAACATCTAAAATAATATTGCCGTTATCGGTGACAAACCCTTCACGGTAGACCGGGTCTCCGCCGATTTTGACTATTTCTCTCGCAACAAAACTGCGGGCCATTGGCAGTACTTCAATTGGTAGCGGAAATTCACCCAAAATGTTCACCATTTTAGAATCGTCGATAATACAGACAAACTCGTTGGCAACCGCCGCTACAATTTTTTCTCGGGTGAGCGCACCGCCACCGCCCTTGATGAGCTCAAGTTGATCGTTGGTTTCATCTGCACCGTCTACATAAAACTCAAGATATGAAACCGAGTTAAGCTCATAGACGGGAATACCGTGTGCTTTTAGCCGCTCAGCCGTCGCTTCAGAGCTTGCGACAGCCCCGTCAAATGAGGTTTTAATGGTAGCAAGGGCATCAATAAAATAATTGGCGGTTGAACCTGTACCAACACCGATGACGCTGTCTTCTGATAGCTTAGGTTGAATATAATCTAGGGCTGCTTTTGCTACCGATTCTTTAAGCTGATCTTGGTTCATGATATCTCCATGATTGCTGGAACGTAAGTGCGTCTCAGGTGTAGTCAGTACGTTAATAATCTAGGGGTACAAATGATACAACCATTATAGCGCTGATTAGGTTTATACACTATCTTCTGTTGACGTTTAGGCAAGATTCGCAGACACTCCGTAGCGCTTTTTTCATTATCACGGGCCAACGTCCTGTTATCTACTTTCTGTAATTAAAATCCTTATGAAAAATATAAATTGGCGTGAAGAGTTAGACCTATTTTTTACTGCATTGATGTTTTTGACACGCATCCCGTCTCCTAAGTGGGTGAAGTTTGAAGAACGCTACCTCAATGAATCTGCTCGCTACTTTCCTTTAGTTGGGTTAGTGGTCGGCGTGATTGCTGCTGTAGCCTATGCACTTTTGTCTATACTGTTAGGCCCGCTGCTAGCCATAATATTGTCTATGGCTCTGACTATATGGGTGACCGGAGCATTTCATGAGGATGGTTTAGCCGATATGTGTGACGGGTTTGGGGGCGGCTGGAAAAAAGATCAGATTCTACACATCATGAAAGACTCCCGGCTAGGCACGTATGGTTCGGTGGGGTTATTTTTGGTTATAGCGATCAAATTTATGGCGTTACTTACGCTCGCGCTTATGTCGCCTGATGTGTCTGTATCAACTGCTGCGGGAGTACAAGCAAGCTTGCCGTTATTAAATGGCGACTATTCAAGTGCCGTTGTTGTTGCATTTTTGGTCGCACACCCCCTTAGCCGACTCTTCTCTATATCTTTTATTCATAGCTTGGAATATGTGCAGGATATCGATCAGAGCAAAGTGAGGCCGTTGGCTAGCCATTTATCGAACAATGGTGTGTTGTTTGCGGGTTTGAGTGTTGTTGCTGTACTGATGTTACTCAATCTAATCACAGTGATGAGTCTTTTATCGGTCTTATTTGTGATGCATATAATCTTGAGTCGTTATCTCGTTGGTAAAATTGGCGGTTATACCGGTGATTGCTTGGGGGCTGCACAGCAGCTGTCAGAGGTGATGGTCTATATTGTTTTGTGTGCCTTTATTTCTTATTAAAAGAATGGGGCTAATTGAGGGTGCTAGATGAAAACACTGCCATTTAACGTATGGTTATTGATGGTTGTCGGGTCAATAGCCATGACCGCTGCCCCAATGGTGGTTTTTACTGGTGGTTTTATTGGTGCAGCGTTAGCACCTAGTAGCTCATTAGCTACATTGCCTGTTGCGATATTGGTGGTGGGCACTGCTGTTGCGGTTATTCCTGTTGCTTTTCTTATGCAGCGCATAGGGCGAAAACGTGCGTTTTTATTAGGCAGTTTTATTAGCACCTGTGGGGCGCTTTTATCGGCGTTCTCTATTTCAACTCAGAGCTTTTGGGGCTTTTGTGGCGGCATCTTTTTTTTAGGTGCGGGTCTAGCTTTTGTTCAGCAATATCGTTTTGCAGCTATGGAAAGTGTTGAGCCGAATAAAATGGCGAGTGCGGCTGCCAGGGTGCTGCTGGGTGGGTTAATCGCCGCGTATGTTGGGCCTGAGATTTCGCTCGCGAGTAAAGATGTTCTCGCCACGCCTTATGCGGGCGGGTTTGTGATTTTGGCTGTCCTGTATTTAGGGGGCAGTGCTTTGATTCTATTGTATAAGCCTAATCCCATACCGGTGGCTGAACACAAAAACAAAGGACGCGGATTATCTGTTATTGCAGCGCAGCCGTTATTCTGGGCTGCCGTTCTATCTGCGGCGGTTGGGTATGCCGTTATGAGTTTTATTATGACGGCGACGCCGCTCAGTATGCACACTCAAATGGGGCATTCGCTAGAAGATACCAAGTGGGTTATTCAGAGTCATATTATGGCGATGTTTTTACCTTCTTTTTTTAGCGGTTGGCTGGTTGGAAGGTTTGGTAGTAGCAATATTATGTTGGCGGGCGTTTTTACCTTCGTGCTTTGCATTATTATTGGTTTTGTCGATCAATCGCTGATGAACTACTGGGCGTCACTCGTATTATTAGGGATAGGTTGGAATTTTTTGTTTGTCGGTGGCACGGCACTGTTGCCACAAAGTTATCGTGAAGGGGAGCAATTTAAAGCGCAGGGATTTAATGAGTTTTTTGTTTTTGGGCTTCAAGCTGTTGCTTCTTTGTCGTCTGGCTGGGTGCTATATACATTGGGTTGGCAGGCTTTGCTGGTTATTTGTGTGCCGTTGCTATTTGTTGTTGTTCTTGCGATATATTGTTGGAAGAGGACAGGCTAATAATGTGTTTTTTCTCGATTTTAATGTTGGTTTTCAGAATATCTTCTATTATTAAATATCAGTATGCATAAACCGCCGTGCATAGACTATAGCCAATAGGTTTTTGGCATCGACATTCAGTAAGTTTGCCGATACATCGTTAGAACGCGTTTGATAGAAAATATGTGTGAGGACTTATTAATACTCAGCTAAAGAATACAGGTATGGCAAAAACGTTAGAGTCCGTTGCCTCTAATTGGTGGGCGCCGGTCTTGTTTGTGGCCGGGTTGATTCCGGTGAATTTATTTAGCCCTTTACTTTTCCATACGCTGTCTGAGTTATTTGCCGTTACCATTGCAATGATAACATTCGTTGTTGCATGGAATACCTATGCACTCTCACGTAATAACTATTTGATGTTTTTGGGCGTAGGTTATTTTTGGGTCGGTACACTCGACCTTTTTCATATGCTTACGTTCTTGGGGTTACCTTTCTTTTCGATAGAAGATGCAAACCCGACATTACAAATATGGGTTATCTCGAGGTTTTTTGAGGCATTTGTTCTGCTCGCTGCGCCCATCTTTATTTACCGGACACTCAATCGATTTATGGCATTTTTTTACTGTGCCATGTTTGCGGTTTTAGGGCTTTGGGCGGTTATTAATCATTGGGTTCCCGTTATGTATCTTGCGGGTGACGGTCTGCAAGCGATAAAGGTCATAAGCGAATATATTATTATTGCTATGCTGGCGTTAGCATTCTTTGCGTTGTGGCGTGAGCGTAAGAGAATTGATACTTACGTATTACGTCTAATGTACACATCAATCATATTCACAATAGCGGCTGAGCTTTCTTTTACACTGTACAGTGATCTAGACGGCGTGATGTTGATGGTCGGACACCTACTCAAGCTAATTTCATTTTGGGCAATTTATGTCGCGTTAATCGAGTCTTCATTAAAGGAACCTTTTAGAAACCTTTCGCGTGAAGCGAACACTTACGATGCGATCCCTGATGAAACGGTTGTGATTGATGGTCGTGGTGTGGTTAGGCAAGTTAACGAGGCGGTCAGAGACGTTACTCAACTATCTTCTTCTGATCTTATAGGTATTCATTGCCATGAGATACTCCACCCGGCAAGTACGGATATGGCGGCGTGTGAGATATGTCAGGCAATTGTTAACCAAAAACAGTTGCGGTGTTTCGAGTTTTTTAATCCAGACGATGAGCAGTGGTTCGAAGTTTCATTATCAAACATACACTTTAGAAATAAGCTCGCAGGCATGGTGCATGTGCGGCGAAATATTACCCTACGCAAGCAAGCTGAAGAGAAGTTTACCCGCCTAAATCGGCTTTATACGGTACTGAGTCATACAAATAAGGCGATTTTGTTAGCGACTAATCGAGAGGATTTGTTTCAGCGTATTTGTGATATTACGATTCAGAAGGGCGGCTTTAAAATGGCATGGGTCGGCTTAATCGATGGTATCAATGTGGTGCCGAGCCAATTTGCGGGTGATGAAGGTGGTTATTTAAAAGGCCTGAAAATGAGAGCGGACCAGTCGGAATGGTCAAATGGGCCTGTAGGAAAAGCGGCAAAACTCGCAAAAGTGTATTGTGTGGATGACGTGACCATTGATCCAGATTTTGAGCTTTGGCGTGATGCCGCGGTATCAAGAGGGTTTCAGGCTATTGCAGCGGTGCCCCTTAAAGCTGAAGGCCAGGTGTTTGCTATATTTACAATTTACTCAGAGCTCCCTAATGTTTTTGGTCATGAGATGTTTAATTTGTTGACCACTCTGAGTGATGATCTTAGTGCCGCCATATTGCACCTTGATCATGAAGAGCAGAGAGTAATCGCCGAGGGTAAACTGAGACAGCTATCGCAGGCGGTAGAACAAAGCGCAAACGCGATCATTATTACCAATGCTGACGGCGATATTGAGTATGTAAATCGTTCATTTATTAAGCTAACTGGTTATACGTTAGCTGAAGTTGCCGGTAAAAAACCTAAGGTGTTTAAAAGCGAAAGCACCCCTCATGCGATTAGCCAAGAAATCTGGGAAACCTTATTGGCGGGCGAAGAGTGGAATGGTGAACTTCAAAACAAAAAGAAAGATGGAAGCCTTTATTGGTCGTTGCAGTCCATCTCGCCCATTAAAGATGAGCAGGGCAATGTTACTCATTATCTTTCAACTCAGGAAGATAACACTGAGCTACATGAGGCTCAGGAGACGATTAAAAAACTCGCTTTTTATGACCCCTTAACGAATCTTCCAAATCGAAGGCTATTAGCCGATCGGCTAGATCAAGCTATTGCCAGCGTTAAACGCTACCCCCATCAAATGGTGGCGGTGATGTTGTTTGATCTTGATAATTTTAAGCGGATCAATGACTCATTAGGGCATAAGTACGGCGATATGCTGTTACAACATGTGGCGAAGAGTTTTCTGGAGCTGGTTCGGGAAGAAGACACTGTCTCACGCTTAGGTGGAGATGAGTTCACTATTATTTTGAGGGGCATTCCTAGTGTTGAGAAAATTACGGATATTGCGTCGCAGTTTATTGAGACATTGGCTAAGCCTATTGAGCTAATGGGTAACCAGGTCATCATCAGTTCTAGTATCGGTATTTCAGTATACCCGCAAGATGCAAGTGACCGAGATACACTGATGCGTAATGCTGATATGGCTATGTATCATGCTAAAGCAGAAGGGAAGCATAACTTCCAATTCTACAAAGAAGAAATGAACACGAAGGCTCAAGAGCGGTTGCTACTTGAGAATAAGCTACGACACGCCGTTGAAAGTGGGCACTTTGTTTTACATTATCAGCCTCAAGTTGATTTAAGAACCGGGGAGTTGATTGGCTTAGAAGCGTTGATTCGTTGGATTGACCCCATTCAAGGGATGATATCGCCCCTTACGTTTATCCCTTTAGCAGAAGAAACGGGGATGATTGGTACGATCGGGGACTGGGTTATTCGTAAAGCTTGTGAAGAAAATAAACGACTACAACTGCAAGGGTTTCCTGAAGTTAAAGTGGCAGTGAATGTCTCGGCTTACCAGTTTAGGCATGGCGACCATCTTTGTGATGTGATTAAAAGCTCATTGGCTTCCACTGGGTTGCAGGCTAAGCATTTGTCGGTTGAATTGACTGAAAGTATTCTTATTGAGGATGTAGAAGACACGATCGCTCAGCTTCATAGTCTAAAGGGGTTAGGCATTACCTTAGCGGTTGATGACTTTGGTACAGGGTATTCATCGTTGAGCTATTTAAAACGCTTTCCCATTGATATATTGAAAATTGATCAGTCATTTATTCGAGATATTCTGGATGATGTCAATGATGAGGCTATTGTTAATGCGATTATTGGTATGGGGCGATCATTAGGCTTGACGGTCTTAGCTGAGGGGGTCGAGACAATAGCGCATAGAGATTATTTGCTTCATCAGAAGTGTAACTTCGCTCAAGGTTATCTGTATTGTAAACCTAAGCCAGCTGACGAGTTATTAGAGTGTTGGGAGGCGGGGAGTTTATTGCTTTAATAGTGTGGCTGAATTTAGAATGGGCGGACGACGCCCTCCCATTCTAATGGGTCAATTTGTGAAGATTAAAAATCGGCGGCTACAGATTAAGCGCGGCGTTTCTTAAATGCGTAGACCCCTGCACCGAGTAACGTTTTCAAGAATGTACCCCATTCACTCATATCAGGCTTTGGTGCTTTCTTCTTAGCCATTCTTTCAAGCTGAAACTCGTACCATGTGATATCAAGCATCGCCATCTTGTCAACCATTTTTACACCGGTGGTGAGAGGGCGGAGTTCAATGCTGTGAGACGCATTTGCCATGAGCTCGTTGGGTAAGTTTGGATATACCGCTAGTGGGCGAGCAAGACCAATAAAGTCTGTTGCGCCGCTTCTAAGGGCTGTCACCATGCCATCAGCAGACCGGAATCCACCTGTTACCACCAGAGGCGTATCAATTAGACTTCGCACTTTTTCTGCATATTCTAAAAAGTAGGCTTCGCGTTTTTGCGTGGTGGGTTTCATTTTATGACCGACCATTGACGGGCTTTCGTAGGTACCGCCTGAAATTTCAATAAGATCAATCCCCGCGTTTGCCAATGCTTTAACGACTTCCATCGAATCTTCTTCGGTGAAGCCGCCTCGCATAAAATCAGCAGAGTTGAGTTTTATACCAATCGGGAAATCGGCGCCTACTTTTTCACGTATTGCTTGATAGACCGACAATACAAAGCGCATTCTATTTTCAAGAGAGCCGCCCCACTGATCATCTCGCTGATTGTGACGAGGCGATAAAAACTGGCTGACAAGGTAGCCGTGTGCGCCGTGAATTTGTACGCCTGTGAAGCCTGCTTGCTTCGATAATTCTGCCGCTGTGGCGAACTTGTTGATGATCTCGAATATCTCGTCTTCTGTTAGCGCACGAGGCTGGTTAAACCCCTTTTCAAGCCCATTTTCAAGAGCGATTGCCGAAGGTGCAACGGGCTCTTTGGTAATGAAGTTGGGTATTTGTTTACCCGGGTGGTTAAGTTGAGTCCATATATGAGAACCGTTTACGCTACCTGCTTGAGCCCAGTTTTTGAATGGTTCTAAATCACTTTGAGTATCTAAAACTACATTTTTAGGTTCGCCCAGTGCGGTGCGATCTATCATAATATTGCCAGTAATAGACAGCCCTAGGCCTCCTTCGGCCCATGTTTTATAAAGTGTTGCTAGCCCTTTGGTTGGGTTGTGATCTTTAGTACCAAGCTGCTCGCTCATGGCCGACTTGAATAACCTATTTTTAATAACGGTGCCGTTTTTTAAGGTGAACGAGTCGCTCAGGTTAATATCTTTATTCACGAAATTGTCCTCTTTAATAGTGCGGTAGACGGATCGTCTATGTATTCTGGTTGATGGCTAGGGGTTTAAGTAGGTGATCCAACATGATGTAAAGTGTGTCTTTTGCAGAATCAATACTTCCTTCCATTTTCATTTTTAGCAGGCTGCCTTCCCACGTTGCCCAAAAAATATTTGTCACTTGGTCTGCGGTTAAATCATTGCGGATTTCGCGCCTGTCTTGTGCCTGCTGAATGAGGGTGGATACGCGTTCTTTAGATAGTGCCACTGACTCCAGCATAGCCGCTTGGCAGACTTCACTCTGGTTACCTATTTCGGCTGCAATGCTGCCCACTAAACAGCCTCGTTGGCAGTTTTCATTAGAGAATTTAGTCAGCATAAATTCATATATGGTTTTAATTTTATCGAGGGGGGACTCTTCAGAGTTAGCAACGTAGTCATCAAGTATCTTCAGATATTGATGGCTATACTCGCGCAAAATTTCAGCGACAAAGGCTTCTTTGCTAGCAAAATAATTATAAAACGACCCCTTGGGTACGTTTACCGCATCGAGTATTTGTTTGATTCCAGTACCGTGGTAGCCATTCAAAGATAGCTGTTCGATACCGTTTTCTATTAGCGCTTCGCGCGTCTGTTCACTTCGTCTAGGTCTTGGCATGATCATAATATATGACCGGTCGTCTTTTAATTCAAGGTTAATCGTGTTTTGTGGCGAAAAAAACAGTGTTAGGGTAGTAATCTCGAATCAATAAGATAATATTGTTATAGTAAAGATCCAGTACTGTAATTTCTTCAAGGCGTTGTACCGTTAACAAATCGTTAATGCTTCGTTCCACCCTCATACAGATAGAAAAATATCTCATGTCACAGCGATATATAAAAAAGATACTCGATGCGCGGGTTTATGACGTAGCTATCGAAACCCCCTTAACACACGCCAGACTTCTTTCTACCCGTTTTAAAAACCATATTGTGCTTAAGCGAGAAGACTTGCAGCCGGTTTTTTCATTCAAAATTCGGGGCGCATACAACAAGGTTTTTCAGCTGACAGAAGAAGAAAAAGCTAAAGGTGTTATCGCTGCGTCTGCCGGAAATCATGCACAAGGGTTAGCGTATTCTGCTCAAAAACTGGGCATAAAAGCGACTATTGTAATGCCGAGAACAACCCCTGAAATAAAAGTGAATTCGGTTAAGAGTCGAGGGGCAAAAGTGATTCTTATTGGTGATGCGTTTGATGAAGCGTCGGCTTATGCGCAAGACCTAGTCAAGAAAAAGGGTATGGTGTATATCCCTCCTTACGACGATGAAGAAGTGATTGCCGGGCAAGGAACGGTTGCAATGGAGTTGTTATGGCAGCACTCCGCACCGCTGCACGCAGTTTTTATACCTGTAGGCGGTGGCGGACTGATCGCCGGTATGGCAGCGTATATTAAGTACGTAAGACCAGACGTAAAGGTAATAGGTGTAGAGTCAGATGAGTCTGCATGTTTATATGAAGCACTTAAAGCCAATAAACGTGTGATCCTTGATGAGGTCGGTATTTTTGCCGACGGGGTTGCTGTTAAGCAGATTGGCAAGTTGCCATTTGAAGTGGCAAAAGACTGTGTTGATGAGGTCATTAAAGTGACGGCTGACGAAATTTGTGCAGCGATGAAAGATGTCTTTGATGATACTCGCTCTATTGCTGAGCCTGCGGGTGCTTTATCGATTGCAGGCTTAAAGAAATACGTCGATCGCGAAGGCATAGAAGGCCTCAATTTGGCTGCAATCGTGAGTGGTGCCAATGTGAACTTTGATCGCTTACGTTACATTTCTGAGCGAACTGAAATAGGTGAAAAGCGAGAAGCGATACTGGCGGTGACGTTGCCAGAACGGCCTGGAAGCTACAAGCAATTTGTACAAGCGTTGAGTAAGCGTAACATTACTGAGTTTAACTATCGCTATTCCGACTTGTCTGCTGCCCAAGTGTTTGTTGGGGTTCAAATCCAGCAGGGCGGTCAAGACCGCGAAGAACTGTTGGCGAGTCTAAAAGAAGACGGTTACCCAGTGCTTGATTTGACGGATAACGAAATGGCAAAGCTACATATTCGTTATATGGTCGGTGGTCACTCAGCGGCAACAGATAACGAAAAGGTGTTTCGGTTTGAGTTTCCAGAACGCCCAGGTTCGTTAATGAAATTCTTAATGTCGTTGGGTACGCGTTGGAATATATCGATGTTTCATTACCGTAACCATGGCTCAGCTTATAGTCGTGTACTGATGGGTGTTCAGGTTGATGATAGCGATCTACCCGAGCTCCATAAAATGCTAGACAAGGTGGGTTTTAGATACTGGGATGAAACGGATAACCCTGCTTATAAGCTATTTTTGGGGAGTTCAGCATAAATTCGCACCATAGTTGGGCGAAAATTACTCGAAAACTGGACAAATTCGAAATATAGGATATCTTAAGGTTACCGTTGTTAGCTGTGTTACAGTTTGTAATACAGCTACAACTAATTGATTATCAAAATACACTTATTATGAGTCGTATTTAACTGCAAGGATGCCCACAAAAAGAAAAATGAGAGCATGGACGGCCTCAAATCTACGAAACGTTAACAATAATGGATCTTTGGGGGATCTATGAAGCGTAAGCCTGACAGCATGGTTGCACTTGTTTTTTTGTTTTGCTTAGGATTAGCCGCAACGGGGTTTGCCTCGATTTTGTCTGACGATGAACCTCGCCTTAGTCAGGCGGCGGTTACTCAGACACTTGCAGAAAAGTAATTTTAAGCAATACGGGCGCTTTCTTATTGACTAAGTAAAACGCCCTTTGTTTATTCAATGAGTGATAAAGAGTTGCTTATCGGTTGCTATGCCGTGTAGTGGGATATCCCATTGCTCTAGTGGAATTGATGCAACTTCTTGAAAGTGATGTGCTAAACCATAAAGTTGAGTTCTTTTACCTAAGGCGCTCGCTTTATCCTTTCGTGTAAATTCAAACGTCCGATCATAAAAACCTCCGCCCATTCCTAAGCGTCCTCCTTGGCTATCAAAAGCGACCAACGGGAATAACACTAAGTTAAGTGCCCACGGCGATATTCTTGATTTATTGTTGATCAAAGGTTCTAAAATGCCAAATCGATTTTTTTTCAGTGGTGTTTTCTGGTTGTATCGATAAAACCAAAGGTGATTTTTTTTTGTTGGGTGCAAAACAGGTAAGTAACAGTGCTTGTTGCTCTTCCACAGTTTAGTTATAAATACTGAAGGGTCTATTTCTCCATCGTTGGCTAAGTAAATAGCAACATGCTTACTTCGGCTAAAAAAAGGGCTTAGGGTTAGTGTAGACGTTAGTTTTTGTGCGGCGTTCTTTTGCTGAAAAGGCGATAGAGATCGTCTTTTTTTGCGCATTTGGCGTCTAAGTGAGGGTTTGTCGAAAGCGGGTTTTGAAGGAACGTGATTGACCATAGTTGATAGAAGTTTCCCAATGTGCCGCGGTCGAATATGGCCTTGAACCCTATGGTTCAAGGTGGTAGCAGCTGTGATAAATTAGGCTTTCCCCTAATATCCTTAAAGAGATACGAATACCTCTATAAAAGACGTGGGGACTTGCACACATTACCCTGAGTCGCCACCGGTAAAACGCTTATCGGCTCGAGGACTTATCCAACTCGCTAACACACCAGGAAACTAATGCTTAGTATAATAGAAGCGGGAGAAGGTTTAAATCTGGTTATTTGATTTTTAGCAAAAATTAACCATTCTTAACATAGAAAACTAAAGAATGGCTTATTTACTGTGCTTTAGATAATGCCGCGTCCAGTTTCTCATCAAGATCTTGAATGATCTTATTGGTATCTTCTGAAAGCTGTGAACCTTGTTGCAAGTCATGGGTGATATTGAGTGCAGCCATCACAGCAATTCGCTCGGTGCCATGCACTTTGCCACCATTACGGATTTCACGCATTTTGTTATCCAGATGTTTTGCCGCGCGCTCTAGCTGTAAACGAGCTTCATCCGGGCACGCAATTAAATACTCTTTATCAAGTATTTTAACTTCTACGGTATTACTTTCGGACATTAATGTTGCTCCAACGCTTTAAGACGGCCAATCATTGCTTCAATTTTATTACGCGCTAAGTCGTTCTTCTGCATTAACTGAGAGCGCTCTTGGTGCCAACCTTCTTGCAATTCCCGAAGGGCAGAGTTATCGCTCTCTAATTGCGCACAATACTTTATGAGCCGTTCTACTTTATCTGACAAAACTTCTAATTTGGCTTCAGCCATAATACTTTTCCGAAAACCTGTTTGTTAAAACTATAATTTGGCGCTCGTCATGGGTCAATCCGACAAGAGGCCTTACCACAAATATTTTTTAATTTTTAACGCTTTTTCTCTAAATAGCGCTCAATACGTTGATTTGATGCCCGAATTACTTAAGTCTGAGTATAGCGGTTTTGTTGAAAAAAACCTCTAATGAAACAAATCACTGTAGTTTAGTTTCTTCATTCTGTTCAACCCGTATAATAGAGCGATAACCCATCTCGACTGGAAATGACTTATCTATGACTGATTTTAACATTGAGCAAGAGACTGACTTTGATTGGTTAGCCAATTTCTACGCAAGCCAGGGCGCTATAAATCATCCTTGTGAATTGCATGGTTTACTTATTGGCCGTTTAGCGGGTGGTGAGAGACTAAACGCTGACGAATGGATTAGGCTTGTGGTTGAGCACATGGGGCTAGAACAGTTAGTGCAAGACGATAAAAGTGAGCGTGCGCTTACTAATCTTATTGAATTATATACTACAAACTTACAGCAGCTTGAAGAAATGGCCATGGGGTTCAGTCTGGTATTGCCTGATGATGAGTTTGTGCTCGACCAGCGAGTTGAAGCTTTGGGTATGTGGGTTAGAGGGTTTCTTGAAGGGCTGGCTCTGGCAGCAAAAGGGCAGTTAAAGACGGCAGATGCCGATATACAAGAGCTTTTGAGAGACCTGGTTGCGATTTCTCAAATAGATGACCAAGCTGAAGATAGTGAAGATGCAGAAAAAGAAATCATTGAGATTATTGAGTATGTCAGAGTTGGCGTCGTCACTGTGTTTTCTGAGTTTAATGGTCAGGAAGATCCTGAGGCTGAGCAAAGTACAACACTTCATTAATCATTGCGTTAAATAATCTAAAAATAATTTATTCGGTAGGGTGTTCAAATTTATGGGTATCTCTCTCAAAGAGTTTGCTAAGCGGCGAAAAAACCTCATAGAGCAGATGGGCGATAATTGCATTGCTATTCTTTCGGCTGCTCCTGTGAAATCTCGTAATAGAGATGTTGATTATATTTTTCGGCAAAATAGTGATTTTCAATACTTAACGGGGTTTCCTGAGCCGGATGCTGTGCTGGTTTTAATTCCTGGACGCGAGCACGGTGAAAGTGTTCTATTCTGTAAAGAGAGAGATATCGAAAAAGAGCTTTGGGATGGGGTCATTACGGGCCCAGAGCGCGCACCCGAGATGTTTGGTGTGGACGATGCGTTTCCCATCGGAGATATAGACGATATTTTACCCGGTATGATTGAGGGTACTGAAAAAGTGTTTTACTCAATGGGGCTTGATGCACAGTTTGATAAACGCTTAATGGAGTGGATTAACGTCATTCGCAGCAAAGTCAGAAATGGCGCTCATCCACCGGGTGAATTTGTAGCGCTTGAGCACTATTTACATGATATGAGATTGTTTAAAAGTGCAGCTGAAATTAAACTCATGGCTAAAGCTGCAGAAATTAGTGCGGAGGCCCATAAGCGTGCGATGCAAACCTGCCAACCTGGAAAATACGAATACCAACTTGAAGCCGAAATTACTCACACCTTTATGGATGCGGGAAGCCGTTCAGCCGCCTACCCATCTATTGTAGGAGGAGGGGATAATGGTTGTATTCTGCATTATATTGAAAACAACGCACCCCTTAAAGATGGCGATTTAGTATTAATTGATGCAGGCTGTGAACTCGACTGTTATGCCTCTGATATTACGCGTACATTCCCCGTAAACGGTCGTTTTTCTGCTGAACAACAAGCGCTTTACGAAACAGTGCTGAATGCTCAAAAAGCGGCTATTGCAGCGGTTAAACCGGGCAGCCATTGGAACCACCCTCATGAGGCTGCGGTAAGAGTCCTGGTTGAAGGGTTAGTCGAACATGGTTTGTTAAAAGGTGATGTAGACACCTTAATTGAAGAGGAAAGCTACAAGCCTTTTTATATGCATCGAACAGGGCATTGGTTAGGGATGGATGTGCACGATGTCGGTGAATACAAGGTCGGCGGCGAATGGCGAGTGTTGGAGCCAGGCATGGTGATTACGGTTGAACCTGGCCTCTACGTGTCTCCGCGTAATGAAGATGTAGAGCCTCGCTGGCGCGGCATTGGCATTCGAATTGAAGATGATGTTGTTGTGACCAAAGAGGGGGCTCGAGTACTTTCTGAAAACGCACCAAAAGAAGTAGCAGAAATTGAAGCGTTGATGGGTCAAGGGGCCTAACAATAACCGAACTAAAAGCAGGGTGCATTAATGAGTAGTCATTATGACGTGGTGATTATTGGTGGCGGTATGGTTGGCGCAAGCTTGGCAATGGCGTTGAGAAATACAGTATTAAAAATTGCTGTTATTGAACCGTTTCCAATGGTCGAGCATGATGATAGCTGTCAATCATTTCAGCCTAGCTATGATTCGAGATCGACGGCTATTTCTTGGGGTAGCAGGCTTATTTATCAGCAGTTAGGGCTTTGGGATACGCTATCTCAGCATGTCACACCGATCAAGAAAATACATGTTTCAGACAAAGGGCGTTTTGGCGCAACGCGACTCAAAGCAAACGATTATAATGTTGAGGCATTAGGTTACGTTGCACCCAATGAGTGGATAGGTAGAACGCTTATTGCAGCGCTCAAAGCCAACAGCAATGTCGACTTTATTTGCCCTGCTAAGGTTGACGATATCGCGCGAACTGAAATGTCTAATTGCATTACCTTGATCAAACGAAACCAAGAGACGGGTCAGTTTGATACCAAAGCAGAAAGGCAAACTGTTACGGCGAAGTTAGTGGTTATCGCCGATGGTGGGCGGTCAGAAACCTGCCAAAAGCTCGGTATAGAAATGAGAACAGAGACCTACGGCCAGCATGCGCTAGTGACGAATGTAACCACTTCAAATCATCACGATTATGAAGCCTTTGAACGCTTCACAGAGGATGGCCCTATTGCGATGTTGCCATTAGGGGGCGCTGATAATCGGTCTAATTCAGACTGCGCATTAATTTGGACTCTACCTGAAGATCAGATAGTTGACGTGATGGCGATGCCTGATGTCGAGTTTATAGCGCTACTCCAAAGTCGATTTGGTTATCGGTTAGGCAAGATCGAGCATGTGGGGACACGGGCTCATTATCCTTTAAAACTAACGCAGTCAGTCGAACAGGTCCGAGCAGGTATCGTGGTTGTAGGGAATGCTGCTCATGCCTTGCACCCTGTTGCAGGGCAAGGATATAACCTTGCGTTGAGAGGTGTTGTCGCACTAGCTGAACGAGTGATAGAGACGACTAATAAGGGTGAGGATATTGGTTCATTATCTATGTTGCAACGATATGAGCATGATCGCCATATTGATCAGGATAAAACCATCTTGTTTAGTGACAAAATTACGCGATTGTTCGGCGATGCGAACGCAGGTATTGGCCTGTTTAGAGATTTAGGATTAGTAGGGTTGGATATACTGCCGGGGGCCAAGCGACTATTTGCGAGGCAGGCAATGGGACTAGGCGGATCAGAGGCAAAAATTTCATCATGAGTAGCATAAAGCATTCATACGATATCGTTATTGTGGGCGGCGGAATGGTCGGCGCTACTCTGGCCTGTGCGCTTGCCAAAACAGCGTATAGTGTTGCCGTGGTCGAAGGTCAGTCATTAGGTTGTTTAATCGCCGGTGGCAGTGTTAGCCCTAATGACGTAGCTGGCTCGCAGACTGAACAAAGAGCCGTTGATCAGTACTGCCCAAGAGTCAGTGCGCTGACGGTCGCATCTCAAACATTTTTGGATAACTTGGGAATATGGCCGCGAATGCTTGAAAAGCGCGTCAGTCCTTATCAAGAAATGAAAGTGTGGGACGGCGATGGTACGGCGAGTATCGAGTTTTCTGCAGCAGAGCTTTATCAACCGGCATTAGGGCATATTGTCGAGAATAGCATTACCGTCACATCTGTATACGAACAATTACAGTGCCATGACAACATTACACTATTGACGGGTGAACGAATTCGACAGGTTGAATTAACCGGAGAACGCCCTGTATTAGTATTAGAGAGTGACGTTCAGATAAGCGCGACGTTGGTTGTCGCCGCAGATGGCGCTAACTCGCTTATTCGTAAGGTTTCAGGGTTGCCCACAAGAGAGTGGGATTACCAGCATCATGCGATTGTCGCTACGGTAAAAACTGAAAAACATAACGAAAAAACGGCTTGGCAACGTTTTATGAATACAGGGCCATTAGCATTTTTACCCTTGGCCGCTGACCCATTAGGTTGTGACGCGACAGCGTCTCATTACTCATCTATTGTATGGTCAGCTGTACCTGAACGCGCTAAAGAATTGATGGCGCTAAGTGATGACGTATTCTGCCAAGAATTGGGGCGCAGCTTTGAGCATCGCTTAGGACGCATCGAAGCCGTATCTAAACGGTATAGCATCCCATTACGGCAACGCCATGCAAAGCAATACGTAACGTCTAATATTGCCTTAGTCGGTGATGCTGCGCATACCATTCACCCGCTAGCAGGGCAGGGGGTTAATCTAGGACTGCAAGATGTAGCTGTCTTAGCAGACGAGCTGATCAAAGGTTCAGTACAAGGGTTAGCTGCAAATGACTCATTAATGCTAAAGCGCTACCAGCGCCGAAGAATGGGACCAAACCTTGCGATGATGGGCTTAATGGAAGGGTTTAAACAACTATTCTCGCAAGACTCATTAGCGGTTAGATTATTAAGAAATACTGGCATGCGTTGGCTAAATAGCCGGAGTTTCTTGAAGAACCAGATAGTCTCTCAGGCCATGGGGCTTGATGGTAAAGTGCCTTAAAACGAAATACCGCAGAATGTTATAACGGCCTACATACGTCAATCCAAAATAACAGCGTACGTTATTCCCCTAATTCCAAACAAAGCTCAGAATTAAAATATGTTTGTTCACGCTGATACCCCAGCTGATTAGACACTATGCGGGTCTTCCCTACTAGATAATCGACATTAAAATGTGTATGACCAAACAGCCATAAGTCAGGTTGTTGTTCAGTGATAAAGTCGTTTAGGTTATTAACGTAGTAAGGGTTGAGTTCATCTCCCTTATAGTCTGGATTGACACATTCTTTATCGGGCCCAAAGTGTGTGCAAATCACTTTTTTCATTGTGGGTGGGCATTCGTTTAGGGCGTTATTAAGCCATTTAAAATGTTGTTTAAAGAGTGCCCGAGTGTCGACCGACTGAATGAGTTCATCGTTGAAACTGATCGCTCGGTAGTCTGCTAACCGCCGTTGTGCGGCTTGTATTGCCCAAGGCATTTCATCTTTGCCATGAAGCAGAAAATCGCTCCATAGCGTGCAGCCAAAAAATCGGACGCCTTTGATGTCGGCATAGCCCATTTGTAGTAATGTAATATCATATCGCTCGCAGATTTCAGGTAGCTCTTGATTAAGCGTTTGAAAGTGACTGCCGTAGTACTCATGGTTGCCTGGTATAAACAGAATGGGTTGTTTAAAGTGGCGCCTGAAAGCGGCGAAGGTCTGGTCAAATTGGTTCTTGGTCTTGTGGTAGCGATTGGTAATATCACCTGCTAGCACAATAACATCAGCATCTGTTGGGAGCACGGGAATGGGAACAGCGCCATAGCTGAGTTCAATGTGTAAGTCTGAGGCTAGGGCGATACGAATAGTCATGGGGGGAGTTTAGAACAGTTTAGCAAGAAGAACAGGGACTGCAGTCTCGGTTCTTAGAATACGATCACCTAAGCTAACGGGGGTAAAGCCACAGGCCTCTAGTTTTTCGATCTCATAAGGGATAAATCCTCCTTCTGGGCCAATCACAAGGGTTGTTTGTTGTTTTACCTGAATAGGGCAGTCTTGGCTATCAGACGGGTGAGCAACCAAACGGAGCGAGTCTTTTGAAATGCCCGTTAGCTCATCTTCCACAAAGGGCTTAAAGCGTTTTCTGAGGTGAATCTTTGGTAGCCGCGTATCCATGGCTTGCTCGAGGCCTAATATAATATTCTCTAATAACTTGGCTTCGGTTAGCCAAGGTGATTGCCAAAAGCTTTTTTCGACCTTATAAGTGTTAATAAAATAAAGCTCTTTAACCCCCATGGTGGCAATGGTTTGAATGATACGTTTAACCATTTTAGGGCGAGGTAAGGCGATAATGAGGGTGACTGGTAGTGGGGCGGGTGGCTGTTTATTCCAGATGATTTTTAATGTTGCTGACTCGCTATCAAGCTCAACAACGGTCGCATCACCTAGCAGGCCATCCGCTTGGCCTACGCCTATCTGGTCGCCTAGCTTTATATCTCGAATTTGCTGTAAATGCTTGAGTCGTCGATCGGTTACGACAGCGGTGTCGTCATCGATAAAGTCGTCTTCAAAAAGCAGGGCGATATTCATAATGAAGCGGTTAGGCTAGCGAAAAGGCTAGCCTTGTTCGTTCTCTTCTGGGTAATCAGGAGGTGTGCGCTTATCAACCATTCGGCTAAAAAACACGCCAATTTCGAACAGTAGCCACATGGGGATGGCAAGTAGTGTTTGAGATATCACGTCAGGTGGCGTTAATAGCATGCCAATCACAAAGCAGCCCACCACGATGTAAGGCCGTTTTCGGCTGAGACTTTCGGGGGTCGATGCACCTGTTGCCACTAAAATCACCGTGGCAATAGGGATTTCAAAAGCGAGTCCAAAGGCAAAAAATAGCTTTAAGACAAAGTCTAGGTATTTACTAATGTCGGTCATAACCGTCACGCCTTCTGGGCCGGCGCTAGTAAAGAAACCGAACACCAGAGGGAATACAACGTAATAGGCAAATAGAACGCCCATGTAAAACAGCATTACGCTAGATATAAGCAGGGGGATCGCTAACTGCTTTTCGTGTTTATACAGTGCGGGAGCAACAAAACGCCAAAATTGAAACAGGATAAAGGGCATCGAAAGAAAAATGGCCATGACTAGCGTGAGCTTGAACGGCGTTAAAAAAGGTGATGCTACGTCAGTTGCAATCATCGAGGTGCCTTCAGGCAAATAGACTCGAAGTGGTTCAGAAATGACGAGGTAAAAATCATTTGCGAAGTAATAGAGGCCTAAAAATACAGCAAGCACCACGAGAACAGAGCGAAGGATACGATCTCTGAGCTCGATCAAGTGTTGGATCAGCGGCTGCTGTTGCTCCACGTTCGTTCCACTTGCCGTGTTAGAGGGCTCGTTTGGAGGTGTTTGCTTGCCGGTATTAGGAGATGACGAATTGGTCATTTACTTCAGGGTCTTCTAGTTAATCAATTAAGAATTTTTTAAGGTCGAAGCCTTACCTGTATTTTCAGCATCTGAGGGCGCTGCCTGCACAGGTGTTGTCACTGGCGCAATATCGAGCTGTTCAGCAGATATGTCTTTGTTGACCATGTGTTTGAAGTCTTCAGCTCTATCGAGAGCTTCTCGAATGGTTTTTTGAACTTCTTCAACCTTGATATCGTCACCGGCGTCTTTAATGCGCTCTCGAAGCTCTTCAGCTTTGAGTTGCCGATCGACCTCTTCGGTCAAATTGCTCGCCATGCGCTTTGCTTTGCCCACCCATTTACCAGCAGTTCTGGCGGCATGAGGTAAACGCTCAGGGCCCAAAACAAGGAGCGCAAGTACGGCTATCAGGACTAATTCAAGAAAACCAATATCAAACATAGTGATGCTCGAGTAAAATGGGCGTTAGCTTTTAGGCTTCTCTTCTTCAACCTTTTCTGCTTTTGCATCAATCACTTCGCCAGACTCTTTTTCAAGTGGCTTGTTTTTCTCTTCGTCAGTAACGGCTTTCTTAAACCCTTTAACAGCGCCACCAAGGTCTGACCCCATATTACGAAGCTTTTTTGTGCCAAACAGTAATACCACAATGACTAAAACGATTACCAGTTGCCAAATACTAATGCCGCCCATCAGGTTACTCTCCTAAACAATCAATTTTCTAGATCCGCTGAAGGCTATAGGTCGCTTCTCTCGCGGATTATAAGTAGTTTTATTGTACACCAATTGACTCACTAAAAAGCTTTTTTATCACGGCTGGTTCAGTATTCAAGCGTTATTGGTGTACCTTAAGCGTCGCCATTTTGCCGTAGAAAAGAGGGGATCGTTATGACCTCCGTCAAGCGAGGTCTTTAGGTACCGACTAATACGACAAAAAAGTGAGTTACTTATCGCCCCTAGCTGCTTTTTCTTCTAAGCCTGAAAGGTCAAACCTGCGTTCAAGTTCAGCTAAGATAGCGTCTGGTCCCACATCTAGGTGAGATAGCATCACTAAACTGTGAAACCATAAATCGGCTGTTTCATAGACGAGGTCAGTTGTATCACCTGAGCGCTCAGCATCTTTAGCCGCGAGTATGGTTTCGGTACATTCTTCGCCTACCTTCTCAAGGATTTTATTAAGCCCTTTTTTATGAAGACTGGAAACGTAAGAACTATCAGCATCTGCTTGTTTGCGCTGTTCTAGTACTTTTGCCAGTTCTTTCAGTACGTCTGTCATTCTTTAAATTCCGTAAATTGCTAGTGTTGTAGATGTTTGGTTAATGCAGTCCCGAAAATCCAGAGTCGTGTATCTCAGGGCGGGCCTGAGTAGCTTGTGGTTTCGCTGAGTTATCTACTTTAAGGCTTATAAATATCTTCTGGGTCTTTCAATACGGGTTCAACGGCTTGCCATTCGTTATCGTTAAGTTGTTGATAAAAACAACTGCGGCGACCTGTGTGGCAGGCGATATCACCGAGTTGCTCAACTTTAAGCAAGATAACATCGGCATCACAATCGAGTCTTATATCATGTAGTTGCTGAACATGCCCTGAAGACTCGCCTTTACGCCATAGTGACTGCCGTGAGCGAGACCAGTAGATCGCACGTTTTTCTGCAACGGTTAGACTGAGTGAATCACGATTCATCCAAGCCATCATTAATATTTCGCCGGTTTTGTAATCTTGCGCAATAGCCGGCACTAAGCCGTCTTCGGTCCACTTTATTTTGTCTAACCATGTCGAGGTGTTGAGCTGTTTTTCAGTCATGTTTCTATTTTCGCTTGATTAGGAAATATAATCCAATGCCAGCCAATAACCAGCTTTGTCCTGGTAAGTCTCGTAGCCAATCAACTGCTTCAGCGTTTTGACTTAATACCGCAGCGCCAAATGCCAATGCTGCAAACATATAGTCTTTGTTGATGCCCTGTCTTCTATGCATTTCTTGTTTAAGTGCTTTGATGCTACGTTCTTGGTTATGACTAAAGTTATCAAGGTTTTTAACTTGATTAATAGCATCATAAACCATCTGAGGGATTTCGGGGCTTTGCTCTAACCAGCTTGGAATATGCTGCTTGATATTTTTCCAAAGCCCTGGTGGACCCACGCGTTGCTTCATCCAATCTTCTAAAAAGGGCTGCGCGGTGGTCCATAAATCTAAATCAGGGTAAAGCTGCCTGCCTAGTCCTTCGATATTGAGCAATGTTTTTTGGAGTAGCACAAGCTGTGGCTGTACTTCCATATTAAAACGGCGAGCGGTCTGGAATAGTCTTAATAACACCTGGCCAAACGAAATGTCTTTTAAAGGCTTTTCAAAAATCGGTTCGCACACGGTTCTTATGGCTGATTCAAACTCGTTAACGGGTGTGTCTTCGGGTACCCACCCAGAGGAGATATGCAGTTCAGCGACTTGCCTATAGTCTCGATTAAAAAAGGCCAATAAGTTGCGAGCCAGATAGCTTTGATCGTCAGGGGTTAAACTGCCGACAATGCCAAAGTCGATAGCGATATACTGAGGGTCTTCTGGGTTGTCTACGTTAACGAAAATATTGCCAGGGTGCATGTCAGCATGAAAAAAACTGTCGCGAAATACCTGAGTAAAAAAGATATCGACGCCTTTTTCGGCTAACTTTTTGAGGTTAGTGCCGTGAGCGTTGAGTGTATCAATATCGGCCACTGGCACCCCGTAGACTCTCTCCATAACCAATACATCGGTATTGGTGTAATCCCAGAATATCTCTGGCATATAGATCAGGCTGGAATTTTCAAAGTTGCGGCGCAACTGGGAGGCATTCGCGGCTTCTCGCTGCAAATCTAGTTCGTCAAATATAGTTTTTTCATAATCACTGACAATCTCGACAGGGTGAAGCCTTTTACCATCTTCCCAGTATTTTTCTGCGAGCCCTGCAACAACATACATGAGGGCGATATCTTGATGAATAACGCGAGTGATGCCGGGACGAATGACCTTGACCACGACCTCTGTGCCGTCTTGTAGTTGTGCGGCATGAACCTGAGCGATAGACGCAGATGCCAGCGGCTTGATATCAAAGGATAAAAATATATCGTCGGTAGATTGCTTTAGCGCTTGCTCAACGATCATTTGCGCGGTCTCACCGGGGAAGGGGGCAACATTGTCTTGCAACGACTTTAATTCGATGGCGATATCGTCTGGTAATAGGTCTCGGCGAGTCGATAGTATTTGTCCGAACTTAATAAATATTGGGCCTAACTCTTCGAGTGCGTATCTAATTCGTGCACCACGGGGTAGTTCGGGCTTTGGAAATAAGCGCCATGGGGCGAGCATGAATAGCAGTCGTAGGGGGAGAGGTAAATGCGTGAGGGGCAAAAATTCATCAAGCCGATATTTGCCAATAACCCAGATAATTTTTATTAGTCGTTGAATGCGTGACACAGGCTACTCATTTGTTGGTGTTTGACGATACAGGTCAGTTGATAATGTTTGCTGCTAAGTCAGTTTTGCTAACCGAGCGGCGAGCCTCTCTGTTGAGAGGCGAAGGCGGTCAATTTCTGAAAACTGCTCTTGAAGTTCAATGCGGTTAGGCAGTAAACGACTTTCTTCGTGCAAATGTTCTTCGATATTGGCGGTTAAACTTTGGTGAGTTTGTTTACTCCAAGAGGTGCCTTGGCGAATTTTCTGTCCGATAAAATGTGCAGGTATATCACCAATAATATCCGCTAGAGCGCTTTCCCAATCTATATTTAATCCTGATAACATTGATTGAAACTTCTGCGCTATTTCGGCGTCGCCTAAAAGTTTAATGTCACCCGAACGAATCAAGCTATTCTTATCGTCTTCGAATACTAAGCGAGATAACGAAAAGGGTGAGCCTTCGATAGTGACATCGATTTCTTCGTCGGTGAATTTTTCAGGGTTGGCTGATACCACTAAGCGACTGCTGCAAGCTTGAAGCGTGAAAGATAAATCAAGAGGTGTCAGCGCTATCTTAACAATCGCGCCCTCTAGGTCTGCGACTTTCTGTAAGGCAGCAGAGTCTAGCGCTAATGTTTTATTAACGAGAACCTCTGCCGAAGCAACGGCCGCAGTAACGAGTGAAGGGTCGATCCGCATGCTAAGGCTTAACCCCAGTGTGCAAAGCAACGATGCCGCCGGTCATGTTGTGGTAGCGACAATTAACCAAACCTGCGTTTTCCATCATCCCTTTAAGGGTTTCTTGGTCAGGGTGCATACGGATAGACTCTGCCAAATACTTATAGCTCTCAGAGTCACCGGCAATTAGCTTGCCCATTACCGGGAGGGCGGTGAACGAGTAGAGATCATACGCTTTAGTTAAGAGCGGATTTTCAGGTTTTGAAAACTCCAAAACTAACAGCTTTCCACCCGGCTTCAATACGCGAGTGATAGAGCGCAGCGCTTTATCTTTATCGGTTACATTTCTTAACCCAAACGCGATAGTGACGCAGTTAAAGAAATTGTCAGGAAACGGCAGTTCTTCAGCGTTAGCCTGAACCACTTCGATATTAGACGAGTAGCCTTTATCCATTAGGCGGTCACGGCCAACTTTGAGCATTGAATCGTTAATATCCGCTAAAACAACAGTACCTTCAGCGCCAACGATATCAGAAAACTTCATTGTTAGATCGCCGGTACCTCCGGCTAAATCGAGTACTTTATGGCCTTTTCTAACGCCACTGAGTTCAATGGTAAAGCGTTTCCATAGGCGATGAATGCCCATCGACATAAGGTCATTCATCATGTCATATTTACTGGCGACTGAATGAAAAACCTCTGCTACGTGGTTCACTTTATCTTCTGTTTTTACCTGCTGATAGCCAAAGTGAGTACTGCTACTAGCCTTAGTTTGAGTCGATGGAGATGCTTCAGGTACAGGGGATTCAGATGAAGTTGTATCAAGTACTGGGGTTTCAGGTACCGGGGTATTAGACATTAGGGCCTCTGTTGGCGTTCTCATCATCAAAGTTATTAATTGGGGTATATTCTAACGATACATTCAAGCAATGTCTTTTTTTATGTCAATTTTGGAATACAATATCGCAGAATTTTATTTATGTTGGGTATAGTATTGCCTTTATAGCATTCAAGTAGCTGACCCTAGCGGGCGCTTCGGGCTACAAATTGATGCAATGTTTTGCTTAACACTTAATATAAAGACTTATTATAAAGTTTTAGATCGAAGGAGCTATATGTCTGTTATTGATATCACCCGTCACCACACCCTTAATCACGGCGATGCGATCGCAACAGCAGAAGACCTTGCAAAGCGTTTATCTGAGCGGTTTGATGTGTCTTATTCTTGGGATGGTGATACGCTGACTTTCAAGCGCAGTGGAGCTAAAGGTAAGCTGACAGTAGAGCCGACAGTGATTCATATCAAAATGGAATTAGGGTTTTTGCTACGGCCTTTTAAAGGGCGTATTGAGCAAGAGATCCATAGCCATTTGGATGGAATGTTAGAAGAAGGTAAATAACGTTTAGGGTAAGTAATTTAAAATAAAAAATTGCCGGTGAGACCGATTACTCAGGTCATAACAGCCATTGCTATGACGATGATTAATTACTATTCTCAATCGGAATAACAGGGATGGACTACACCCCTCTGATAATAATTAAAGAACGGAGATGTTATGAGTCACTCAGATGTAATAACCCTACCTCAATTCCTTTCGCGGATACCGGGTTTGCTAGCTAATTTACCTAGCACTATTAAGGGTGTGAAACTAGGGAATAATACCGATAAAACTAAGCCTGTTGGCTTGGGGATTTGTATTGAAGAGGCGGTTAAAGAAAACCCTCATGGTAATGCGTTGATTTATCAAGATACGTATATTACTTACAGTGAGTACAACGCTTGGGCTAATCGCATTGCACACTATCTATTGAAAAAAGGGGTTAAAAAAGGCGATACCGTCGCTATCCTGATTGAAAATAGACCTGAACTATTTGCTTGTGTTGCTGCTTGCGCAAAAATTGGTGCGATAAACGCCCTGATTAACACCTCTCAGAGAGGAAAAGTATTAACACATAGTATTAACCTTGTTGGACCTAAAGCTGCCATTGTTGGTGAAGAGCTGGTTGAAGCATTTGATGAGGTGAAAAGCGATTTAGTGGTGTCTGCAGAAGGGCATTACTTCCTTGCTGACCAAGATACATTAAAAGACCCTGGAGCAGCGCCAGAAGGTTGGTTGAACCTAGCGACCGAAACGCATGGATTTTCTGAGAGCAACCTGCCAGAAACACAGCAGGTGTTTAGTGAAGATCCTTGTTTTTATATTTATACATCCGGTACAACCGGCTTACCTAAAGCGGTTATTTTTAATCATGGCCGCTTCATGAAGGCTTACGGTGCGTTTGGTTATGGCGCACTGCGTTTGAATACGACTGACCGCATTTACGTCACGCTTCCTTTTTATCATGCGACGGCGATGGCTGTTTGCTGGGGGTCAACGTTAGCAGGTAAGTCAGGGCTAATTATTGCGCGTAAATTCAGTGCTAGTCGATTTTGGGATGACGTTCGTCGTTATGATGCGACAGCTTTTGGTTATGTTGGCGAGTTATGTCGTTACTTGATGGACCAGCCTGCAAAAGCAAGTGATCTTGATAATAATATTCGCGTTATCGTGGGGAACGGTCTTCGTCCGAGTATTTGGAAGGCATTTAAAGAGCGCTTCGGTATTGAGCGGGTGATGGAGCTTTACGCATCAAGTGAAGGTAATATTGGTTTTACCAACGTTTTAAATTTCGATAACACCGTTGGTATTTCACCTTTCCCGTATGCCATTGTTGAGTATGACAAAGAAGCTGAAGCCCCCGTTAGAGATAATAATGGCTTTATGCGTAAAGTTAAGAAAGGTGAAGCAGGCTTGTTGGTGGGTGAAATCACAGAGAAGACGCCTTTTCATGGCTATACAGACCCAAAGAAAACAGAAGAGTGTAT
This sequence comes from Alkalimarinus alittae, assembly GCF_026016465.1. NCBI lineage: Bacteria > Pseudomonadati > Pseudomonadota > Gammaproteobacteria > Alteromonadales > Alteromonadaceae > Alkalimarinus > Alkalimarinus alittae. Next base: position 722,045 of record NZ_CP100390.1, read on the forward strand.
TTTACGGGATGTTTTCAAAAAAGGGGATGCTTGGTTTAATACCGGCGATCTAATGCGTGACCTCGGATTTAAACATGCTCAGTTTGTAGATCGCTTGGGCGATACGTTTAGATGGAAAGGCGAGAACGTGTCTACCACAGAGGTAGAGCATATTGTTGATAGCTGTAACCATGTGAGCGAAACGGTGGTTTATGGCGTGGAAATTCCTGAGACTAACGGTCGAGCGGGAATGGCTTCCATTCGTTTAGAATGTGAAGAGTCCGAATTTGACTTTAAGTCGTTGCTTAAGCATTTACAGCAAGAGCTACCTCATTATGCTGTGCCTGTGTTTTTAAGACTAAGCCAAGGGATGGAAACCACGGGTACGTTTAAGCATAAAAAAGCACCATTAAAGGAAGCGGGATTTGACCTTTCAAAGCAAGAAAACCCTGTTTATGTTTGGTTACCAAAAGCTGACTCTTATGTGCCATTAACCGCCGATATTCAGAAAGATATCGAGTCGGGCGAATACCGCTACTAACGCGTACTGGTAAATGGGCATCAGCCCAACCACGACCCAATGATAACGACCGCTCCTGATCAAGCGAGCGGTCGTTATACGACTGTTTTCTCCTCCAAGCATACTTTTACGTCTCTTTGTTTACTAACGCGATACTAAAATTTACGTTTATTAACGGTGTTATTGGCCGTATGTTCCTAAACTTGTCTATGAAATGATCATTCTTATGCTTTCGCTTGGTCAATTTAATACATGGTAATGAACAAGTTGGGGGTGTCGAGTGAAACATAATCAACGTATAAGCGCGTTAATAGCAGGTGTTGCTTTACTGGGAATGTCTTCTTTGGTTGTTGCTGAGGAATACGCATCAGTGGAAGATACTATTTTACTGGCTGAGTGTGGTGGCTTTTTTAATGCTTATGGAACCTTAGTCGGCCGTTCTGATTTGAGCTCTACGGGTAATCGACTTGCCGCAAAAGTATTAGACCGAGAAGAGGATGACGTTCGTTCGTTAGCGATCAGCTTCGAACGAGGGAGTGATTTTGCTGACAGCTGGCACGACACCAATGAGCGAGAGGTGGTGGTTGACTATATCCAAATGTGTTCAAGGGTTGTTAGTCGTAATATGGACTATTTAAAATCGGCATCCTGAACTGGCTATAGCCGGACGAATAGGGAGGGATAACCCTCCCATAGATAATGTTTAAATTGCGATTACTTCGCGCGCTTTTTAAAGGTCATTGGGTTTTTTTCTTTTGGGTTATTCTGGCTGATGGCTGCTCGTTGATTCCAGCGACCCAAAAGTTGCTTCTGTAATTTTGTTTCCCACCAAAGTGCTACTTTCTCTGTTGCTGTCCAAGTGTTATTAAATAGCTTTTTGGCATTGGCAATGGCATCGGGCGATCGTTGAGAGAGCTCTTTAGCGAAGGCGATAGCGTCATCAAATGGCGTGTCAGACACTTTGCTTACCAGTCCCATGGTTTTTGCTTCGTTACCCTCAAATATACGTGCGGTCATGGTGAGCTCTTTGGCTAAATCAATCGAGATTAATTCTCTCAACGTAATGCTGCCGCTCATATCGGGTATGAGACCCCACTTCATTTCCATGATAGAAAATTCACAATCGGGCGTGGTGTAGCGGAAGTCAGCCCCCAGTGCAATTTGAAAACCACCTCCCCAACACTTGCCATGAGTAACGGCAATAACAGGAACGGGAACCTGACGCCAAAGGTAGCCTACATCTTGGGCAAGGTTTGATATTTTACGTCCAGGTTTGATGAGCAGTTTTGCGGCCCCAAGAGGGTTTTTCATGAGGCTTTTGACATCGAGGCCAGAGCAAAAGGCATTGCCTTCGCCGCGCAAAATAACCGCTCTAATATCACGATTCTTTGCGAGTTTTTTGGCTGTTTTAGCAAGGCCATCAAACATCGCCATATCAAGAGCATTGAGCTTATCTGGGCGGTTCATGGTGACAACAGCTATGTTATCAATAATCTCTAAAGTGACGCGCTCGTTCATGGGGTATCCTGTAATCGGTTATTGTTTGTTTATGAAGCCTGACGACTGTTAACGAGTGTACTCGCCTGATGTACGGCCTCTGACGTTGGGTTACTGAATGGGGTATTTTCATTGTTGTAGATTGACTCAAGAATAGCGCTTTCTCTGCTGATGATAACGGTCAGGAGCTCATCAACCCCATTCATTTCTTGAAATGCACTAAAACCTCGTCTTAAAAAACTGTGGAGGTTGCCTAATCCTGCCATTTCAGCGGGAGATCGAGTCATTTTTAGGGTGAAGCGTACTAAACGACTGCGCACGTAAACGTCGAGGTCATTGCCTATGTTGGCAATTAGCTGAGTTTGGTGCAAACGTTGAGATTTGTTATTGCACAGACGGTATGCTTCACAATAAGATGCTTCAGAAATATCACTAACCTTAAGTTGGTTGAAAAGTACGTCTGCTAATGCCATATCGAGTTGTTGTGTGAGCAAGTTAAGCTCGACCAGTAAACCGATGGTGTAAATAAGATTATCGGGCAATAGTTTTACGGCAACGGGAAATATGCGCTCAAGATCGTCATCCCTCTGAGTAAACTCTTTCGGTGCGTACAAATCTTTTAGTAAAAACGTTAAGCCTTCGTGATAGCGTGGTGCTTGATATAGGTCTTGATGTGTAACCTTTAAACGATCGGCTTGCCACTGGCTGAGTTTGGCCATATAGGGGTCAAGTGAGAGGTCGTCGCGATAGCGAAAATTATGATAATCGAGTAACAGCTGTCTGAGTCTTTCAGCATTATCGCTTTTGACTTTGGTGTGTATTAGCTTTTCCTTAGACATCGACGTTCCCTGAATAGACAGAGCCTTTAATAGATGCAGGCTAGAATATGAAGCGCGTATTCTACACTATTGATGAATATTCAGGAGAGTGGATAAAGGAAATTTCTTGAGGAATTAGAGTAAAACTATTCAAATTTAAACGGGCGGGGCTTTTTATTTGCCCCGCCAGTCGGCGTTTGAGGGTTATTGTGCTATTTGTAACCGGGGCTCTGATGAGCCGTCAAGCGTAGGCAGCCATTTTTGGTTATCAAGTGTAATAAAATGGCTAGAGGCATCTGTTTCGATAATCCTAACCGAGTTCGGGCTATTTTCAGCGCTAGACAGCATCGCAGAACGGTCAAGGATTCTGTCTACTTTCGGAATCAGGAATGTGCCATGAGTAATATGGTCATAAACCTCAAATGATGTTTTTTCCATCCATGTCATAATGTCTTCAATATTACGCACAATGGTTAAATGATCTTTGGTTGCTGTAAACAGCTTGTTAAGTAGCTGTTTTTTACGGCCGTTCATTTTACCGAAGAAGCTTTGGCCGTATGAGGATGATGGCGTACTGTTAATAAAACGTATAACCCAAGGCCACATGCCATGACTCACAGGTTCAAGTAGTGCTGTGACTAGCGGGTGTAGTTGTCCTTGTGGTAATACTGAGGCTTCTAATACGATATCGGCATGAGTATAGAGCTCTGGGCGCTGTCTAATCGCCTCTAGTACGACCGCTCCGCCACGTGAATGGCCATGAACTCTGACATTTTCAGTTGTAGGTAAGTTCTCCATCGCTTGATTCAGAATTTTGGCATCATACTGGATGGTCCCCTCAAGTGACTTTATAGGCACTTCCCAAGGCGCCGGCTCAGGTGATGGTCCGCTAACAGGTATGTGATAATTACTGCAGGTGAGCAATATGAGTTCAGTGGTTGCATCTTGATAAGATTGGGTAAAGTAACAGTGGTTTTCAAGAAAACCATGAACGCCAATAACGGTATTTTCGGCCTTTCCGCTGTGGTTTCGAATAGAAACAGCGCCTTTGCCAACCGTGTAAACCTTGCCAGAAAACATTTCTGTATAGGTTTGATCTATGGACTTTATTAGCTTTCGGGCATGAATTGCCTTCATACGCTTACTCCCCCAATTTCAGATAACAGACTGTACAACATATAACGTAGTTACTTGCCCTTGCTGTTAGGCTAATACGAATCTGCTACTTCTTTATTATTGTTGGTTTTATACCATAATGAGGACTATTTATACCTCATTATCATAATACTCTAGTCGCCCTGTTAAATTGAAGCTACCTTAATTTATATTACTTTAGTATAAGAATAGCGGCTCTAACACGACTTTGTGATAGCTGTAACACTTTAATGGCTTTAGTGCTTGTGGATAGACATTAACAGTACGGCATAACACTATGAAATTATTATAGGGCAGTAAATTGCACAGTTGTGTTATTTTTTGTTACTGAAAACTTGCACATAATTTAAACAGCTTGAGTAGGGTTGAACTGTTAGTTGTAAAGGTTCATATTGCAATCCATAAGTATGAAACTGCACTTAGAACCCTATATTTGGCAAGGGAATCGTTTATACTTGTAGCGAATAATAACAAGGAGTTCGGTATGAGCACTGAAGCTAGCGAACCGATAAGCGGCGTTGATATTGCTTGGTTGAGAATGGACACGCCGACTAATTTAATGATTATTAATTCGATGTTGATAATCGATAAACTTGATTTCGACGAGTTTAAAACGACAGTACGAAATCGATTTCTCGCATTTAGCCGATTTAAAAAGCACCCAGTATGTCACGCAGGGCAGTATTTCTGGGAGTTAGACCCGTATTTTGACATAGACAATCATGTGCATAAAGTGGCTTTAACCGGTCGTGCGGATAAAGCCGCACTACAAGCTTATTTGGCAGATCAGTTAACCGTTGCGTTTGATCCTTCAAAGCCTTTATGGCAGATCCACTTTGTTGAAAACTATATTGATGGTGTTGCTGCCATTTTGCGAGTGCATCATTGCTACGCTGACGGTATCTCATTAGTCTCTGTGTTTAACTCAATTACTGATAGCAGCCCTAATATTAAGCCTTTTACTGGCGGAGATGTGAGTGTCACTAGTGCGGATACGTTAGGCCGCGAAAGTACTAATGCATCTGATACAGCTCCTTTATCTGATAAAGAGGTGTTTAAGCAAACAGCCTCTAGCCAAAAAGAAACCGAGACTGGACAAGAAGGGCAAGAACGTTCTCAAGAATCAGCGGGCCCCGACGATATTTATCCGTGGCCGCTTTACCAGCAATTTATTGATAACGCCGTTAATTGGGTTGAGAAATATACCCGAGTGGGGCTAAAAGCGTCTGAAGAGGGTGTTCATCTTCTTAGAGATCCTGATGTTGTAAAGGCATATGCTAATGATTGCTTAAAGATGGTATCAGAGGTCGGCAAGCTAGCCCTGTTACCGCCTGACCCTGAAACATCGCTTAAAGGTCCGTTGGGTGCCAGAAAAAAATGTGCTTGGTCTGAGCCTGTTTCGCTGGATTATATTAAGGATGTGGCGAATGGCTTAGGTTGTAAAATTAATGACCTGTTGATGTCTTGTGTTGCTGGCGCGCTTCGAGAAAAAATGCAGGAGTCCGGTGATGATGTTGAAGGGCATACCGTACATGTTACCGTCCCTGTAAACATTCGCCCAGCAACAAGTGCTTCTGAACATAATACACTAGGCAACTATTTTGGTACTGTTTTTGTGCCACTTCCTGTGGGGATAGCAAACCCTATCGAGAGAGTCTACAAGCTTAAGCACGACATGATCGCGTTAAAAAAGTCGTTTCAGCCTGGGGTTTCATTTGGGCTATTGTTTGCCGCAGGCTTGATGCCGAAGCAAGTTCAAAAGCCCCTGATGGATATTTTCGCTAAAAAAACCAGTGCGGTAATGTCTAACGTTCCGGGTGCTAAAGAGTCTCGTTATTTTGCAGGAGCAAAAATAAAAGAGCAGATGTTTTGGGTTCCTCAGACCGGGGGTGTTGGTTTAGGGCTGAGTATTATCAGTTATGCAGGACAGGTTCAGTTTGGCTTGATTGGGGATGCAAAATTATTCCCAAACCCCGATCGAATTGTTCAGCGCTGCGTTGATCATATAGAAAGTCACCGTTTTGACTTTTCAATAAGGAGTGAAAATGCAGATTCTAAACAATATCAAAAGCAAACGTAATAGATTAGGTGTGACCAAGAGAGGGGCAGGTTTATGGTGCTCATGGCTTCTAGCCAGTGCGTGCCTGTTGTTAACGCCCGCCGCGTCAGCAGAGCCACTTAAGCTCGCTACTGCCAGTTGGCCGCCTTACATAGGTAAAGACCTCCCTAAAAAAGGGATGGCGGTTGATATCGTTACCCAGGCGTTTAGCCAAGCGGGTGTAGAAACTAGCGTGGTGATACTGGCTTCTTGGGATGATGTCAGAGAAGGCGTAGAGTCGGGTGTGTATGACGTGATTTTGGGATATTGGTACTCTGATGAACGCGCTCGATTTCATAGCTATAGTGATGCGTTTATGACTAATCGACTTAACTTTGTGAAGCGGAAAGGGAGCGGCATAACGTACCAATCCCTTGCAGACTTAGAAGGTTTAATGATCGCGACAGTACATAACTACGCCTATGGGGATGAGTTTGAGACTTACCCTGGCATATACCAAGTTAAAAGTAATCATGTGATACAGATATTGCTAACCTTGTTAGAGGGACGGGCCGATCTTGCGTTAGGTGATGTGAACGTTATCACGCATGAGCTGCACAGTTATATGCCCAGCAAATTGAAAGAGATAGAAATATTGCCTAACCCACTGTCCGAAAAAGGGCTTCATATAACCGTGAGCCTATATAATAAAAATGGTAGCAACATATTAAAGACTTTTAATCGACAAATCGCAGATATGCGTTCAAAAGGTGAAATAGCATCAATTATTGATGCACATACACCGGGTTATTAATTTCTCCTCTTGCTTTGGACTACACTTTAGATCAGTACCTTATTTATAAGTGAGTTTGATTAGGAGGCTATTATGCAACTATCAGAAGATGCGCTTACCAATCACGAAGTGACTATTTGCCTTAATGGCGGTGCAGTTTTGGGCCCCTTTAACGCGACATGGAGCAAAGAAGATAGTGGCGATGTTAGAGCGCTAAGTCGAGAGTTTGATGAATACCTTAAAGGTGAAAATCAGGCTCGTTTCAAGTACCACCTTCATGACACCTACACCAATGCGGTACACACCCTGATTCTTCGGTTTGAAAATGTAACGGCTATTTATGACCATGTAAAGCTGCGCGATCAAAATAACAAACAGTGACAAACTGTAGCTGTTTTGGTGTAGATGGGAAAATTAAATACGTTAAGCTGTAAGCACATTTATTCTCCATTGTTCCTGCGAATAGAGGCTTGCTGTTTACTATATGTCTACGCTAAGTGTTGGTGGAATCTTATTATTATTTTGTCTGATCGTGCCTATGGGGTTACACCTATATAAGCGCTATCAGGATGCACAAGTAGAAAAAATGCGTCGAGTCGCACAGCTGACGCACGCCTATCGTCTTACCCAGCGTTTTTTACATCAAATACCGAATCAATACTTAACGCGAGAGTCTAAATTATTATTGTTAGAACGGGCTATTTTCTTTTTGAATAAGCTAAAAAAAGAGATCCCCACTAGCCAGTTGGTAATGACAAAGTTGTTACGTAACCAAACGATGTATGATGCGTTACAAGAACATTATATCAAACCAGCCTCAACGGTTATTAACTCGGCGATTGAAGCGCGTGATGCACAAATCAATTTATCTGATTTTAGTCGATTTGTTGAAATCCAGTTTCGAGTTAACGCAATTGAAAAAGCGCTAGCAATGGAGGTTTTAAACCAAGCTAATTGGTTTTCGGTGCAATGCTTAACAGATTTTTATCGTGCTCAAAGTCAAAAGGCCTCAAATGAAGGTGAGTTTAGATTAGCCATCCATCATCTCAATAATGAAATGAGTGAGTTTAAAAAGCACACGGGGGTTGAGAGAGCTGAGCTGGGCGTACAGGAATGTGTAGCGCTCATTAGTGAAAATAGACAATTACTTGAAGCCCAAGAAGATACCCATGAAAAGGGTGATCAGCCATCAGATGACGTTAAACCCGTAGAAAATGTCTTATTAATGAAGGATTGGGATGCTACCGATGATGAGGTTGTGCAACGTAAGAAAAAGCAACTCTATGGATAGTTGCTTTCTCTCAGTATCGACGTAAAAAAGCGTTAGGCTGTATTCTTTTTCGAGCTAATTGACTCAACATTTCCTTTGTCTTCATCAATGTTTGCCAATATCTCTGGTTTACCTTTGAGGGCTGTTATCATTTCATCTTTGTAGTCTGCGATTAGAAGGCCAATCTGTTCGGCCTTTTCTTCATCAAGTCCTACGATGCGAGCCTCTAAGAATACCCGTAGATTTTCAGCGAACTCGAGTTTTTTATCTAAGGCGTCAGCTTCTTTTTTGTCGGTGAAGGTGCGCTTTTCAGGATCTCGATCAGACATATATAACGTGGTTACCGCCATTATTTGCTCCGGTACTGTATAAATAATCAGTTAATAGTATCTGGGGCTCGCCATATTTTCAACTGTTTAGTGATGATTGTTCGTTTAGGCGTAGATAGAATAAAAAATACAGATGTGGTTAAATAATGATCAGTTGAACTATATTTAGAGCAACACTTAAGATAACTGCGGATAAAGCACTGAATTGATAGCAACCGTATGTATAGGTAGGGCTCTCACCTAATTGAAGAGGGTTGATGTAGTGTGGAGGCGAACATGGCTATTTCAATGAATAGTCCTACGGGCGTAACCAGTAACCCTGTATCTAATAGCAATGTTAACACCCCGTATAACCGTATTAGCACTGGCCAACGAATTAACAGTGCTGCCGATGACGCTGCGGGGCTAGCTATTTCTAATAAAATGGCAACGCAATTAGGTGGGTTAAATACGGCTATACGAAATGCTGGAGATGGTATTTCTTTAGTGCAAGTGGAGACTGGCGCGCTCACTAGCGTTAACGCAAATCTTCAGCGAATGAGAGAGCTCTCGGTACAAGCAGGAAACGGTGCGTTAAACGCCAGTGATCGAAAGGCACTACAGAAAGAAGCCGACCAACTATTGGACGATACAAAAAACATACTTGAAACCAGTAGCTTTAATGGTAAGCAGTTATTGAATAGCGATACTACGCAGCCGTTTCAGGTAGGGCCTAATGTATCTGATGTAGTTTCAATAGAGGGTAAAAATATACAAGGGCTATTAGAGCAGGCTGACTTATTTGATCTTGATTTGACTACACCTGATGCTGCTTCACATGCTATCGGCGTACTGGACGTCTCATTAACGACAATCAGTGAAAGAAGCGCCGAGCTAGGTGCTGTCGCTAACAGGTTTGAGTCAACGATCAATAATCTGCAAGACGCACGTATTAACACGGCAGAAGCGAGAAGTCGGATTGCTGATGCAGATATTGCCAAAGAAGCCTCTGATTTGGCGGCGAACCAGATTAAAAATCAGGTTCAAATAGCCATACAGGCACAAGCGAATAGCAGTCGAGGGCTAGTACTTCAGCTCTTAACCTAACGAAAAAAGCAGCGCTAGGCGCTGCTGGTGGGTGAATATAAATATTGCTCTCAAGCGTATATTCCTTTTGATTGAATGCGGCTAATTCGCAAAATACATAGCGCTGAAATAGGCCTCCATTTCTTTCATGTATTCTGCTTCACAAGGATGCGTTAGCGTGAATAATAGGCTACCTTCTTTTACTCGTTTCATAATCATCTCTCCGATGTTTAAAATTTCTGATTACTTAGAAAAGCGTGTAATTAGAAGCACTGAGTGGAGAGGCTTTGATTACGACTAGGTTAGTGAAAGCTCCCACGCCAATGTTTCTTACATGTTAGATAATGCATTACCTGTACCACTTTTTAGGTATTAGATTAAGTGTCGATAAAATACATCAAAATCAATAGGATGACGTTATTGGTTGGGTTTTCACGATGTTTTCAAGGGAGTATTTAAAACAGCTAGGCGCTTAGTAATGGTGCATTGAACGTTAAAGTGCTCAAAAATTGAGCAGCCGATACGGCGGGCTTTTTGTAACGCACCGCCATGACTGGTGACATTAAGTGTTGCGTATTAAACGTTAGATAACAGAAAACGTTAGCCCTGCATTTTGCTCTAAACGGTCAATAAAACGTTGATCGAACACGGTGGCAGTGGTCCAAAAACCACCTGCTTTTTCATCTTTGCTAATATCTTGAACAAGGCTAATACCGGCTTGCGCCAACATTTTAGAGGTAGAGCCATAGCCTGGGTCACGGTCACCCGTTACTTTGGTTCTTATGGTTTCGCCGTTATCTGTTTTGCCGATAAAACGAATATCATAAAAGCCTTTTTCCTGATCACTTGGGCTAGGGCCTTCGCCAGGTTTAGGAAGTATGTAGTTTTCCAATAGCCAACGTGTGGGCTTGATGGCTGCGCCGACTAGAAATAAGCCTAGGCCTACGCCGAAACCGCTAGCTGTTAAACGTCCTTTAGTGCCCTTGCCCATGAGCATGGACTCGTCATATTTAAAGGATGAGCCATAAGCGTTGCCGCTTAAGGCATTACTGCGATGCACTACGCGGGTATTGATTCCTGCCATGATAAATGGGCCTGCCCATTGCCCTGACTCGCTGTCGAGCTCAGGTGTCGATACATTGTGTTGGCGTGCGGTAAATTGATGGCCATCTGGGCAAATAGAGTAGGGGTTAGCAAGTTCTTTGCGCAAGGCTTTGCTCTTGGCCGCTTCTTTGGTGATATTAATCATGCTTGCAATAGTGCCGCCAGAGGCCGCCCCTCGCATGGCTTTAACGCGCATTCTAATTGATGTGCAAGGCGCACCAAGCTGATTAAGCGACTGCTGCTGAAGGTGAAACACCCCCATGTCAGAAGGGATCGAGTCAAATCCGCAGCAATGTACAATACGCGCGCCTGTTTTCTGTGCTTTTTTCTCATATTGGCTGATCATTCGTTTAACCCATTGCACTTCGCCAGTTAAGTCGCAGTAGTCTGTGCCTGTCTCAGCACAAACCTTTACCAACGGCTCACCAAACAATGCATAAGGACCAACGGTAGAGATTATGACCTTGGTTTTTTCGCATAAGCGGGTTAAAGCCGTTTCATCGGCTGCATCTGCGGTTAAAAGCGTTAAGTTATCTGCTGTATTACCTAAACTACTTTTAAGGGTTTTGAGTTTGCTTAGTGAGCGTCCTGCAGCAGCCCATTTTATATCGCTATCTACACCGTATTGATCGTTTAAATAGCGACATAATATTTGACCTACAAAGCTGGTTGCGCCAAATATGATTAGATCGAATTGTTGGTTGCTCATAGTAATCCTTGAAAAACGAAAAAGCGGTTTATAAATATCTAACTAGTGAGGTTGGCTTATTTTAGCGTGTTCACCTAACGTACTGATGTTGTATCGGGCGCTAGGTCGCTGACCATTACGGCATCTCTACCTGAGACTTTAACTTTGTACATTAATTTGTCGGCAGAGGCTAAAAGTCTCTCAAGAAGCCGCTCTGCGTTCTCTTCAAAACCAGAAGGCTTATCCAGGCAGACTAAACCAAAGCTTGCCGTAATGGCCACCTTAAGATCATTGTGTTTGATCTCAATGTTGTTGATAGCGTTTCGCAATCGATCGGCTAAAACGTGTGCGTACTCAGCATCGGTCGCATGCAGTAAAATAACAAACTCTTCCCCTCCATAGCGACAAATAAGCTCACCTTCTCGGCAGGTCTCTTTGGTGGTGGACGCGATGGCCTTTAGTACCAAATCTCCAACATTGTGCCCGTACTGATCATTGATATCTTTAAAATGATCGATGTCGAATAACAGCAGTGATAGTGGGCGATTAAAACGAATAGCTTTTGAAAGTTCGGTGGTGGCTAACTCTGCAAATGACCGCCTATTTAAAAGTGAGGTTAAGAAATCCTCTCGCGCCAATTTCTCAAGCTGCTTTTTGCTTGAATGTAGCTCTTTGGTTCGGTGCTCGACTTCGGCTTCTAGGTGTTCTGTTAGTGCTGCGAGTGCTATTTGTTGCTTCCAATCTTGCACAAGGTAAATGGCCAGCGAGGCCAGTGAAAAGGAGATTAAGCCCCATTGGCCTGAGCGGCCTATCCAAGTGATAAGGTTGTGAGCACTAAGCATGTCGAGTAGTAGCGAGATAAAAAGCGTTAGTATGCCAAAAATCATGATAACGCCTGGCAGGTCAAGCGTCTTAAATTGCTGATAACAGCCAATAACTAACGCCAACACCAATAGAATGAACAACACATCAAAGTAAGGGTAGGCATTGATGAAGTTAAACTCTGTAAAGGCAGAAAGAGCAGCAACGACCAACACAAAAAGGCTAGATGCCACTAATACGCCATAGGCTACTTTGGGGGTTTTATCTTTCAGCCAGGCTATGATGATACCTGATAGAAAAACAGGGATTAAAAAATAGCAAAATGCAGCAATATAGCGCCAGTTTAAGGGGCTGAACCAAACAACCTGGCTTAGCTCATTTTCGGCAAACATCATGATGGCCAAATTAAACGAAAGTAGTCCAGTGCTAATAGCGGTACTGCTGTCTTTTTTGATTGAGCCCATTATTGTGCTAATGATGCCCACTAATAGAACAATAAGGATAAAAGATAACCCCATGATCCCGCGGGTATAGACTTCATTCAATAAGCTAAATCGGTCGCCAATAGCGACCGCCCCAGATAAACCAATATAAGGGTAATCGGAGTATATTCGGAGATATAAAGGGTGGTCTTGGTAGTCATCGGGTAAGCGGATAATATGCCACGGCCATCCTTCGAACTGGCTATTACCTTCAGCATCGATTTCGCCAAAATGGTAAATCTGTTGATTGTTTTGGAAGGCTTGAAACGTAAGGTCAACGCTATTAATAAATAGGTAAGGGTCGCGCCACGCCTTAGTGGGTAAATCTATTTTAAGCCAAACAATATTCTCATCGGTCCGACCAGGTATATCACTGGGCGAAGTGGTGGGCTTCCATAATACTGTACTATCACGCCACTGGCCGGTTACTGGGTTTTTAGGTAAATCTCCCCAGTGGTATGACCATCCCCCAGAAATAAGCTCTCTTTTGGGTGCCGTGTTACTCTCTTGCGCCAGAGAAGAGCCAATAACTATGCTATAGAATGCAAAAACTGTAAGGAAAAATCCGACAGTTTTTCGAACATTAAGTAAAAGCATTAGGGAGCTTGTTAACCTTTGTCGTACTGTGGTTGAGTGCTTCCGCAGTGATTAAGGTGCTAGCGGAAGAATATTTATTATAAGAGTTAGCATATAAATTATAGCTAAACTAATAGAGTGTGCTGTGAAAATCAATGCGCTTTAAAGAATATTGTTCAATTGTACATATAAATGATAGCGTTCACAGAATGGTGTTATTCGCCTTTACATCACTCATATCTGGGGTAATATTCTTGGTATATGTTATCGCTGAACACTTGCAGGCGCTGATAATTCTTCGTACAGACGGTACAAAGTTATGGAAACCCACCAGGGTGTATGTAGAGTACCGGCTAATCAGCGGTTATCTGAGAATGACTATGGGCCATTAGAGCAGCACGAGGCTTGCTTAATTGTGCAATTATATGGCTCACAGTCTAGTGCCCAGTTTTTATTTCAAGACGGTGTGAATTACTTTGGCCTAGCCTCAGAGGGTGTTATTGGCTACGCGCCGCAAAAAGGCTTCTTAGGGACTACCAACATTGTTTTCGCTAACCCTGTATGCGCACCCTCCACCCTAAATTCTTTATTGTCCGCGTTCTTAGCGAGTCAAACTGAGCCCACATTGTTTGTCGGTGTTGATCAAACGGTTGCTGAGGCATTGTCGTCAGTGGGCTATCGATCTAACCAAGTAGGCGTAGAAAGTCACATCGAAATAGACACCTTTAATGTTGTTGGCCAGCATAAAAAACAGTTACGACATGCCTCTAACTTTGCAAAACGGCATAGGTGTCGTGTCGATGAACTATCTTGGCAAGCGCTAGACACCAAGCAAGTGATAAGGTTATCGGAAGAATGGCGCTCGAATAAAGGGGTTAGTCGTCGAGAGTTGAAGCTATTAACTAAACCTCCAGTATTTGAAGATGAACCTTTGGTCAGAAAATTTTACTGCTTTGAGGGCCATAAGCTTCTAGGGTTTGTCTATTTTGAGCCCTATTTCGAAAGCGGTAAGATCAAAGGGTACTGCGCTAATATTATAAGATCATTAGTGGATGCCGAGTACGCAGGCGTTTCGGATTATATTATTCTTGAAGCGATTAAACAGTTTAGGCTTGAAGGGGTTAAAGTGTTATCTCTCGGGCTGTCTCCGCTTTATAATATTCAGCCAGAGAATAATGATAACCCTCGTGTTCGGTGGATGCTTAGGCTGATGTATCAGCGAGCGAACGCGCTTTATGCCTTTAAAGGGCTGGCCTATCATAAAACGCGTTATCGTCCTGTGCAAACACCTTGGTATCTCTGCAGCAAAGATCTGAGTACGCCGAGGCTGTTTAGTGCGCTGTTTTTTGGCCTTGGCGTGCTTTGATATGATGAATGTGAATGTGAATGTGAATGTTAAAGCCGTTATTGTGGGTGCTAGCATTGCAGGGTGTTGCACTGCATTGAGGCTTGCAAAACAAGGCATAAAAGTAGCCATTATTGAGAAGCAGCCATCATCTGATCACTATAAGAAAATGTGCAGTCATATCATCCATCCTTCAGGCCGCAAAGTGTTAGCTGACCTTGGTGTATGGGATGACTTAACCGCACTCGGTGCCCAAGCAACCTATATGGATGTTGAAAGTCAGGGGGGTCGACTATTTTATCCATTCAGTAAAAAACCGAAAGCAGCGAATATTGAACGACGACTTCTTGATTCGGCGCTTAGAAAGCGAGTGGGTGAACACCCCAATATTACGATCAATTATGGCCTTCGCATCAAGAGTCTGTTGCGTGAAAAGCGCCAAGTTATCGGGCTGACTGCAGAAGATTCTACGGGTGATATATTCACGTTTTATTGCTCTTTAGTGGTTGCTGCAGATGGAAGAGCGTCCCGTGTCGCTAGACTGGATGAGTGTGAAAATCATACCGTAAAAAACCATCGGGTCGCGTTATTTTCGTACTTCAAAGGGGTCTCTAGAAGAGTGCCGAGTAATGTTTGGGTGCTCGATAAAGGGCGCGCTTATATCGCCTGCTTTCCAAACAGCGATAAAATGCTGTTGAGTTGTTATATACCCGAGCATCAATTTAAAGAGATCAAAGATAATCAGCTATTTTATGATTCATTTGTTAAAGACTTTGTCGAACGTAAAGGCATTCAATTAGGTGATCAGGTAGATGACCTGTTTATCGCGAAAGATACGTCAACGCTTTATCGATCACCTAACTCGAAAGGCCTAGTATTTGTAGGGGATGCCTTTCTCGCAGCAGACCCGTTAACGGGTATTGGCTGTAGCTGGGCCATGAGTTCAGCAATGCTGTTGAGCCAGTGTGTGGGACGGCCGCTGCTAAACCATGGCGAAGAAACTCGCGCTCAAAGTCGGTGGTTCAGGTTTAAACTAAACAGTACTATCTCGATTTATAACATGTTACATCGAATTAAGTACTTGATCCCCGCCTATTTGATGGCTTGGTTGTCGCTCAAAGGCGGGGTTGTTTTTAATAAACGACTATTTGGTCTGTTTGCCGCGCTATTGGGAAAGCGGTCGCCTCGCCGGTAGTGGGTAGGATTATTATTGTCCTCCGCTATTTACTTCCCTTAGTTAAACACTCAATAGCGGCGCTAGAAGTATAGAATGACGCTAAACGTCGTCTTAAAAGACCTTCGAGCTGACCGCTTTCTTTTAATTCCGATAAAACCTGAGGTGCAAATCGCTCAGTTTCTTCTTTGATTCGCTCGGGTGTCATCATAAAGTCATCAAACAGTACTTGTAGGGTATTGTCACCGTACTTATCAAAGAAATACTCTACGATTAGCTCATAACTCTGCTTGAAGTATTCTGACTTGCGAAAACGCAACCAGAACTCATAACCAAGTACCACAAACTCTGATAGATCAAGGCTGTCGATCCCTGTTTGAAGCTCGCCAAGCGATTTGCCTTCTACAAAGTCCCACAGGTCCATCGCTGATGTTTTAAGCTCTTCGTCGGTCATGTTGTTTTCAAGAAACGACTTACTTTCAGTGATGATTAAACCCAGGTTATTACTGATATAACTTTTGACGTTATCTTCAACAGCCCCTTCGAGTTTCGGCACTGTTTTGCTAATCATACTGCTGCCAAATTTCAGCATCGACGATACACCGGGTACCTTTTTACTGAGGATGTTGTTGTCGTATATATAGTTAACGATGGCTTGATAGAGCACGCCTGAAATAAGATCGGTATAGATGGGTAAATCTATAATACGATTTAGCCCTTCTGTGCGCTGCTCCTGAAGTTCAAGTGCTTTATCGACAAACGCTTCAACTTCTTGGCTAGTGATTATTTCGTTAAGCCGCGTGTTTTTATGCTGCTCAGAGGTGAATAATTTTGTGGCTGCTTCACCGGCTATTTCGGCAATGCTGCCTGGAATTTCACGCTCAACCACATTTGAGTGAATGGTCTCGTTGATAGACTGCTGAGTCACAAGCTGATTAAGCTTGAGTGTTTGTAGCCACTGAAAAACGGTTTCAGTTTCATCCTGAAGCCAGCTGATAAACGTGGCGCTATCGAGTGCCGCTAGTTCATGCTGTATGTGAAGCTCTAGCAAGTTGTTTGCGATGTCTTCAGGAGAAAGAGTGCTTTTAGCCATAAGTTGATTCCAGATAACTGTTTCTAAGACGGGTTATTGTCTTTTTGATTGTTCTTTGTCATGACTTCCGAGGCATGAGCGCTATCCTCAAGCGTAGCAAAATAATCGGAAGCCAGTTGGCCAATATTTTGATTTACGTCTCGGATTGCATCGTAAACTTTACTAGCAGAAAGGTCGTGCTTTTCTTTAAGCGAATTAAGTCGCTTCTCGTCTACAGCGCCTTGATTAAGAATGCTATAGCTGGTGTCTGCAATAACCGTGTGAACGCTTTCAACGGCGGTAACCGTGTTATCAATCGCGGTTTGTGCAACATCTTTGGCTAATTCTAAGCGTTGGAGTAGGGTTGTCATGTTAATCTCCTTAAAAGGTCCGACTATCAGGCGCTAACTGACAGACAGTGGCGCTGACTTTTTAGGGGGTAGCGAATAGCGTGCAATTCTGGCTAGTACAGACTTGTACTGACGTCCAAATGACCCCGTGTTGTACGGTATATCATATTTTTTACATAGTTGTTGTACTTTGATCGCCATTTCTGGATATCTGTGAGACGGAATATCAGGGAACATGTGGTGTTCAATTTGGTAGCTTAAGTGTCCGCTCATAATATGCAGCCACTTACCACCGGTAAAGTTGCTAGAGCCTAATAGCTGACGATAATACCACTGGCCGCGCGTTTCATTTTTACATTCTTCTTCACTAAACGTTTGAGCATCGCCTGTGAAGTGACCACAGAAGATAATGGTTGATGTCCACAAGTTTCTGTTGAGGTTGGCCAGAAGGTTACCTGCAATCACTTTAGGTGCGCCGGGACCTGCAAGAGCGGGGAAAAACAAGTAGTCTTTTGCCACTTGCTTTGCGGCTTTTTTGCTAAAACGCTTAACAAAAGGGATCTTATCTTTCCAGCTGATTTCGCCGCTTTTAATTCTATCTATTTCTAGTTCGTGAAGACCAACACCCCATTGGAAAAAAGCACTTAATACACCGTAATTAACCAGTTGGAATAAATGTCTTGGCTTCCAAGGTTCATCGTCAGTTAATCGCAGTACCGCGTAACCATAGTCGCGGTCTTTACCTAAAATATTAGTGTAGGTGTGGTGTTCAAAGTTATGGGTATTACGCCATGATTCTGAGTCACAGACGGTATCCCACTCATAGCTTTGAGAGTTGAGTTCAGGATCGTTCATCCAGTCATATTGTCCATGCATCACATTATGGCCGATTTCCATATTTTCTAGAATTTTAGAAACCGATAACAAGCCTACACCTGCCGCCCATGAAAGAGGGTTAAGACCAAACTGTATCAGTGTGCGCCCCGCTATTTCGCTGTAACGTTGTTTTTTAATGATGCTGCGAATATGGTCGGCATCTCTCTGACCTAAATCAGCAAGCACTTCTTGGCGGAGTTGTTCGATCTCATTCCCAAAGTTTTCAAACTCTTGGTGGGTCAGGGTGTTGAGTGTACTTGTTTTCATGTCCATTAGCGTGTCCTTTCTGGTGTTCTAAAGCTTGTGTTGGCAATATGGTTTATAAATTATCGATTGATAAGTCGCCTACAGGTATCGATATACAAGCTTGAATATGGGTTTGGTCGCTGGGTATCAGTTCGCCTGTTAACTTGTTAAGCGCACGACCTGTATTTTTAGTGCATTTACACTCGTGGCAAATCCCGCTACGGCAGCCGTACTTGGGTTTTAGGCCAGCAGATTCGGCAAGCTCTAATAGTGTTTTGTCACCATTGGATGCAATGCTTTTACCTGAATTTAAAAAGCTTACTTGGCCTTTAGTGGATGATTTGATATTCGATAGAACAGGTACGCCAAAGCTTTCTTGCAGAATATTCTTAGCGGCAACACCCAAGTCGTTGCTCTGTGTTTTAACCGACTCCATAAATTCGTGAGGGCCACAGAGGTAAATAGCGCGTGCCGAGATATCAGGGCAATCAAGTAATAATTGCTGTGCCGTGATATAGCCTTCAGATTCAGTAAAGTGAGGGAAGAATGACAAGTTCGGCATGCTAGACGCCAGTGCGTGCAGTTGTTTTTCAAAAATTAATGATGGCACATTATTGCTATAGTAAATGAGCGTAATAGGCTGCTGATGGTTTTCTTCTTTTATTTCGTTAAGCATCGAGAGTACAGGGGTAATGCCGCTGCCTGCTGCAATGAATAAAGGGTTAGCAGTAGGGCTAACAGTGGTTGAGTGGTTTAACGTAAAGTCACCCGCGGCATTGCCAATAGTGAGGATGTCACCCACCTTTAATCGCTCATGCAAGTGTGTTGATACACGTCCCCCATCGACTTTTTTAACGGTGATACTCACTAATTGCTGTTCTTTGAATATCATTGGCGCATTTGAGAGGGAGTAATTGCGGCGTAATGTGACACCGTTTATCTCTACTTCAACATTAATATACTGGCCTGCTTTAAAACCCGACCATCGGCTTGAAGGTCGAAGGATAAACGTCTTGGTATCGGCCGTTTCATTGACTATTTTGGTGACTTCAGCGGCATTACGCTTAATGCTGAACATAGGGTCTATTTCAGTTAACAAAAAATCAAAGTATGTTTGAAGAGTCCCTTCTTGTTGCCAAAACCTGGCTGCAAGAGCAGTCATATAGTGTGAGGCGCTAGATAATGGGTTTTGCATAGAACGGTCCTGATTAAAATTCTTATAGGTGTACAAGTGTCCACTAATGTAGTGTAGAAGGTTGTCTCAGTCAACACCTGTACACTAAAAAATCTATAAACTGAGACTTTAAGCATACGAGGCTATATAAAACGGTAGGTTGACGAAGTGGTATGTGGCCATAAGGGGCATTTTAATCCCTATATGGCATTAAAATAATGTAGTATGTGTAAATATAGGGTCCAAAGATCGTGTATCTATTTTTTATTAGTGTACGGTTAGACACTTAGTTAGGGCTTGTAAATACAGTGTTAGGGCTTGTGAATACAATTATCGGAATTTATTAATGCTAAGCAGAGAAGATAAAAAGCGCCAAACGAGACGATCATTAATGGATGCTGCTCTGATGTTGGTCGGTAAGGGGGGGAACTTTTCGAGTATTAGTCTACGAGAAGTCGCAAAAAATGCGGGGGTTGTACCTACCTCTTTCTATCGACACTTTACCGATATGGAAGAGCTTGGCCTCAGTCTAGTGGACGAGCTCGGTATGCTATTAAGAAAGCTGATGCGATCGACTCGCCAGAACAACGGAGGGGTTGATGGGCTTATTCGTAGTTCAATTGATGTGTATGTCGATTTTGTCATCCAGCATCCTAATCATTTCTATTTTTTGTCACAAAGTAGAACCGGTGGCACACACCCGCTACGCAACGCGATTCGTAATGAGTTAAAGTTTTTTGCTAATGAACTCGCTTCAGATATTCGCCAATCATCCATGCTACCTAATGTTGGACGTCTCGATTTAGATATGATTTCAGAGTTAATTGTAGCGACGGTGGCTGAAACGACTATTGATATTCTGGATTTGACTGAAGCCTCGCCGAGTTATCGGCAAGAGTTTGTCGAGCGAACCGAAAAGAAACTTAGGCTCGTGTGGCTAGGTGCCGGTGTTTGGCGTTCACCTGAGTAAAAAAGCCCCACACTCCTGCGGGGCAAGACTAGGCGTTAGTGGCTAATCATCCAAGGCCGCATGGACGGAAACATCTTGCTTCCGTCAGCGGTATACATGAGCTTTGAGCGACGTTTTTTATGTGTACAGCCGCAGCCATGCTTTAGTTTTTCAGCATTTTCTGCACGCGTATCCGCAGTAGAGTGCTGGGGTTCATGTTTGGCTGCTTCATTACGATCAATCGCCTGCTTTTTTTCCTTTGCCATATCCAGAATGCCTGGCGACATAATGATGACACGAGCGGACATTGCATCACATTTAGGGCAAGGGGCTGGCTCGGCATGGTTGTCCATGCTCGCTAGCTCAAAAAACAAACCATGTTCAGCACATTTATAGTCATAAACAGGCATGGGTTATCTCCTTATTTTTTTATATCTGGCGCTAGAGGCATGGTTACGCTGCCATCGAGGAACTTGGTGGGGCCATCGGCATTCGGCTTGATATCAAATTCAAATATATCGGTCGGCAGCCAGAGTGTGGCACAGGAGTTGGGTATATCGACAACCCCGCTGATATGTCCTTGAACAGGTGCGGTACCGAGCAACGAATAAGCTTGCGCACCGGAATAACCAAATTTCTTTAGATATTCAATAGCATTTAAGCAGGCTTGGCGATAAGCCACGTTTACATCCAGATAATGCTGCTTGCCATGCTCATCAACCGAGATCCCTTCAAAAATTAGATAGTCATCATATTTGGGGGTAATCGGGCTAGGCTTGAATATCGGGTTTTTAATCGCGTATTTTTCCATGCCGCCTTTGATTAAATTGACCCTTAAATGAATCCACCCCGCCATTTCAATGGCACCGCAGAATGTGATTTCGCCATCGCCTTGGCTAAAGTGAAGATCGCCTACAGAAAGGCCACCGCCTTCAACATAAACAGGGAAGTAGACTTTAGAACCACGCGATAAATCTTTAATATCACAGTTACCGCCATGCTCTCTTGGTGGTACGGTTCTAGCCCCTTCTGCTGCAGCAACTTTCGCATCATCCGGTTTCATTCTGCCCATATGAGCGGTTTCAGCATAAGGGAGAGCCGCGAGAGCGGGTACTCGATCTGGCTCGGTGTCATACAGTTCTTTCTCTCGGGTGTTCCACTCTTCAAGCATCTCTTTAGAAGGGAGGCAGCCAATCAGGCCTGGGTGTATGAGGCCCGCAAACTCAACACCGGGTACGTGACGAGAGCTGGTGAACATGCCGTTAAAATCCCAAATCGATTTTTGTGCTTCAGGGAAGTGCTCGTCTAGAAAACCACCGCCATTTTGTTTAGAGAAGAAGCCATTGAAGCCCCATTGACTCTCATCGAACGTGCCAATATCTAAGATATCTACTACGAGCAGATCGCCAGGTTCTGCGCCTTCAACGCCGACAGGCCCCGATAAAAAGTGAACTTGTGTTAGGTCGACATCTCTTACATCAGAGGCATCATCATTATTTTTGATCTGCCCGCCCGTCCAGTCTAAACACTCAATTTTAAAATCATCACCGGGTTTTACCATCGCAACCATCGGGATATCTGGGTGCCACCGGTTATGAATATTATCGTGTTCATAGGCTGATTTTTTTAGGTCAACTTTAATAATGGTTTCAGTCATTTTAGGCTCCTAATTTAGCCGAGGGTGATACTGTTGGGTTTAATCGTTTTTGGATTTGGTCGTGCATCGTTTAGTTTTTGTTGTTTAATCGCCCCATGCGGTTTGTTAGACCGATAGGTATTTTTTAATTTGGTCACTGTCGACGTTCTCTCGCATGTCTTCGTGAATGAATTCGCCTTTATCAATCACGATAATGCGATCGGCGATCGCCATGGTGAAACTCAATACTTGTTCTGAAACAATGATGGTAATGTCTCTGAGTTGTTTAATTTCATTCAGTATTTTGGCGATATCTTTAATGATCGAAGGCTGTATTCCTTCGGTGGGCTCATCTAATAGCAATACTTTTGGGTTGGTGACTAAGGCTCTAGCAATCGCCAATTGTTGTTGCTGGCCACCAGAAAGGTTGCCGCCTTTGCGGTTACGCATTTCTCTCAGAACTGGAAATAGCGCATAAATATCGTCGGGTATCTTTTTTAGCTTTGATACTTCCATACCGGTTTCAATGTTTTCTTTGACCGTGAGGTTAGGAAAAATCATACGACCTTGCGGAACGTAGGCGATGCCGTTTTCAACCCGCTGATAACTTTCACATTGAGTGACGTCTACGCCGTCGACTTCAATTTTTCCGCCCGCTGCAGGTAAAATGCCGATTAGGGATTTAAATAACGTGGTTTTTCCCATGCCATTTCGGCCCATAATGGCCAATGTTTCGTTTTTGGGGACGGTGAAATTCAAATCATGTATGACTTCACTCTGCCCGTAACACACATTTAGATTAGAAACGCTTAACATATATTCACCTGTCAATAATGTAGGCCTGGTGTTCAGGTTCTGAGGCCTTGTATTCAAGTTCTGTGGCCTATCGTGTAAACCGATTAAAGTTAGTGGCCAAGGTACACCTCAATCACTTTAGGGTCGTTTTGAACGGTTTCCATATCGCCCGTCGCGAGGATTTTTCCTTGGTGAAGTACGGTCACTTTGTGGGCAATACGTGCGACAAATTCCATATCATGCTCAATGACTAATACAGAGCGCCCTTGGCTAATCTTGTTCAGCAGCACGGCTGTTTGTTCTCGCTCTTTTACGCTCATCCCGGCAACGGGCTCATCGAGCATGAGTAGTTGTGGGTCTTGGATGAGCAGCATGCCGATTTCTAACCATTGCTTTTGGCCGTGACTGAGCAGTCCTGCTTCGGTGTCGAGGGCATCTTCAAGCATGATTTCCCGCGCAATTTCATGGATCTTAGTCAGTACCGTCTCGCTACGTTTGAACATTAGTGAGCCAAATACCCCTCGACCGAGCGGGTACGACACTTCGAGGTTCTCAAGCACGGTCAGGTTTTCATAAATGGACGGTGTCTGAAATTTACGGCCCACCCCAGCTCTAACAATGGCGTGCTCCGATAACCCGGTTAGCTCATGGTTTAAGAACTTGATGCTCCCTGATGTTGCTTTTGTTTTGCCGCAAATCAGGTCGAGTACCGTTGTTTTTCCCGCGCCATTGGGGCCGATAACGACGTGGAGTTCGTTTTTATCGAGATAAAAGTTCAGCTTGTCGACGGCTTTAAAGCCGTCGAATGAAACCGTTAAGTCTTCTATCGATAAGGTAAAATCAGTATTTGTGAGCATGTTCATTATCTTGCATCCTCTACTTTTCGCAGCATCGATTGAGGTACCAGCTTGCTAAACCCTTTAGCTATAAAGCGAAGCTTGTTGGTGATGTGATGGCCATAGTCATCCCATAACCCTGCTAACCCATTAGGGAACAGCATGACCACGGCGATAAATAAGCCGCCTATTAAGAACAGCCACATTTCGGGAAAAGACTCTGAAAAAGTTGTTTTACCAAAGTTGATGAGTAGTGTTCCGTAGACCGCACCAATGAGTGACATACGACCACCGACGGCTGCAAATATCACCATTTCAATTGAAGGAACGATGCCAACAAATGAGGGTGACATGAAGCCCACTTGTAGGGTGAACATGGCCCCCCCGATAGCAGAGATCATGGCGGCAAAGCAGAAGACAAATATTTTAAAGTTAGCAACGTCATAACCCGAAAACCTAACACGATCTTCTTTGTCGCGAACCGCTAACAAAATGCGGCCGAACTTACTGGTGAGAACAACCCTAGAGGCCAAGATGACCATGAGTAATAGGGCCGCGTTGATAAAGTAGAATATATTTTTTGCGCTATCAGAGGTGATATCCCAGCCGTTCAGCGTTCGCAAATCGGTAATACCGTTTATACCGCCCGTTAAGCCTTGTTGACCGACAATGAGTACGGTCAGAATCACCGCTATTACTTGCGTAATGATGGCAAAATAAACACCGCCGACTCGACGCTTAAACATGGCAGAACCAATCAGGTAAGCGAAGGCTGCAGGTACTATTAATATCGCTAAAATAGTAAAGGTGAAACTGGTGAAGGGTTCCCAAAACCAAGGTAGTTCAGTCAGTTGGTTCCAGTCCATAAAATCAGGGATGCCTGGCGTAGACTGTATGGCGGTATTCTCAGGTGATGATGCTTCAAGTTTTAAAAACATCGCCATGGCGTATCCGCCTAGGCCGAAAAATATGCCTTGGCCTAGGCTGAGAATTCCGCCGTAGCCCCACAGCAGCACTAAGCTGACCGCAGCGAAGGCATAAGTGAGATATTTACCAACTAAATTAAGACGGAATGAATCCAGAAATAGCGGAAATATCACCAGTATTAATGCAGCAAGAATGATAAAGCCTATTAGCCCTTTCTTTCCGCCCATTATTTTTTCATATACGAAGCTCATAACTCTCTCCAATACACATTTAAAGTCTACGTCAGTATTTATGTGACTTACTGCTGTCGTGTTTTACATTGAGAGTAAAGAACGCCTTAACGGCGAACTTTACTGGCAAATAGTCCTTCTGGCTTAAACATTAAAATGAGTACCAAGGCGAGCAGGGTATAAACCTTTGCCATTGAACCGCTGATAAAGAACTCCAAAATTGATTGTGCCTGGGCGATAGAAAACGCTGAGGCGATGGTGCCGAATAAGCTTGCTGCGCCACCGAAAACAACCACCATAAAGGTATCGACAATATATAAGGTTCCCGTTGTGGGGCCTGTGGATGCAATCGTGGTGAATGCGGCACCAGCGATACCGGCGATACCGCAACCTAATGCAAAGGTGTAACGATCGACCTTTTTAGTGTTGATCCCTACGGCATCACTCATTACGCGGTTTTGAGTGGTAGCCCTAACGCGAAGCCCCCATCGCGACTTGAACATCAGATAATAAACTGCAAGTGTTACGACGGCCGTTAAGCCCAGTACGAACATGCCGTTAAGTGGAATGTCTATCATGTCTGTTGGTTGATATGACCCCAGTAACCATTCAGGTAGCGTCGGGCTTACTTCTCTGGCACCAAATAGCGAGCGAAACGACTGCTGCATAATGAGGCTTAGTCCCCACGTGGCCAGCAATGTGTCGAGGGGTCGTTTGTAGAGGTGCCGTATGAGTGCAAATTCCGCGAGGTAGCCGAGTATTCCTGAGACGAAAAAGGCGACCACAATAGCAAACACAAAATAGTAAGGCATGAATGCCGGGAAGTAAGTTTCGGTGAGTGTCGCCATGAAATACGTGGTGTACGCCCCGACAGCCATGAACTCACCATGCGCCATATTGATGACGCCCATTTGACCGAAGATGATTGCTAAACCTAGCGCCATTAGCAGGAGAACGCTGAACAAACTAATGCCAGCGAAGCCCTGCATGGCAAATATTGATACCAATTCGCTACTTGTATAACCGTCCATTATTAATCTCCCAAATTCGCCAAAAGATAAAAAAGTTAAGCCGATACGTTTGTTGGTTGCATGACTTAACTTTTGTAACTACGTTAATCTTTGGATGCAGGCGCGAACGTCCTTGTTCGCGGTTTTAGTTTTAAAGGTGCCTGTTTTTTAACGATGCTGCGTGGTTGAAACGCTAGATAAACCTACTGATATCCTGCTGGGAATGGGTTTGGTTCTATTAACTCAGAGGTATAAACCACTGTCGCCTGACCGTCTTTCTTCCACTCGCCCACCCGTGCTTTACTCCATAAGTGATGGTTAGGGTGTAGTTTTACGTAGCCTTCTGGTGCCGTGGTTAGCTCGATATCCCCCTTTTCAGATGCTGCAACGACTTTATCGATATCAAAAGAACCGGCTTTTTCGACGGCGGCTTTCCACAACCAAGGCCCTAGGTATGCCGCTTGTGTTACGTCACCGATGACACTGTCTTCGCCCCACATGTCTTTAAAGGCTTTAACAAAGGC
The DNA here is from genome assembly GCF_026016465.1 of Alkalimarinus alittae. Classification (NCBI taxonomy): domain Bacteria; kingdom Pseudomonadati; phylum Pseudomonadota; class Gammaproteobacteria; order Alteromonadales; family Alteromonadaceae; genus Alkalimarinus; species Alkalimarinus alittae. The sequence goes on from NZ_CP100390.1 coordinate 748,325, forward strand.
TTTGTTGTTTTCGTTATCCTGGCTCTGGAAGTACTTCATGATGGAGTAGAAACCTTCAAGGTTCTCGCCGCCAATGCCCAGTACTTCATCTTCAGTGACTGAGATAGTGAGTAGGGTTTGTTTCTTAGAGGTAATGCCCGCCGCTTTTAGCTGTTTGAACCAAGCGACGTTACTTCCACCCACAACCGCGGCGTAAATAACATCCGGCTTTTTCAGACGGATTTTATTGATAACCGAACCAAATTGAGTGTTGCCCAAAGGCTTATACTCTTCGCCTACGACCTTACCGCCTAACACGTTTTCAATGTGCTTACGGGCGATCTTCATGGCGGTTCTAGGCCAGATGTAATCGGAGCCGATTAAATAGAACGTTTTTGCCTGTTTTTCTTTGGCAACCCAGTTTAGGCCATCTAAAATCTGCTGTGTGGCTTCTTGGCCGGTGTAGATAACGTTCTTCGATTGCTCTAACCCTTCATAAAAGGTCGGGTAATATAAAAGCCCGTTCTCTTTTTCAAATACAGGCAATACCGCTTTTCGTGATGCCGATGTCCATGCGCCAAAAACAGCGGCAACTTTATCTTTTACAAGTAACTTTTTACTTTTTTCAGCGAAGGTAGGCCAGTCACTCGCACCATCTTCTTGGATGATTTCAATTTGCCTTCCTAAAATGCCACCTGATTCGTTAATTTGTTTGATGGCGAGCTTTTCGGCTTCTTGTGCGCCGGTTTCACTAATTGCCATGGTGCCGGTGAGTGAGTGTAAGATCCCCACGGTCACCGTATCGTCTGTTACGGCTAGGCCTGTGGTATTAACGTCTGCCGCCGATGCAGATAGGCTCATATTGGATAGAAGAATGGCTGCTGGCAATGCCATCAAGCCTTTGACGAAGCGTCTGCGCATAATGCTGGGCAGGCGAGAATTGTTCGTTTTTCTCATGATATAGCCTCTTTATAATTTCAGGGTCAAACAAATGCTTTTAGACAATGGAGATGTCGGAAGAAAGTATGAAGAAGTCGAGCGTTGGCGAGAATTAGGTGATTGCACCATCAGACTACGTCATATGACGTATAGCTAAATATTGTCATTACTCATAAGTAGGTATAAAAATTGCTGATGGTTATCTAAAAGTTAATGATAGTTATCTAAAAATCATACTTAAACATCGCTAGAGATTGTATCTTGGAGTCAGCGAGAATGAGTGAGCAGCATGTATCCGGTCATCGTCGCCGTTATAACCGGTGGGTGGCTAACCAAACATTAGAAGATTACGCTTTACGCTTTACCGCCAAAAGCGCAAGAAAGTGGTCTGTCGGTAGAGTGACCAATACCGCATTAGGTGCAATTTCATTCTTGGCATTAGAGGCGATTGGCGGCGTTATTACCGTCCATTATGGGTTTGATAATGCGTTAGCCGCGATTTTGGTGGTCTCGCTTATTATTTTTTTAACAGGTTTACCGATTGCTTATTATGCGGCGCGTTATGGCGTTGATATTGATCTATTAAGCCGTGGTGCTGGGTTTGGTTACATTGGTTCGACCATTACATCACTGATTTATGCCTCTTTTACGTTCATATTTTTTGCGCTTGAAGCCGCTATCATGGCCTCGGCCCTAGAGCTGTTGTTTGGTTTGCCGCTGAGTATTGGCTATCTAATGAGTTCTCTAATGGTGATCCCTTTGGCGACTCATGGCATCACCCTCATTAGCCGCTTTCAATTATGGAGTCAGCCAATATGGCTAGTGCTGCAGTTAACGCCTTTTGTATTTATTTTATGGCATGAGTGGTCGTCGGTAGGGCAGTGGGCGTCGTTTAACGGTATTGCACCAGAAGAGGGCAAATCCTTTAATGTGATTTTCTTTGGTGCAGCATCGGGCGTGTTATTTTCATTGGTGGCACAAATAGGTGAGCAGGTTGATGTTTTACGGTTCTTACCTCAAGACGATAAAAAATATCGCTGGCGCTGGTGGGTCGCGCTTATATCGGCAGGCCCAGGGTGGATTATTGTCGGGGCGCTTAAAATTTTGGCAGGTTCTTTTTTGGCTGTGCTGGCTATCAATAATGGGATAGCGGCCTCTGTTGCTGATGACCCTATACAGATGTACTTGGTCGCCTTTAGTTATTTAAATCAATCACCGATGGTGACACTCGCCTTAGCCGGTATCTTTGTGGTTATTTGCCAGATCAAGATTAATGTCACCAATGCCTATGCCGGTTCAATTGCCTGGTCTAACTTTTTCTCTCGCTTGACCCATAGTCACCCAGGGCGAGTGGTTTGGTTGGTGTTTAACGTTATGATTGCGTTGCTCGTTATGGAGCTCGGTGTTTATTCAGCGTTGGAAAATATTTTAGGTATTTACTCCAGTATTGCCGTTGCTTGGGTGGGGGCGCTGGTGGCTGATTTAGTGATTAACAAACCTCTGGGGCTCAGCCCGCGACATATAGAGTTTAAACGCGCGCATTTATACGATATTAACCCCGTGGGTGTTGGCGCGATGCTCTTGGCGTCAATACTGGGCATTACCGCGTATTCGGGTGAGTTTGGTGAGTTGGCTCAGGCGTTATCGCCTTATATCGCGTTATTCACCGCTTTTTTGGCCTCTCCTATTATTGCGTATGCCACCCAAGGGCGATACTACATTGCGCGTAAGGCGTCAGAACTCAACAGCCAAGATGGCGTAGTCGCTTGCAAGGTGTGCCAAAACAACTTTGAAACGGAAGACATGGCGTTGTGCCCAGCATACGGAGGGGCGATCTGCTCTCTCTGTTGCTCGTTAGATGCACGCTGTCATGACCAATGTAAAACAGAGGCTCGCTTGGGTGATCAATTAGCTCACTTCGTATCAATAATCCTACCTCGGCAGGTGGTTTCTAGGATGAATGCCAGACTATTACAGTTTTCAGGGCTACTGCTGCTGATTGCGGGCATTATTGGTACTGTGTTTTCTCTTGTGTACCTACAAATTCCCGATAGTAGCGCAGCGTTTAAGGGGCTCATTTCTTCAACGCTTTTCCAGTTGTTTTTTATCTTGATGATCATTGTCGGGGTGCTGGTATGGTTATTTGTATTGGCAAATGAAAGCCGGCAGTTGGCGTCAGAAGAATCACAACGGCAGATGGAGTTACTCAGTAAAGAAGTGAGTGCACACAAAATGACCGACAAGGCGTTACAGCAAGCAAAAGAAATAGCCGAAGCGGCCAATCTGGCCAAAAGCCGTTATCTGACCGGCATTAGCCATGAGCTAAGGAGTCCGCTTAACTCACTGTTGGGATACGCTCAAATCTTGGAAAAAGATACCGCGCTGACAGATACGCAGCTCAAGAAAGTTAATATTATTCGACGCAGTGGTGATCACCTTGCAGATTTAATCGAAGGCTTACTGGATATCTCACGGATAGAAGCGGGCCGAATAGAGTTTCGACGGGATCATGTGTTATTGAAAAGCTTGATTGATGAGCTGATTGAAATGTTTCGAATACAGGCAGAAGCGAAAGGCATTGTGTTCGAGTATGTCGCAAAAAGTCGGTTACCGAATGTGGTGGTGGTTGATGAAAAGCATCTTCGTCAGATATTAATTAATTTACTGTCAAATGCCGTAAAGTTCACCCAAAAGGGGCGGGTTCGTTTGGAGGTTCGATATAGAAATCAAGTCGCTGAATTTACTATCTCAGATTCCGGGATGGGCATAGCGGAAGATGATATAGAACGTGTTTTTGACCCTTTTGAGCGTGTACGAAGTACCCAGTATCCACAGGTTACTGGAACGGGACTTGGTTTAACAATCAGTAAGTTATTAACGGAGGTGATGGGTGGGGATATTGAGCTGACTAGTCAATTGGGTGTTGGTAGCACCTTCAAACTAGCGTTGATGTTATCGAGTGTCGACAACCCTAACGCTCGTTTAGATACCGTTAAACCTATCGTGTCCTACGAAGGGAAGAAAAAGACCGTAATGGTGGTTGATGATGAGCCCTTTCATAGAGGACTTATCAGTGAAATTTTATCGCCTTTAGGGTTTTATGTGCTTGAGTCTCCAGACGCACTGAGTTGCCTTCGTGCTGATAATCTCGCAGATATTGATCTGTTCTTGTTAGACATCTCAATGCCAGACATGAATGGGTGGTCACTGGTTGAAACCTTACGAGAGCAGGGTGTTACGGTGCCGATTATTATGGTCTCGGCCGATGCCTATGAAAATCCTGATGTGACGATGCAGGAGGATACCGCCGTTAGATTAAATGATGATTATATAACGAAGCCTATTCGCGACACCGTTTTACTCGAAAAAATTGCAAAAGTGCTCGATCTTACTTGGGTTTATAAGGCTGTGAGCGCTATGGCTACAAAACCAGAGGCTGTTGAAAAGAATATACAGTGTATCAATCTTGAACATTACCAAGGTGTCTCGGGTGATGACTTGAGAGAGTTGATAGCGATGGCAGAGTTAGGATTCGTTGATGGGATTAGCAAGATACTGGCGCGACTTGAACAGTCGGGTAGTGCAATGCCGTTTGTTGATTTGGTTAGACAGCATCTAGACAGTTATCAATTTTCGGACATTATTAGCATGAGTAAAAAGGGGTTGATGTAATGACCGGAAGCGAGTCGAAAGGTATTGTTCTCGTCGTTGATGATTCAATTGACGCACTGGGTATGCTTAATGAATCATTGGTGGGTGCGGGTTATACGGTCTTTGTCGCCATGGATGGTTTACAAGCGTTAGCCATAGCAGGTCGTATGGCGCCAGACATCATTTTGATGGATGCTATTATGCCTAATATGGATGGCTTTGAAGCCTGTAAGGCGCTTAAAAAGAATAGTGAATTGAGTGATGTACCTGTGGTTTTTATGACGGGACTGAGTGAAAGTGAGGACGTTGTTAAAGGACTCGAAGCAGGGGGTGTTGATTATATAAATAAGCCGGTAAAGTTAGACGAATTGTTGGCGAGAGTGAAGGTGCACTTGAATAATGCGCGCATGACAAAAAGTGCCAAGGTTGCATTGGATGAAGTGGGGCAGTTGACGTTTGCGTGTGATATTCATGGCGGGGTTGTTTGGTCTACGGCTCAAGCGCGACAACTGTTAGCTTCGAGTAGTGATGATCAGGCGTGGATGACGTCGCAGTTACCTGATCAGGTAAAAACGTGGCTAAGTCATAGCCCAGAAAAACATAGCAGTTTGCAGTTAAAGGGGCTCAACAAACCTTTGCAGGTGAATTTGTTGGGCAGACCCTCTCCTGGGGAATACCTTATGCGCTTGTTAGACGACGATGAGCGAGTAGCACGTGGGACGTTAAAAGAACGGTTTGAACTTACCGAGCGTGAATCTGAGGTTCTATTCTGGGTATCCAGAGGAAAAACCAACCGTGAAATAGGGCAGATTCTGTCAATGAGCCCACGCACCGTCAATAAACACCTTGAACCCGTCTATCGTAAACTGTCGGTAGAAAATCGAACGACGGCTGCCGCTGTTTGTTTGCAACACCTGAGTAGCCGTTGATTGTTAACTCAGCCTAGATTAAATGACCGGATTCCGTTATTACTCGCCTCTAGTGCCGCTAATTTCTGCTAGAATGCCATCATAAAAATTCATCTAGTTTCTTTAGTGGAATACGTTACCCCTCATGGCTAAATACTCAAAAAAACACCCCGCAGTTTCTGAGAAAACCCAAGAAGAAGCGATGCAAATCGCGCGTGCTACTCAAAAGCCGGGACAAACTAAAGAACAGAGCAAATTGATCTCTCAGGGCATTCAAAAAGGCATTGAGCACTACAAAAAACAGCAGAAAGCCAAATCTCGTGAGCTTAACAAACAACTCAAAAAAGCCGCTAATGCAAAACCTGATGTAGCAGAATTAACATCAGTGGATGAGCCTCCTGCTCGCGCTAAATCGTTACCTTGGATCTTACTGCTGGCTTCTTGGGCCTTGTTTATTAGCTATTTTGTTTCAACAAGGCTTTAGAAATATGACTGCTGACTTACACGCGCTATTACAAACACACTTTGGTTTTTCGTCTTTTCGCCCAGGTCAGGCCGAGGTGGTTCAAGCCATTACCGAGGGTAGAAGTGCGGCGGCCATCTTTCCGACGGGCTCCGGTAAGTCTTTATGTTATCAGCTATCAGCACTTTACTTACCGCATCTCACGTTAGTGGTTTCGCCTTTATTAGCGTTAATGCACGATCAGTTAGACTTTCTCGCCCAAAAAGGCATTAAGGCGGCGAGTATCGATTCAACTCAGAGTCGAGAAGAGTCTGTTGAGGTGATGAACGGCGTTCGTTCAGGGCACATAAAGATTTTGATGATCTCGGTCGAGCGACTCAATAATGAACGCTTTCGCCATTTTCTGAGACAAATACCGATTTCTTTATTGGTGGTTGATGAAGCTCACTGTATTTCTGAGTGGGGGCATAACTTCAGGCCCGACTATCTTAAATTGCCGCAATACCGACAAGAATTTAATATCAAGCAAACCTTATTGCTGACCGCGACCGCTACCCCGCAAGTGATCCAAGATATGGGGCAGAAGTTTGGTATTGATTCTAACGACATCACCCTAACAGGCTTTTATCGCGCTAATTTAAATTTAGACGTTCAAGGGGTTAAAGCCGAAGATAAAATAACCTGTTTGAGTCAGTGGCTTAATGGGCGAACGCATCAATCAGGTATCATTTACGTCACCTTGCAACAAACCGCTGAACACGTGGCTGAACAGCTTAGGCAGTTGAATATACCGGCTCAGGCTTATCATGCAGGCATGGACAGTGAGCGACGCCAGTCGATTCAACAACAGTTTATGACGGGGGAGTTGGGTATTATCGTAGCGACCATTGCCTTTGGCATGGGCATTGATAAAAGTGATATCCGCTTTGTGGCGCATTACGACTTACCTAAATCGATCGAAAACTACGCACAAGAAATCGGTCGAGCAGGGCGTGATGGTCAGCCATCAGATTGTTTAGTGTTGGCCAATGGGGATAACCTCAATGTGCTCGAAAACTTTGTCTATGGCGACACCCCAGAACTTTCTGCTATTCAGTATGCATTGAATGATATCCTCAGCAGTTCAACTCAACCGTCCGGGCAGGGTACACCGCAATGGGAAATGGTGCTCAATAGCCTATCGAATCAATCCAATATACGTCCACTGAGCCTTAAAACACTGCTGGTGTATCTCGAAATATTTGAAATCATTAAACCGGTTTATAGTTATTTCGCAGAATATAAGTACAAGTTTTTGCAATCTCAAGAAGAGGTGATCGCGCGCTTTAAGGGTGAACGGCAAGCCTTTGTGAAGGCGATTGTTGAATCATCTGATAAAGCCCGCACTTGGGCAACGGTAAATTTTGAGCGCCTTAATCAGGCTTACCCCAGCGAGCGTAGTCGTGCGTTAACTGCGTTAGGGTATCTTGATGAGCAGGGTATGATTGAACTGCAGACGAAGCAGATGACACAAGTGTATGACGTATTAAACCCCACCGTTGACCCATCGTCATTGGCGGCCTCGCTGTTTGAGCGTTTTCGATCAAAAGAGCAGAGTGAGATTAACCGTATTCATCAGTTGGTGGCGTTTTTTACCAGTGAGACTTGTTTAAGCAGGCAGTTGGCGGCTTACTTTGCTGATCATCAACTACAGTCTGATTGTGGCCATTGTTCGGTATGTCGCGGCTATTCGGCCTCTTTGCCTCCCGCGCCTAATTTAAAGCCTCTTGAGCAGTTTGACTTTGAGCGCTTAAGCCAAGAGATAGTGATAAAACTCGGTGATGCCGCTTCAACGGTATTGATTAGCCGTTTTCTATGTGGCCTGACAACGCCTATTTTTACGCGTCTTAAAGCGCGATCATTACCTGGTTTTGGCGCGCTTGAATTTTATCGGTTTGCCGATGTGGTTAACTGGGTTGAACGTCAACGTTAGTAGGTTAAACGAATATAAGATCGCTCTGTGGATTTAGTTATTAAGAGATTTTTTTGAATAAGACACTCGGTTTCGGCCTGCATGCTTGGCTTGGTAAAGTTCCAAGTCTGCTTCTATGAGTATATTTGATGCATCTTGAATAGACTCATTTAACTCTGTAACGCCCGCGCTTATGGTGAATGCTATTGTGCCATGAGTGTCGATATATAACGGGTGTTTTGACAAGTATACTAGGAACTCTTGAGTCCTTTTGACGGCGGCATCTATATCTGAATCAGGCATTAAAACAGCAAACTCTTCTCCACCCACCCTCCCAATAATGTCACTTTTCCGGAAATATGCGTTCATCAATAGGCTAAGGTGCTGGAGGGCTTTATCGCCGGTATCATGCCCATATTGATCGTTAATTTTTTTAAAATGATCAATATCTATCATCACAACCGTTAGCGGAGAGCGCTTTCTTTTAGATTGAATGATATGGGAGTTCGCAACTTCGAAAAAACCACGCCGATTGAATAATGTGGTTAAGGAGTCCCGGATGCTTTGTTCTTTTAAAGCATCTTCATTATTCTTTTGTGTTGTAATATCTCGCTCAATGGCTGCAAAGTGGGTTACTTCACCAACGTTATTCTTTAACGGGAATATATTCATATCCAGCCAATACTTTTTTCCCGATTTGGAGTAGTTAATAAGCTGGGCCCGTATTGCTAAGTGTTGATCGAGCGATTGTCTGATTTCTCTCTTAGTATTAACGCTTGTCTCGTCACCTTGGAGGATGCGGGGCGTTTTACCAATAACCTCTTCTTTTGTATAGCCCGTTAACGCTGTAAAGGCTTCATTTACATAGACAATTGTTTCTTCTGAGTCTGGGCTTGTCATAGCCTCCGTCACTATAATAATGTCATTGGCTAAGCCAACGATATCTTCAAATGAAATATCTTTCTTTTGTTGTGTAATATCTAAGAAGGTAACAATGACTTGTGATATTTCGTTATTGCTAGTCAGTTCAGGGTATGCATTACATAGAACCCATGTCACCTCTTTGGTAGCGCTATCGCAGATACCTATTTCTATGCCAGATTGTGTTTTTTTGGTGCGAATAACTCGGTTAACGGGAAACTGTTCAGGGGGAATAGCACGATTGAACTTATCGATAAAGTGCCATTGATCATCAAACGCCGTTACACCACAAGCTTGCGCTTCACTCAAGTTTAATAGTTTTAATGCCTGCGGGTTTGCATAGATTATTTCAGTGTTAACGGCATGAACGACAACGCCCGTTTGAAGGTTGTGCAATAAAGCCGTTGAATCTAATGGTGAAAGTGCCAAAAGTGTACCCTTGAAGTTCTGCATACCTAGAATGATGTTTAATATAATATTAAGTATAGAGCATTATTTTTTTTTAAAGCTATTTATCTTGATAGCTTTGTTAGGCGAGGATTAGGGCAAAATAGGCTTTATCTAAGAGATTAAGATAATTTATCGTAATATGACCTGAATTAGTGTGGAATACCTGACTATTGCTATAATGTCATGATTGATAAAGGTTTTGCGGAGTTCGTGTATGAAATACCCCTCATTTGTTGATGATCAGGCTTATATAGACATGGATGCCACCATGCCTGAAGTTGATCAACTGCGAGCGATGCTTAATAACCTAACGCGAATTCATTTACTGACAGCAAACAAATTTGATAGCTTTGATGACCTCATCCGAGAGTATTTGATAGCAGGTATCGATGTTTTTGGTTTAGAAACGGGGATCGTCAGTGAAATTGATGAGGATGGACGCTACCACGTGTGTGATGTGGTGAGCCCGCTAGAGGAACTAGAAAAAGGGCAGGTATTTGAGCTCAATGATACCTATTGTCGTGAAGTTGTTCGTAGTCATCAAGTGTTGGGGTTTCCTGAAGTGGGTGCGCTAGCGTTTATGAATTGCCATCCTGTTTATCTGAACCTTAAATTAGAAGCTTATCTTTCTGCCCCTATTTTTGTGGGCGAAAAACTGTTTGGTACATTGAACTTTACATCAATAAAACCAAGAGTTAGAGGGTTCTCGATTCAAGAGCACAATCTAATTAAGTTAATGGCTAACTCAATTGGCGCATTCATTTTATTAAGAAATAATAATGATAAATTGGTCGCATTGAATGACCGCATGAAACGCCTTGTGGGTTACGTTTCGCATGATTTGAGAAACCCGCTGGGGTCTATCATCAGCCTCTCTAAATTGGCCATGAGAGAAGGGCTAAGTAAAGAACGCCTACAAGATATTGTGCGTGCGTTAGTTGACCCTGCAGAAAAGGCTTTGGAGCTTGTTTCATCAATACTTGAGTATGCAGCGTTAGGCACCGGCAAGATCACCTTGGATAAGCAAGTGGTGTGTGCACAAACGATGCTTGAAGAAGCGGTAAATTCAGTTTCTCACTTTATCTTAGATTCAAATGTCGCCGTAAAATATAGCTGTGATGCATCTTTAAAGGTCGAATGTGATGCCAATCGAATGCATCAAACGTTAACCAATTTGCTAATCAACGCGGTTAAGTATTCGCCCGAAAATAGCTATATTTTATTGAGTGCCGAAGAAGAAAACGGAGGCTGCGAAATAAAAATCACCAATAATGTGGTTAAAAACGGAGAGAACGAAAGCCTAGAGTCTCAAAGTGTTTATGGTTCTGTGGGGTTTGGCTTAGATATCGTCAATGAAGTGCTAAATGCGCATGGGGTTACTATGACGAAGCACCAAACGCCGACTCACTTTACGATCGCCTTTAACTTTCCTTTAGCTTAACGTTACTTTGGTTTAACTGTTTCTAATTAAAGAGGGTACTTGAAGAGAAATAAAAAACTGCCTTGTAAGGGGAAATCGCCAAGGCAGTGAAAAAGGGTGCTAAAAAGAATAGAACTGTCGTTAAGCTGCTAGCGACAGCTTAACGGGGTAACGCTGGTACTAAATTGATATGGCTAAGTCGATATGACTCAGTCGGTATTACTGTGCAGGTGTTGCTTTTACTTCTGAAGGAGGTGTTGGAACACCTGCTGCAGTTGCTGGGCTTTGAAATTGCACATACTCGCTCATATCAATATCGCCATTGCTGTCTGCGTCTAACTCTACAAACGCACTAGCAAGCTCTGGGCTGATGCTGACTTCTTCCTGAGTTAGCTTTCCGTTGTTATCTGTATCAAGAACAGAAAACTCTTCTTCAATTTGAGATGCCTGTGGTAACGCTTCTTTTGCCATATTTTCAGCAACGGCGCCCGTGCTAAATGCGAGAACTAATGCAGTAGCGGCTATACGAATATCCATAATCTTTCTCCATAATATAGTTACAACGTCCAAGAGTTTGAGAAACCTCAACTCATTGTGGATATATATAGCGAAATAGGTGCCAACTATAATTAGTTGTTATTATTCAGTATGTTAGTGATTTTGTGACTGTTTTGATGGGCGATATTCTTTGTTTGTTGTCGCAAATTCGCGACGCTTTTGTTCTGACTGGGTTGTTAGTTATTATAAAACAATAAGTTACGTGTCTTGATATTGCGACAGTATATTTTTCGGCAAGAAACTGTCTTAATAGCTAGGTGACGGCATTAACACGCTTTAAACTAACGAGTATCCATCCAGAAGCGACTGTCAGTCCTGCGAAGGCAAGAATCGATGACTTGACGCTACACCAAAACGCTAGATCCCCGCCTTCGCGAGGATGACAAAAGTTACAATAACGGTGTTTCGGCTGGATACTAACTCACTATGACTCAGCTATATATGCAGAAACCTGTCATGCTATTTCGTCCACGTTCGTTATTACAATTGGTCGTCATTTCGTTTGTTTTGGTACTGACGCCGTTGGCTGCGCTATTGATACAAGCGATGCAGGCACTTGAAGATGTGTCTATGAAAGGGCGGTTGGCAACACTTGAAATTGTTTCTTTGGCCAAAAGTAGCCAAAGCCTACCCGGTACCGTGCTCGATATGGAGCACTCTGCAAGGCAGTACCAAGTATTAGGTGATCCCAAGCTAAAGGGGATCTTTCAGGTAACAGAGTCACGGTTTAAGGCCGATCTCGAAGGAATCTGCAAAGAACAAAACGCTAAAAAGCTACAGGTACTCTGTAAAACGCTGGCCAGCAGCGCGAATGAGCTAATCGCTACATTAAGCGAAGCGCCTTATGATTCAGACGTTTACGGAGTGGCACTGTTAGACTTTGAATTGCTGACCAAACATACCCAGCAGTTAGTACAAGAAACACAGCAACTTATTCAGCAACAATCAGAGCAGTTGGCGACTGATGCGGCCTCAGTAAAATCAACCTTGCTTTGGCAGGGGGTGAGTTTAGTCCCTCTGAGTATTGCTATGAGCATACTGTTTACGTTTTTGATCATACGTCCAATACAGCGGTTAGAAGAGATTATCCAACAATTAGGTTCGGGTCAGGAACCGAAAAAGTTCGATGTTTATGGGCCTCGAGAGTTAAATAACCTAGGCGAAAAACTACAGTGGCTGCAATCAAGATTGCAAGCACTTGAAGAACAAAAGCTACGCTTTATCAGGCAGATGTCTCACGAATTAAAAACGCCGCTTGCCAGTCTTCGTGAAGGGGCTGACCTTATGGAAGAGGAGATATTGGGCCCTTTAACTGACTCTCAGCGAGAGATCGTAATGATATTGCAAGACAAAGGGCTTCAACTCCAACGGATTATCGAGAACTTATTAGATTTTAATGGTTTGAAGCATCAGCGAAGTATTCTTGTGAGCCAGTTTGATTTGCGAAAACTCGTCGATGAAGTGCTTCGCGAACACCGTTTGGATATTCAGCGTGCAGATCTTCATTACTGCTTAGATGGCCATGAACTGATGGTATCTGCCGATAAAGTAAAGCTGCGTACGTTATTAGGTAATCTGATATCCAACGCCACTTACTACAGCTTACCCCCTTCCAGAATGTGGCTTAGCTGGTGGGCCACTGAGCAAGACTTAATATTACAAATCGCAAACCATGGCATTGCCATACCTGAAGAAGATCAAGCGCGTATATTTCTGCCTTTTGAGCAGGGGCGTCAGCCTAGATCAGGCACGATTAAAGGGTCTGGTATAGGGTTGTCGGTAGCAAAAGAGTATGCGCTTATGCATGGCGGTACATTACAGTTAGTCGAGCATCCTCAGGCAGAGGTTTGTTTTCAATTGCAGGTGCCGTTGGTATCAAAAGACTGCACCTATCAGATGGAAAGCTCCTATGAAGTGGATAGCCCTTATGATGCCGATAGCAGCTATGTGGCGACTAACGCGGATGAAACATATCTCGCAAACAAAGTCTCTCAAGATAAAAGGTAACTAATTCATGAGATTTAACGTGGTTTATATTGGTTTGATGGTATTGGGCTTAACCGCCTGCAGTACCTATCAACAGGTGACAGGCCTAACGACGCCAACGGTGTTTGAGCGTACTCAGGCTGTTTGTGAACTAGACTTAGACTCAGATGACTGGATAAGTGCATTCCTTTTATCGCCTGAAAAACGGGCGGAAGCACTTAATGTTGTTGAAACGCCAGAAGACACTCAGCAGGTGTTGTTACGGGCCATGCTGCTAACACACAGCGAAGCCAGTTATCGAGACTTAAGAGAGGCCGAAGATTTAATCATAAATCAGTTGCCGTTAAACCAAGAAGAGGTGAGTGGCTGCGAAACCAATGAACTCGTCGACTATATACTCAAACTTAATCAAATGCTGCAAAAACAAAAGTCAGAAGTGGTGCTATTGCAACGCCAAATTAACGAGCAAAACAAAGCGATCGAGGCACAAAAAGCGGAAAATGCAGAGCTAGATAAAAAAATAGAAGCGCTTACTAATATAGAGCACCGAATGAAGACGCGAGCAAACAATGTTGAGCCTGAGGTATTACGATGAAACGAGTCCCTCAAATACTATTAGTGGACGATGACGTCAGTCTGTTAAGGCTCTTATCGATGCGCCTTGAAACCGAAAACTATCAAGTGGATTGTGTTGATAGCGGTGAATCGGCGCTGCAATGGATTGCCAAAAAGCGTGTAGATTTGGTGATAACCGACCTGAGAATGGAAGGTATTGATGGCTTAGCGTTGTTTGGCAAAATTCAGCAACTACAGCCAGGGTTGCAGGTTATTATTATGACGGCTCATGGGTCTATTCCTGAGGCCGTGACGGCCACCCAGCAAGGGGTGTTTAGCTTTATTACCAAGCCGATTAATCGGGATGAGTTTCTATCATCCATTCGAGAGGCTTTGCAGCAAACGTCACAAATAAATGAAGATTGGCGCTCAGAGATCGTAACGAATAATGAGGCGATGGAGACGCTGCTAGGGCAAGCGCACCAAGTGGCTCAAAGTGACGTAAGTGTATTAATTACGGGCCCCAGTGGAACCGGTAAAGAACTATTAGCTCGAGCCATTCATAAGGCTAGCCCTCGACATAACAAGCCGTTTATCGCCCTAAACTGCGGCGCATTGCCTGAGCACTTATTGGAATCTGAACTGTTTGGCCACGTAAAAGGCGCATTCACCGGTGCGATTAGCGAGCACACAGGTCTATTCTTGGCTGCAGATGGGGGTACGCTGTTTCTTGATGAGATAGGCGATATGCCAACCACTTTGCAGGTAAAGCTGCTCAGAGCACTGCAAGACAGAGAAGTACGCCCCGTCGGTAGTGTTCGTTCGATACCGGTTGATGTAAGAATACTCTCTGCAACCCACTTTAACCTCGAAGAGGCTATGGAGCATCAGCGGTTTAGAGAAGATCTTTACTATCGTCTGAAAGTAGTCAAACTGAAAATCCCCTCACTGGCAGAACGTGCAGAAGATATACCTGCCTTAGTACGCTATCTGCTCGACCGTAAAAAGAACGTAAAAATTAAAGGTTACTCACCAGAGTCGATGCAAATGCTGATTGCAGCCCCTTGGCCGGGTAATATTCGACAGCTCATTAATGTCGTTGAGCAAACACTCGCCTTGGCGACAACGCCGATTATACCCGTCTCGTTAGTGGCTCAAGCGCTAGAACATCAATCCGACTATTTGCCATCGTTTAGTGATGCACGAGCTGAGTTTGAACGAAATTATTTGAATAAACTCATGACTATGACAGAAGGCCACGTTGCAAATGCCGCCAAAATTGCACAGCGTAACCGTACTGATTTTTATAAACTGCTCGCAAAATATGGCATAGAAGCGACTCAGTTTAAACCGAATCATAAAGGGTAAAATAGAACACCGCAGAATAGACTGGACAAAAAAAGGGCCCTCAATCGAGAGCCCTTGGTGTTGCCTTGTGCGGGTTAACTACCAAATTTATTCAGTAAGCCCTTTAACTTCTCGCCGTCTTTACTGTCCAGTTTTTCTAATAGCTTCTCTTTAGCTTGACCCATGAGCTTATCTTTTTGCTTGGCTTTAGCCTGCTTAACAATACGATCTAAAATTTGTTGACCCATCGCTTGCCCTAATTGCTCAGGTGGTAAACCTTCGCTGCCGCCGATATTAGCAATACTGAAGGTGGGCAGGGTTTCATCGTATCTTTTTTGTCCTAGTGCCGTTAGGTCTAATGCAAGCTGTGTATCTTTAACCACTAGCTTTTTAACGACGATGCGAATATCAGATGTGCTTGAAGACTCATCAGCAGACGCTTTAGATTCAGATTTTGTATGAGTGCTCTGGGCTTTTATCTGGTCAAGTAATACGTTCAAATTACCTTTGCCTTGAGCGTCCAGCTCGTAAAGTGTTGTTACGGAGTCAATTAAGATCTCTTCAATAACGATCGGCATTTCAGTAATATTTTCAGTGCCAATATCGAGTCTAACCGTATCAAACCCAATCGCCGTCGCAGAGCTGAAACCTTTAGGGTTGGCGATAGAAAACCCCGTGATTTCGCCCAGACCATCTAGCAGCTTAATATTAACACCACCCACCTTAACGGTTGTTTGTAACGCACTAGAGCCATGTTTTTCAACTTGCTCTTTAACGATCGAGTTAAGGGAACCTAAGTAGTAATAGGCTGCGCCGCCTAGCGCGACGATTACTAATAGAAATATGGCGAGTAGTTTTTTCATGATGAGTCCTTGAAAGTTTAAAAAGATGACATGTTATAAATTAATTAACGTTTAAAGTCACGTGTCGCCATTTCCTTGATTCCGTTTCACTCCATCACGGCTACAAGGTCGAATCGCATGTAGCCGTGATGAAGGGAGGCACGACCGGAATCAAGGGAAGGTTATAGCTGATTAGCCAACCCTAATGACTCAGGGTAGGGCGCTAGATACCGTTGGTTTTGAATATATTCTGATCCGTATTGATCGAGATAATGCTTCAATAAGGTTAACGGCGTAATCAAAGGCAGCACCCCTTGGTTATATTTAAGGATCACATCTGCAATGCTTTGTCTGGCCTGAGAAGGAATCGACTTTCGTAAGTAACCTAATATATGAAGTAACGTATTCGTATGATTCTTCGTGCTCGCAGGCTCAGACAAGGCCGTCATAAATAACGCAAAATACTGGTCAACCAACAGCTGAATCTGTTCTTTCTTAGCCGTGCCTAGTAGTCGCCCTAATTGTTTATAAGCACTTTGGTTATGTGCCATTAGCATGTACTTATATCGGCTATGAAAGGTGATGAGCTTACCCACACTAGGCGCGGCTAATATTTCAGTACGAAAATCATGATAGGCATACACTCTTAACACAAAGTTTTCATATAGCTTGGCATCGTGCAGACGGCCTTCTTCTTCAATGGGCATTAATGGGTAGCGTTTTTGTAGCGCTTCGGCAAAAAGCCCTTTTACTCTTGTTTCATGAGGATGACCATTTTCTTGGTAAACCTTTATTCTCTCTAAGCCACAACTTGGTGACTTTTTCATTAAAATATAGCCATCTAGCGCTTCAAACTGCGACAACTTATCTTTAAAACCGCGGGTCAGTTGGTCTGTTAAATCGACGGTGTCATCATTGCTAAATGACAACTTAGGGCGTTCGGGGTTACCTGTAAGTCTCATAGCGGGTCTGGGTGTACTAAACCCTGCGGCCACTTCAGGGCAAAAGGTTTTATAATTGAAATGCTGGCTCAACACATTAAGACATAATCGTGACTGAGTATGCCCGCCGTTAAAACGCACCTCTTGACCTGCAAGACAGGCACTAAGCCCAATATTAATGTTTCCATTAGACGATGGTTGGTCTGTTGCAATAATAGATTGAGTGTTCATTTGTTATACCTCTTGCGTGAGCTGTGAAGTAATGTGGTTACATAAATGTTGACTGCTGCTCAGTGCTCCGGCCACACCACCACCCGCTAACCAATCGGCACAACAACCAAGTTTTAGGGTGTTGTTCCATATAAAAGGCTGGTTTTCAGGTTTGTGGCCCTCAAAGCTGCGCTTGATGGCTTTATGGTCATGATTCGCTAGCCGCCAATAATGGCTAGTAATCACCTTAGCTTGGCTTGTATTAAAATGCTGGCAAAACAGTCTTGCCATGTCCTCCGCTACGCTTTGCGCATCTTTATGTTGCTGTTGTTGAGCCCACGAGTGAGTACTGTGGAGTATCCATACCTCAGGTGTTTGATGGTCCATTGAGTTAGAGTGATTAAATTTACTATTGGCTCTAATCGCTTTTGAAAATACCGGATGCTCGCCGCAATAGAGATCTAATAATTGCGTTTGCGGTTGGTCGAATGTAACGGCACAAATATATTGAGGTAGGCTTGCTTCAGCCGCACTGAGTACAGGGTTGTTAATCAGGTCATGCTGCCCTGGTTGATGGCCTTTGCTCATTAAATCGTGAAGCGCAACTAAGTTATATGTTTGCTCAGCCGGTGCGGTCACAATAACAGCCTTAGCCTCAACGATGAGCTGGCCTTGTTGGTCGAGTAGCTGCCAATAATTGTTAACACGGCTTAATTTATGCACATGACGCTGGGTTAAACAGTCTACGCCTGCCGCAAGGTGTCGGTGAAAGGCATTCATCGAAGGAGTACCACAGAGCTCGATTTTTTTAACCGGCAGAGACTGTGACTCAAACTCACCAGTTGTGAATAGCCATTCAGTTAAATAGCCTGATCTTAGCCATTGGTTCATGTTAGCGATAAGAATAGGGTGCTCATCAAAGGGGATTGAAAAATGGGGTGCCCCTATATCAACACTAATGTAATCAAGCACACGTCTTCGACTACAGCGACCACCTAAACCACGGCTTTTTTCAACAATACAGCAGTCTAAACCGGCTGCACTTAGTTGATTTGCAGCTAATGCGCCCGCTGTTCCCGCGCCGATGATAGCGACGCCTCTTAGTGTTTTATTCATAATGCACCCTTAAATACCTATACATCTTTAATATTTGTATAGCTTTATCTTATACAATAAAATTATTTGTACAACTATTATCTTGTACAAAATTTAAATCTGTATAATAATTGGATTGAGTAAAACGACATGAATAAGAGTGCATAGGTATGTCTCAACCAGATTATCAAGCAGCGTCAATTCGGTTTCCTATTCGAGAGCTAAGCGCTCGAACTAAGGTTAATACGGTGACGATACGGGCTTGGGAGCGACGATATGGGCTTTTAAACCCAGAACGAACCAACAAAGGGCATCGCCTGTACTCGGATGCCGATGTGGCGACAATTGAAAAAATATTAGCATTGGTCGCGCGAGGTGTACCGTTAGGCAAAGTAAAAACGTTGCTGACAGAAGAGCAGACCGATGAACAGTACGATACCGCTGATACATGGGCAGAGCCGATTGCTAAGCTAGTTGCAGCTATCCAGTCTTTTTCATCCAGCCGAATAGAACACCTTATAGACGAATATTTTCTGAACTACCCACCCAGCATTTGTCGTGAGCAATTGATTGAGCCAACCCTCGAGTTATTGGCGCATGGCGACGATAAGAAAGCCACTTACCTGTTTGCAGAGAGTGAGTTAGTGCGTTACGCCGTATTGCGGCTCAACACAAAAGTAACCCAGCATAAACATCCGCTATTAATGCTATTTTGCGGAGACCATACACCGCTTTGGCGTTTAGCCTTAATGGCGATGGAACTGGCAGATGCGGGCTTCAAGGTACAGCTGATTACACGCCCATTTAGTGTTGATGCATGTGTTGAAATAACAGAAAAGAGTCAACGTTCAGTGAGTATCTACTATCAAGATGGCCTATGGCGTAAAAATGAAGCCGAGACCGTGGCTCAACTATTGCTTTCAAATAATAACCTCATGTTAGTAGGAACTGCAGCCATATTGGCAGGTCTAGAAGATAAGCAAAAGGTGTTTAATGACCTTGGCCAGTGTGCGCGTGTGTTGTTAGAAAAACCGCAGGTTTAGGTAGACGATAAAGGTAAAGGTGATATATGAGAATTTTGATAACAGGCGGAACAGGCTTCATTGGTCATCGATTTATACAAGCGTATCCAGACCATGAGTACACCGTACTGACTCGTTCACCTGAAAAAGCCAAAGCCAAATTGCCAAGTAGAGTTGTATTGATAGACTGTTTATCGAAGTTAGATAACCTAGACCTATTCGATAGCGTGATCAACTTAGCGGGCGAGCCCATCATCGACAAACGTTGGACAGACCAGCAAAAGAAGGCTATTTGTGATAGCCGGTGGGATGTGACACAGCAACTTGTTGATCTATTTCGTGTCAGTAAAAAACCACCGTCAGTCTTTATCAGTGGTTCGGCGATAGGTATATATGGTGACCAAGGCGACCTCGTCGTGACAGAGCGTGATACCTCCGCACCACTCGATTTTGCCGCAACCCTTTGTCAACGCTGGGAGTCGATAGCCAAACAGGCGGAGCCTTACACTAGAGTTGTTAATATTCGCACAGGTATTGTGCTTGATCCCAAAGCGGGCGCGCTTGCAAAAATGCTGACGCCGTTCAAATTATGCTTAGGAGGACGGCTCGGGCATGGCCGCCAATATATGTCGTGGATTCATATTCAAGACATGGTGGCCGCGATCGCGTTTTTGATAAATAGCAAAGACAGCGCAGGCGCATTTAACATGGTCGCCCCCACACCGGTCACTAATCAGCAGTTTACCGACGAACTCGCCACTGCACTTAATCGCATTGCGTTTATACCCGTACCCAGTGCTATGCTAAAACTACTGCTAGGTGAATCGTCTGTATTGCTGCTCGCAAGCCAACGAGTCGAGCCCGTGAGTTTGCTCGATGCGTCTTTTGAATACCGTTTTCCAGATTTAACGTCAGCATTAACAGACTTACTAAAACACAAACCTAACGCCTAAACGAACATGTATGCGCGACAGACTAATCGGCGCTGTTCTAATCAATATCGAGAGAACATATGAAATACTTAATAGTGGTAGCACACGGTAGTCGTCGACAAGCATCAAATGAAGAAGTCGAAGTGCTTGCTGATAAAGTAGCGAAAAAACTACCTACAGATTTTAGCGCCGTAAAAGTCGCATTTTTAGAACTGGCCTCACCCTCAATTGAAGAGGCCATCGACAACTGCTACGAAGAAGGCGCTTCAGAGGTCTTGATAGTACCGTATTTTTTATCAGCGGGTACTCACGTTGCCACAGATGTCCCTAATGAAGTAGAAAAAACGATGGCTAAATGGCCCGATAAGAAAATTGAAATTGCACCGCACATAGGGTCATTAGATCCAATGGTTGATTTGATTATTTCGGTTTGTCCTTCTTAAAATATTAAAACAAAAGCAGAGATGTTGGTCTGATCAATACAACCTCCACGAGGTGTTTAATGTATCTTTTGTAAATGTAACCGCCCGCAAAATACTCGTAATATAATGGTGTTGAACTAAAATTTATTCTACATACTGAAAATATGGGGAATTGATGTCGGATATTAGTGGTTTAAGCCTACAACGCCTACTTGATCACGCATACATTGGCGTGGTTATCCATCGTTGGGATACTGAAATTGTTTATGCGAACTCAACCGCCGTTCGCTTGCTAAATATGAGCTACGACGCCGTTATTGGGCATGATGCGTGGGACCCGAAATGGTTTTTTGTGGATGAATGTGGCAAGCGACTATTGATTGAAGACTACCCGGTTAATCGCGTAAAACGATTGAGTGAGGGGATTCAAGATCAGATACTGGGTTTAAAAAAGGCGGATAGCGAGACTATAGTATGGTTTAAAGTCAACGCCTACCAAGAGGGGGCGCAGGGGGGCGAAAGCAGATTTATAGTCGTGACGTTTAATGATATTTCGGATTCTAAGAGCCTATTTTCTTATCAGGATATCCTCGAAAATACCCAAGACGTTGTTATCGTGACAGAAGCCTCAGAGCTCGCCTACCCCTTGGGCCCAAAGATTGTTTATGTCAATGAGGCGTTTGAGCAATTGACGGGGTACTCTGCAGATGAAGCCATCGGTGAAACCCCTAGAATGCTGCAGGGCGAGCTTACCGACGCTGAGTCAAGAGCTAGAATAAGTCGTGCACTGACGCATCAAGAAAGTATCACAGAAACATTATTAAACTACGATAAATCCGGCCGACCTTATTGGGTCGAGATGAATATTATTCCGCTAACTAATAGGTTTGGTGAAATTACTCATTTTGCAGCCATAGAGCGAGATGTCTCTGAACGAAAGTATCTTATAGAGCAGCTGAAGAATAAGAATGATGACTTAAAGATGCTCAAGCGTGACCTGATTAAAATAGTAGAGGAACGCTCACATGAACTGCAGATCGCTAAACAAAAGCTGGAACTCATCGCCTATATCGACCCCTTAACCAGCATTCCCAATCGACGAAACTTCTTTGAACAAAGTGAATTGCTTATTGGGGTCTGCAACCGTCAAAACCTATCATTCGCAATGGGTATCATTGATTTAGATGATTTCAAAAAAATTAATGATACCTATGGTCACAATGTAGGTGACCAGATTCTGGTTGAGTATTCAAAGCACCTGAAAAGCCTGTTCAGAGCAGACGATGTTTTTTGTCGCTATGGCGGGGAGGAGTTTGCATTTTCAATAAGCTTAAAAGATAAAAACGATGTCGAGGTTATAGGGCAGCGGCTAACCAGTCAGGGCGTGACGTTATCGGTAATAGTTAATGCAGACTCACAACCTCCTACAACGGTGAATTATACCGTTAGTGTCGGTATTGCTGTTGTGAACGACATAGAAAGCGTTGATAAAGATGACGTCTTAAAAGCAGCCGATACAGCATTATATCAAGCCAAAGAAAAGGGCAAAAACGGCTATGTCATATCGTATAGTTAGACGCAGCGCCCTGAATCAACCATAGAGAGTTCATGCCGCCGATAATGAAACAGGTTTTGGTAACCAGACTTGTTGTAAAGGGCCGCGATGATTACTACACAAAACTCTACTCTGACCCTGATTATGCTGAAAAAACACCGAGGTAACTTTGTACGCTCGGTGTTTTACTATGAATCGTCAATTCCGGTGAATAGCTAGGCTATATTGAATACCCAGAGATTAACCATGTACCTTCAGTAAGCTTTAGATCAACTCTTTTTAGGTCAGCTCCTTTGATAGCTACATAAGCAAAGTTGCGGGTCTTATCGTTTGAATAATGGAACTTTTCTACTTCGATATCACCTAAATTGGCCTTAAGAAGTCTACTCGATTTTAAAGCCTGACTAGCAGAGCTCTTATTTACCGTAACAGCGTTTAGTTTTTCTTGATCTTTATTTTCCACTGCATTCACAAACTGACCTACGATCTTTTGGAATTTTGAAAGCTGATTATCATACTCTTTTTGAACATCGTTAATCTCTTTACGGATTATTTCGATTCGTTGTTGAACTGCTTCCTGATAAGTGCTTGTAGGGTACTGTGCTAAGAACGATTGATAAGATTCGATCCACTTTGTTTTTTCACGATATCTCATCTCACTTTTTTTGGCTTCTTCATATGCCATTTGTTCATATTTTTTTTGTTGTCTTGCTCTTGCTGTCGCCTTCTCTTCTGCGGCCTTTACCTCTAACTCTTTAAGCATTAAGAGCAGTTCTTTGTTGTCAGGAAAGCTTTTTAAAAACCCCTTTACTTTTTTAAGCTTGTTGTGCGATGAGCTTTTCATGTTTTTTATTGCAGCGATGGCTTCGGCTTCCACGTCACCCACTGCGAGAGTGTAGCTCTTCGCAGAAAATAGTCCTCCACTTCTAATCAATAATAATGGCATCGAACTTTCTTTTATGCTTAATGTAAGCTCATAAAGATCCTTTTTATCTTGAGGTTTAATTAAAAATTCAACTTTATTGCTTCTCTTCAAGCTCATATCCATTTGTAAAATTACAATTTTATCTGCATTGAACTTAGGGTCATGTACATAAATTTTTACTGTTTCTTTATTAATTTCGGGTTTAATTAGACCTTTAATATCATTTTGTTTAGAGGATATGGGTTTAACTTCTTCATAGCCATTGCTGGTTTTTACAAAGAGCCCATAGGACTCAAATTCTGGTATAGGCTTGGAACAAGCCACCAGAAGGGTGACAAAAATTGTAAATAAAATCCTTTTTAACATTTTGGTTCTCTCAAGTGATATAAAAATTGAAATTGTATCCATTTAACCTGAACAGAAGCTGAACAAGGTTTCTAAAAACCTGCAAGACACTCCCCAGTTCAGGCTTTAAATAATAACATTGAATCGATAAGTCTTATCTAGGCCTCTGTAGATTTTCTATATAAAATAATTGGAGCCTGTGTAGAGTGACACTTACTTAAGTGTGTCTGATGCTGGTTTTAACATTATTTGGTTTTTAAGACGTATAAATTGTAGCCTTGATGAAAGGAGGTACGACTGTAATCAGGGGTGGGTTATTTAATATTCCAGAGGCGGGTTTCTTGGTTCCGATACGAGGCTGTGAAAGTGCTCGTTAACAGTGTTTCGCGGCTAAGAGCCGCCCCTACAAAGGCTCAATAAACATACGGAATATCGTGTAGGAACGCCACTTTGGCGCGAAAAAGGTCTAATTATGTACAGGTTTTGGGTTATAAAATTCAGAGGTGAATAATTTCACAGTGTTTTGCGGCTACGGGTAACTCTGAGCCTGTGTTGCGCAAGCACACTCTAAAAATTGAACAACTTAGCTTAAGCAAGTGCCATTTTACTCTGACCCTGAGTATTAGCTTATCTCTTCAGCCTGAACCTATTGGTGTTCGCTGTTATCTGAATTAATTTGGTTAAAGTACAGATTTAAAATACGACAGGTGTTAAGTAACTTATAACGTGATAGTTTGTTTTTATACAATTGACCGTATGAAAAATGAATGATTTTAAAGCTGTGACGTATTAGTCATTAGTGGAGGGGAGAAAAATGGCAAACAAGTCGGAGCACAAAATCTGGTGTTCAAGTAAGGACACAAAGAAAGTATTAAAAATAAGTGACTGTGAGCTAATGCATATGCGTTTAGCAGGTAATTTAGAATTTAAAAAATCTGGGAATGCATATTATTATCTGATAGATAATAATGCAGCCAAAGGCATTCAAGTAACCTATAAAGATGATCGATAAGAATTATTGATCGGTTATCTTTGCTTATACAGGGGGGGCGGATTATTTGTTGTGGATCTCTATTAATATTTAGATATTTCATACTCACTTATAATTTCTAATATACCTGTTATTACTGCTTCTACCTTCTCAAAATCATCACTTTTCACGCCTGTATAAGGCGCTACTAGATAGAGTTTTCTATTCACCTCAATCATGATAGATTTTACATTTTCATTCTTATGAAGGTGTTGTAGCGGGACTATGGTTCCACCAAAAGGGGTGTTTATTAAAACACTAAACCCTAGTCCCTCTAGGTATGATTTAATGTCATTAACAACTTCAACTGGTGTATGAAAGTCATCAGTACCTAAGCAAAAATCAGGTCTTTCACTTGAATCTTCATAAGGTAGAGGTGTCGCGGGGAAGCTGTGACAATCCACAATAAAGACTTCAGGGAAAAGTGTAAGAGAGCGGTTAAGCTTGATAGCAAACTCCCTATGGTGCTTATCATAGTAAGATGATTTGATTATCTCTTCATCTACTGGTGATAATGGCTGTTTAAGAAGGTCTTTACCATCTATCCCTTTGGTATAAACAACCCCCATCCCTTTTATAGACATAGGTTCATCTTCATTATTCCTAAACCGTTCAACATCACAGAACACTCTACTAAACTGAGGTATCACCCTTTCTGAGTGCGGGTAGCTAAAAAGCTGATCTGTGTACCAGTCTGTTAGTTCTTCAATCGCTTCGTCCTTAACTGCTTCAACGAATTTATCCGTATCTCGGATCTTCGTTGAAGCATGTGGGATATGTAATATCATCTTTGTTTCCGGCTTTGGCTTGTTTTAATAAAAGCCCATTTTATTGATGTTTTTTGTAAACTTTTACTGCCCGTCGCCCGCCTTTTTTATAATAATCCTTATGTTCCTCGGCCAAGTTGCTAGCCACTTCACCTACCTGATCTTCGAACTCTTCAATTAGCCCGCGACCCTCAAAGACTTTTTCTCCTTTACCTGTTTTTATAACGTAAGAAGGTAGTAAGCGCATGATGAGAGAGGTGCCAAACTTAGGCCGCTCACCCATTAAGGCTTTGTAGGTTGCCGTTAAATCTTTAATATTAAAAACTTCAGGAAGTAGGTCTATTAGTTCTTTAAACCCTGTCACTGTTTTAGTGGGGTTCATTGCGCCATACAGTTTAAGTTGTAAGTCTTTTACGAAGGCTTGTAAGTGTTTAGCGTCCGCGTCATTGACTGATGAAGTCAGCACTGCGGCATCAACCCCCTCAGAGGCGGATAGGGCTATTAGGTTGAGCTCAGGTAAAGTGTTTCTGCCGGGTGCTAAGTAATAATAAATAAGTTCTATGCAGCCATGTTCAGCCTGCTGGAATGAGAATTTTATTGGTTGAGCGTCTAACGATGCATGTTCATTTAATAAGCAACGTGCCACTTCATCAGGGTTCTGCTCAGGCAGTAACTCTGCCCTCGGGAATCTCTTTTCAACAGATAAATCTGTTACATCAGCTACAACGTATAGCTGCTCTTGGGCGCAGCCCAGTGCAATCAGTGTGATTTCAATTTTCATAGAAATATAATATTGACAACCTAGTTGATGGGTAATTAATATTATATTATCAACTAGGTAAGGTAAAGAGGGTTAGTGAAATGGAAATTGAAATTGAACTTAATGACGATTGGTATCTTACTGGCGTAAAAGTGGGAGCCAAGGATTATTGGCTGAGTTATTCGTCTAATAATAGGTTAATTAGGGAAGCGTCAAAGGTCACTTTTGAGCATTTAGAGACTGATTTAAGTGCGATAAAAATTGGCTCTATTACGATCAAAGAGAGCACTTTAGAGTGTGCTCGTAACGGGCAACGTTCAGCTATTGGGGCACTGATTAAGCGAGGGTTAAACCAGCTGATACCGGAGCAGGAAAAACTAATGCTACCTGAAATTAGAAAATTACTTATTCGCCAAATAATCCCACAAGCTGAGATTGACCTGCAAATTATGAAGCCAGAAGTGACAAGAGCGTATCACAGGCTAGCTAGCACAAAAGAAAAGTGTCAGGACAGTGAATTTATAGAATACCGGATTAATCATGTAAAACAGTTCTGGAGAGGGCCAATGGCAATAGTCACTACTGTTGACCCTGATTTAGCAAAAAGACCTTCAGTAGAACCTGTTGTGCCGTTTATGGATATTCCAGAAGATGATCTTTTTGGCGGCATGCAGATAGGGTGTTGTAAGCCGGAAGTCGTCATTCCCCCTGTTAGTCCATCAGGGGAGCAAATACCTTGCGGGTTTCCAGAAGACAGGGTGGTATTTGTAAAAAATAAACGCGACGGTCTCTTCATCAGTTGGTTGTTTACTACAAGTCATAGTATTTGTGGGGTGTCTCACCACTATGTAAGCCTTAACTTATTTTGGGATATGATTAACGTAACTAAACAATATTTAAATGATGAAAGTGGTTTTGATCGAATGGCTTATGCCGAGGAGATCCTTAGGTTAGCGGAGGAGTACCTTAATCGTATATGTGAAGATATTAGGTTTGAGTTAACGCACGAGCTGAAAGAGGCTAAGAGTTGGGGGAATGTTATACGACAGCCTTGTAAGGTGTGGTAGTTGTTTTTGGGTTTCATATTAAGGTTGGGTGGGGGCTGTTAGCTTGTTGTTGAACTTTTTGTTATATAGGGCCTAAGTTGCTTTAAGTGGCTGGATTTTAGTTGGAGGCTCAAGGGGGCGTTGCTTAAGATTAAAAAAGAAATTAACATGTCCCCCAAGGCTCCCCTCAAACAATAAAGGCACCGTCTTAGTTTGGGGTGACTAACTCTCTGTTAGAAAATAAAAAATATAAGACTGTTCCTTTCTCATTCTTACTAAAACGTATTTAGCTAATATGATATATTTTGATTCCGCAGCGTCGTATCCCATTCTTCCTGAGGTGCTATCAAGTATTGAAGAAGGTTTTAAATCGTACGCTAACCCATCTTCTTCTCATATTATGGGGCTTGCTTTATCACAAAAGGTTGAAGACGTTCGTTTGCAGATCGCAGATTCGATAGGCGCTTTGCCAAGTGAAGTTGTGTTTACAAGCGGAGCTACAGAGTCTAATAACTTGGCAATAAAAGGAGCGGTTTTCGGGAGTGGAAAACCTTTCTCTGAGATACACTTAGTTACTAGCCAAGCAGAGCACAAGTGTGTACTAAATATATTTTCTTATTTAGAAGGTTTAGGTTGTCAGGTTAGTTATATTAAGCCAAATGCAGAAGGAGTTATTACTCTTCAGCTCCTTGAAGAAGTAGTTACCGAAAATACGATTCTAGTCTCGCTGATGCATGTTAATAATGAGCTTGGCGTAATAAATCCGATTCAAGACATAGGTGAGTTTTGTTTCGATAAGAAAATCAAGTTACATACTGATGCTGCCCAAAGTTTTGGTAAAATTGACATCGATGTAATGGATAGTTATGTCGACTTCATGTCTTTAACTGCTCATAAAATTGGCGGCCCTAAGGGGATCGGTGCACTCTATATACAAGCTCTCCGAACCAGTAATATTGTTCCTGTGATCCATGGAGCAGGTCAGGAAGAAGGGTTAAGGGGAGGGACGTTACCCGCTCCGCTTATCTTAGGATTTGGGGCAGCCTTATCATCATTTCAGAATAGTTATTCGAAAATTAACGCTGAGTTAGAAGCAACGCTCTTAAAAGGCTTACAGGCTAAGGGAGTTCGTTGTCAGATTAATGGCGCAAACGCAGAACGTGTTAAGCACATTGTTTCTGTTACGCTTCCTGATACCAATCCTGTTGTATTTATGCGCAACACGGAACGTGATTTTTGTTTAGCTCAAGGCTCAGCTTGCTCATCAAAAGAAATTGAACCTTCGCACGTTTTATCATCGATAGGCTTAGGTCGCGACTTAGCGTCTAAGACCTATCGGTTGAGCTTTAGTCATGAGACTACGGTTGATGATATAAAAGCCTTTGTGCAGCGTGTGGCTGAGCTTATAGAGTAAAACTAGCCTGCTGTATTACTTATAGCAAGTAATACAAGCCCCGCCACCTTCTACCTCATCATAGATTTCATCTAAGTTCGCAAACTCGTCTAAGTCTTCAATTCCATCAAGGAGGGCATTTCGTCGCTTTTTACGTTTAAAACGTTCAACCTGTTTTTCGTGGTTTTCTCGAATTCTTTTTTTAGCTTCTTCGCTTTCAAGTATCTCTAGTGGCTGGCCTTGCCCCATCCAGTAGAAGCGTTCACCTTTAACATTATTCGACTCTCCCTTTTCAAACTTTTTAGCTTCTTCAAATAGCTCAGGGTGATTTTCTTGAAGCTTTAACCACTCAATTTTCTTTTGATAAAAACAGAATGAGCAGCCTGATCGAGAGCGCCACTTATAATAGGCGGGTAGCTCAAGCCCATTTCTTTGGAGAATATTTTCGATATCACTTTTGACAATTCCGTCTTCTCGGAATGGCATGATAGACTCGATAGGCTTATCAATCGTCATATAGCCTGTTCGTTGTGGCTCATCAGCTCGAATACCCACATAGCTTTTAATCTTGTAGCCATCTTTAATGAATAGATCAACCCAGCGCTCAAATGGCACAAGCTTTAGTTGAATGGTGCACCACCTATCACGCTGAGAGGGAAGATAGTTGCCGTTGTCTTTAAGAAGCTTTGCGAAGTCTTTTTCACCGCGGCCCTCAATATCGTTCATTGAGCGGCCGTTTAGTCGATGGATATAACCGAGTCGTTCTTCGAGTTGATCTATAAACTCATTTGTTTCAGGGAGTTCGTAGCCTGTATCGGTAAAGAAATACTCGACGTCTATATCAGGTCGAGTCTCCTTCATGTAAAGAGCTAGTGCGCTGCTGTCTTTACCCCCTGATAGGCCTAGGACATGCTTTACTTTATCCTTCATAGCTTACCTCTTTCTCACCTGTATTTACGATGTCTGACATTAGTTGTGAGAGTAACGCTACCTGCTTTTCTTTCGATAAGTTTTTAACGCCACTTTGTAATTGCTGAAGTGTTTTTGTGTATTCGCTATCTTTTTCAAAACTTGCCTCAATGAAACCAGAATACTCTTTGTAGTTCCCGTTTTCATCTGAGGTGATGACTGCCACAGGTCTAACTGAACCACCTTTTGCAGCATTGGCAAAAGCCTCAGCTCTTCTGAATTGAAGGCATAGGTTTTGTAATTCATCATACGCTGATCGTAAATGTTTATCTGTCCAGTTTTTATCGACCACACCAGCGGCTAAGCTTATGACAAACTCTAACTTTTGATGCCCGTCAATCACCTGAATAATACGACCAGCGAGTTCTTTAACTTTAGGGCGTTGCGCATTTTCCAGTACTAGCTGGCAGCGTTCTTTAAGTTCTTCGTTAAGTTCACCAGCAAGGCCTTCTTCCAGGAGCAGTTTAAAGCTATCTAGTAGCTGAGCATGCTGAGAAAGAAGTTCTTCTATAGCTGCATTTAATTTGTTAGAGATAAGCTCGTCAGAGTTTTTTTGCTCAACATTTACACCAAAAACTTGTGGGAGCTCTTTGAGTATTAGTTCATAAGGATCGTGAGCAGAGATGACCTTGTTGCGAAGATCCCTGGCATTACTTGTAAGTCCAAAACTACCAATCTGTGATGAGAAAATATCTCCACTGGTTTTTTTTACCCAAGCAGGT
Source organism: Alkalimarinus alittae (assembly GCF_026016465.1). NCBI lineage: Bacteria > Pseudomonadati > Pseudomonadota > Gammaproteobacteria > Alteromonadales > Alteromonadaceae > Alkalimarinus > Alkalimarinus alittae. The sequence continues at coordinate 778,429 of NZ_CP100390.1, forward strand.
AATTTGTGGATTATTTTTACAATGTGTTTAGCAATATTGAGAATAACTGCATCGTCAATTGCATTGGAGTTATTTAAGGTTGCCTTAGCAAGCGTTTTAATTAGTTGCCCTTCGATTTGAGAGTGCTCGTAGTATCTTATCGCAGCCTCTTTGGGGTGTTTGTAAAGTTTATCTATTAACTCTTCATCAAGCTCAGGAATGAAAATATACTGACCTGACGAGTCTTGATCGTAGTAAGCAAGATGCCCTTCAAGTGATTTTAGTAGCGCAAGACCAAATAACCGGCACAGACCAATGGTTAAGCCATATGGAGCTCTCATCCACAATGCGTAGATGTCTTCCATTGTAACGTGGCCCACCTTTGAATGTTCTTTGACATAAATAATAGTGTCTTGTAGTAGGGTGTAGGTATCAGGGTTAGCTTTAATTGCTTCTTCATCCCATTGAGATGGAAAACGGTAGCCCTCTTCTGTTTTTTGGTGGAACCCTTTACCTTTGATACAGGAAAGATAGACACCTTTCTCAGGAGGGAATGAATCACCCTCAAAGCCTAAATCTTCAGCGTCGGATGCTTTAAGAATTCTATCCATGACTTTGCGAATTGCACTATTTGCATTACCGGATGGCTTGGATCTATTTACAAGTTCATTAATAGCAATAATCTTTTTTGTGTATACCTGGTCTGCAAGGTTGGATACGGTGCTAGATAGGCTATTTTTTGGCAGCTTATTATTCTTGTAAAACCAGTTTGCGTCGTTGAATAGCTCTATTAAAAGGCTATCAAGCGTGTGCTTTGCAATAAGCGATCGGTTTTCAAGTTCTTTTTTGGCAATCGGGTCGTGTTGAATGCGCCGTTCATCTTTTTCTATTGATTGAAGGGCGATAACTTCAATTGCTGCGTTTTTCAGCTTTTCAATATTGTCAGTACGACCAATTGCGATGGGTAATGAATTTGCATATTTTTTGTTAAGTTGGTCAAATATTTTTTCATTAGCAGGGAGTAATAGGGTAATAAAGGCCTCACCTGTTACTGGGGTAATATTGCTTTTTAGCGCGCTTTCAAATGTTTTGTCTATCTTGCCTACAACGAGCGTTTTAGCCCATCGCATAGTGCCTGTTTGGTGGTAGTGTCTTGTAGCAAGAATAGCGTGATTAGAATGACATACTGTAGTCCAGTCGACTCCATGCTGTAGAGACTCAATTTTGCTATCTGTTAACTGGTGTATATCTATGTCGCTACCTTGGAATATAAACCAGGCTCCGTGCTGAGGCCGGAAGATAATGATCGACCAATCATTTAGGTCAGCAACAGCAGATCGGACATCTTTTCCTGGGTAACCTAGAGCGGCAAAGTACTCAACAATAAACTCTTCTTTCGCGTACAGGTGATGGTGAAACCCGAATATTGTTAGTAAGCCTATTGTTTTTGCAATACTTGTGTGCAGGTCGCTACCTTTTTGCTGGGCTCGATAAACTGCGTCGCAGCCTTCTAGCCACGGTTTACTGTCCTGCGAGGATGTAATGACATGATGTAGATTGTAATGTAAGTAATCCCATAGTTTAGAAGTCGTATATAGTGGCAACTCGTCGTTCAGTGTTTGGTAGTGCTCAGTCAGAAACTCACGAAAACCATGCTTTTCTTGCGAAGCTAAAAAACCAAATAAACTACGCTCATTTTGTGAGAATCGTCTTCGTGAAATTGGGCCGAGCAATATACTCACTAGTGGGCTGAGTGGCAGTGCTGAGCTTATCGGGCCACTATTTTTTGCCTGGGACTTAAAGGTTTGAATAACCGCTTTAACTGAACTGCTGCGCTTGTTTACTAGTTCATTATAAAGTTTTTTATCTTTACCAATAGAGTCGCCTATAAGCACTAGTGACTCGTCTATGGTAGGGTTAAAGCCTAGGTCACGGTACCGCCCTTGGACTTTGGCCCACTCTTTTTGAGTCCCAATATCTTTACTTAACGCATAGTCTTGGAATGATTGATGTAAAAATCCAATAAGCAAAATAGGATTATCTGATTGTTGAATTATGTCTGCGAGTGTTTGAAAAAGGTGAAGGTCGCCGTTATTTTTTGCCAAGTAGTCGAGTGCTTTGCCCATTTCATCTAAAAGGATAATAACGCCATCCTGCTTGTCGCCATTTGAGCTCAAAAGAGAACGAAGTGCTTCTAGTGCTTGAGCTTCATCTATAGTCTCTTGAGATGCTTTTACCCCGAAAGCTTCCGATACAGAGGCTAGAATTGCTTGTGCAGGTGGCTCCATACCACAGACATGCTTGATGGTTTGCCAGCCTTTTTTGTAACCAAAATTTTGCTTGATTCCGGTAGTTTCAATATTTTTATCTTTAAGCTTAGCGTCAGCAAGGCGGCATATAGATTTATCGCTTGAAAGAAGAGAACTAAGAAAAAGTGCAAATGTTGACTTGCCCGAGCCGTAAGTGCCTGTAATAGTAAACGCACGCTGAGAGTTCGCAGAGTACTCTCTGCCAAGCGTTTCTAAGGTGTGCTGCACCGTGCCATGAACAATGAAGTCATCAATAAATGTTTTATAGTCAATGTTCGTGCTATCAATACGTGTTGAGCTTTTGTACTTTTGAGTGATTTCAATTAGTGGTTTCAAAACTAAGCCCTGTAATGTTCTTCAATAAATGTTGTCGCTTGACCTTGTAATGCGCTTTTGACTTGCACCTGTCTTAAGCCTAGGGAGTCAACCCAGCTGATGTCTCCATTAGTTCGGCGTTGTGCTTCATCTAATTTTTGTCCTAACCCTTTTTCTGAGAGCCTAAAAATGCGACCAGGCGAGTAGGGCTTAGTAAGAAGGGTATCAAAATCCATTGAGCTTGCACCTGAGTGGGCTAGCTCCATCTCTGAAAACCTCAAAACAGAATATATGAAAATATTGATCGGCAAGTCTGCACGTAAATCTAAAGGGCTTGAGAAGTAGCCCCCTCCTAACTCTTGAATAAGACCTAGCTCTACTAAAGGTGAAGCAAAGCTATCTTCATTTGTCTTTGCGCTTGCGCCTGCTTTTACGGCTTTTTTTGAATAAGTGTTTAAAAAACAATCAATGTCTTTCTTGATTGTCTTGTCATTAGGAGACTCTGAAGAAGTAAGTTGCTGTGTGTCGGTGATGCAAATATCTAAAAATGTTGCTTTTTCAAAGTATTGCACGTTTGAGTAATTGAAAAAATAGCGATAGGCGGTTAGGCTTTCTATATTAAAATTAAGCCAAAAGTGAATAAGCCAGATAGAGGCAGCATTTTCGAGATAAGGGTCTAGGCCTTCATTTGTGTTGTCTCCGAAGATTAGCTTCGCTTCTTCGCTAACGCTGTGCGTGACAATATTTGCTTTGACTGATGTATCGAAGATAGAACTAGACTCAGCCCAATATCGTATGGCGTTAACCATATTTTTTCCAACGCCTAGTTCAACGATAGCCTCTCGTGTCTTGTCTTCATTTGAAGTTTGAAAAGAACCGCCCATACTTAAATGTTTTGTAGCTTTAAAAAGCCATCCATAACGTAGCGGAAAAGTGTCATGCCCTGAGAATTTTGCTTTCATTGATAAGTGGTCCTGGAGAGTTTATCCAGAAGAAGGTTAACGCTTTTCTATGTGATATTGAAGTGAAAAGGAAATATATTTTTTATAGTTTACACTTGATGAAAATTAAAGAGGTTTTCTCTTAGATTTCTTTCTGATTATTATGAATGAAGTTATTGTTTTGTAAGTCAAGGAGTATTAGTGACTAGCTTTGAAAACCTTAAAATAAAAGATGTGTATAGGACAGGGAAAGACGATCTCTATAATGACTTTTATAAGCCCTTGCTAGAAGTGTCAACTTCCTATGATCGAGCAGTAGGCTATTTCTCATCACAGCTCTTATCGAATAGCGCTAAGGGCTTGAGTCGTTTAATTTATTCTAATGGCAAAATGAGATTAATTATCGGGCACCCCTTAGATGAGAGTGAGTTTATTGCGATTAAAAATGGCGAAAGTTTAAAAGAACAATGTTTAGAGTTAAGTGAACGATTAATAGAGCTATTAGAATCTGAAGGAAAATCTAGTTCAACCCTCGAGTTGTTAGCTTTACTAATCGCTAGAAATTCATTAGAGATCAAGTTTGCTCTTCGAAGGGTCGGTATGTATCACGAAAAAATTGGCATTTTTAGTGATGAGTTTGGAAATAAAGTGGTATTTCAAGGGTCAGCGAATGAGACACCTCATGGTATGGGCTTTGCTTTAAATGCTGAGTCAATAAGTGTATACAAAAGCTGGGATCAGGACGTTTTTCAACGCTATGGACTTGAGTATACGGAAGGCTTTGAACGCTTATGGTTGAATCAAGAAGAGCATGTTATTACTGTTGATGTTCCATCTCAAATATATGAAAGAATTGCTGCAAATGTTAAAGACTCGCCTCTAATTTTCGACTCGCATTCGGTTAAAGATTTCGAAGATGGCTTGGAAACGAAAAATATTAATCGTGAACTTTGTGTACCTAGAGTTCCTGATTACCTAGGAGATAAAAAGTTTACCTTAAAAAATCATCAGTTAGCTGCTTTAGGTGCATGGAAAGCAAGTCATTATAGTGGGATATTCCATCTTGCAACAGGCTCGGGTAAAACGATTACAGCAATATATGGTGCTGTTCGTGTTTATGAAGCGCGGGTTGCTAAGAATCAAGGGACTTGCCTGATTGTTGCAGTTCCTTATATAGAGTTAGCAAAGCAATGGCTTCAAAATTTATCAGACTTTTCTATCGAAGCAATTCAATGTTTTGGTTCAAAAAACTCTTGGTATCAAGATTTGGAGCGACAAATTCAGTATTTTACAGCTGGGCATAAAAAGTTCTTGGCTATAGTCGTTGTTAATAAAACATTAGGGTCTGATGGTTTTAATAGTTTAATTAGTCGTATTTCTAGCAATAACATCTTATTTGTTGGTGATGAATGTCATAATCACTGCTCTTCTCGTTTGTGTGAAAAGCTACCTTCAGCCAGCTATAAAATAGGGCTATCTGCGACACCTTTTAGGGCTGATGATGATGAAATAGATTCTCCTTTTTCAGACGGAGCGAAACAACGACTAATAGAATACTACGGTGAAATTGTTGCGACTTATTCTTTATCAGACGCCATTAATGACAAGGTATTAACACCTTATGAGTATTATATTGTCCCAGTTTATTTAACCTTTATCGAACAAGAAAAATATGAGGAATTAAGCGGTCGAATCGCAAAACTAACTCAGAAAAACCATACAAGCGGACTCTCTAAAGACGAAAAAATGAGTCTAACTTTGCTTTGTGGGCAGCGCAGCCGCTTACTAGGTTCTGCCGAGAACAAGCTTGTTGAACTTGCAACGCTTTGTGAGAAGGTTCCTAGTGAAGAACGAGGTTTTTCGTTATTTTATTCGGGAGAAGGCAAGCCGTTTAGTTCAGAAGATGTGCAGAATGATATTCCCGTTATTAATCAGGTTTCTCGGATTTTGATTGACTTAGGTTGGAAGGTGTCAAAATTTGTAAGTGATATTTCACCAACTCAGCGACGGCAAACAATGCAGGCATTTAAATCAGAAGAAATAGATGCTTTAGTTGCGATGAAAATTTTAGATGAGGGGGTCGATGTGCCGGCCTGTCGAACTGCATACATTTTATCAAGTACTAAGAACCCAAGGCAGTATGTTCAGAGAAGAGGTCGTATATTAAGGAGGTTTGAAGGTAAAAATTTGGCGAAGATATATGATTTTGTTGTTTTGCCAATAAGTGACTCAGTTTATTCCGAAAGATTGAAATCCTCTGAAGCTGAAAGGGTTAACGATTTTGCTAATTTAGCTAGCAACCGTTACGAACTTGAACAAGCCATAGATAAGTATGGATTATCGCCTTCCGTTCAACAGAGTTACCTATAGAGGTTCAATGTAGATTATGAGTATAGAAGATATTAAGGAAGCACTTAGGCAAGCCGAACAAGAAGTTGATAATCTAGCTGATCCTGCCCATGAGGCTGCTCGAAAAGTTGTTAATGTTGAGAGGCAGGCTTTTTATGGTGGACAGTCGCCTAGTCGTCGCTTGAGTTTAATAAGGGAAGTGGTTTCAGATTTGTCTAAGGAGTTAGGTGAGAATGAAGTTTAGAACGCTTGAGTTAAATAATTTTAGGCAATTTTACGGCAAACAGGAAATTTCATTTTCTACTGATGTTAATAAAAACGTAACCTTGATTCATGCTGAAAATGGCACCGGAAAAACGGCTTTTTTGAATGCTATACTTTGGTGTTTTTTTGATATTACAACAGACAACTTTTCTGAACCTAAATCATTATTAAATAAAATTGCTAAAAGTTCAGGAGAGCATTCTTATCGTGTGACTATCGAGTTTGAGGATGAGGATTTAGCAGTTTATTCCGCTACTCGTTCAACTTCATCTTTAGGTACTAATGTGTTTAAGGTCTTTAAATTAGATGGAGATAGCTATAGCGAAATACCTAACCCCGATTCATTTATCAACTCTGTGATACCTAAAGATATTTCTAAGTATTTCTTTTTCCAAGGGGAAGGGATTGGAAAAGTAGCGGGAGATAAAGGTGGTGCGGTAGTGAAGCATGCAGTAAAAGAAATATTAGGCTTTACGATAGCTGAAAAGGCAAGAGAGGACTTAGTTAAGATTAAAAAAGAATACCAAAATGCCTTGGCTAATGCTGATAATACTGGAGAAATCAGTCAACTGCAGAAAGAAATTACGCGTCTTGAGGATTCGATTACCCTAAAAGAACGGCATCGCGAAGAAGCAGAGAATGCTATTGAGCTTTATGAAGGTAAGCTTAGAAATATCGATACAATCTTGGAAAACTCAGACAGCAACGTGGTTCGGACTCTCCATGATCAGCGTTCACGAATTGAGTCTAGAAAAAGACGAGAAGAAAACCTATGGAGCGATGCTAAGCGAAAACGAATTACGCTTATTTCCGAGTTTGCCACAACTGTATTTGGTTTTGAATTAGCCGGTCAGGCAATGGATTTTATTGACGAGGCAGAGTACAAGGGCACAATACCATCGCCTTACAACGAGCAATTGATAAATGACATTATCAGCGCAAAGGAATGTATTTGTGGCGCAAATTTAAATGCTGGGTCCTCGGCGTTTAACAAGATTCAATCAATGTTAAGAAAAGCGGGTGATCCAAAATTAGAAAGCAGGGTTAGCAAGGCGCGCTCTCAGTTAACGCAAATGAGGAATGATGCAAAAAAAGCTAAAAGAGAGTTTGAGGAGAATCTAAAACAGTTGAATGATAGTGAAGAACAGATCGCTAAACTGACCAAAGAATTAGATGACCTTAGTGTTAAGCTAAAAGGAACAAGCTCTTTAGAAGATATTAGGCGAGTCGAGAATGAAAGGTCTGCTCTTAAACAAAAGAGTGCGGAAGCTAATAGAGCTTTAGGAAGTGCAGAGAGTTCTCTGAAGCGTGAAGAAGTAGAATTAGTTAAGCACAAACTGGATATGAGCAAAATGACATCGCGTTCGGGAGATGTTATTCGTTTTGGAAACCTAGTAAAAGCCTCAGAAGCAATAGATAGTGTGTTGAAAAAAACACTTGATTCTACATGGAGTGATGTCGGACTTCGTATAATTGAAAAAGTGAACGCTCAACTAACTAGGTTTGTTAGACAAGATTATACGGCAAAGCTTAACCCAAATACGTTTGAGATAAAGTTAATCGATAGGGAAGGCCGTTTAGTACCTACTAGCGATGGCCAGTCGTTGCTTCTTAGTTTGACGTTTATTTCTGCTTTAATTGATTACTCGAGAGATCGGCGCAATGCTTCTGGACAAATCTTAACTCCTGGTGCTGTGGCGCCCTTTATAATCGATGCACCTTTTGGTGTCCTAGATAATAAGTATAAGGGGCATGTTGCCAGCGCTATTCCTGAGTCGGTAGGCCAAGTTGTGTTGCTTCTTTCTTCTAGTCACTGGGAAGGTGCAGTTGAAGAAGGAATTAGGGATAGAGTAGGCAGGGAGTACAATATGGTTCTAGAGGAGTCATCCGATCTAAATAATAAGATGCAAGACTCTATTAATATTCTAGGTCAGTCTTATGAAACCGTAAGGTATGGTTGTCCAATTGATAGAACAATAATTGAAGAGGTAGGGTCTTATGCTTAGCGGTCAAATGGGAGATAACGGTTGGCTGAAGCTTAACGTGAGACGTGATCGTAAGCACGAGAGAATTGTTGAATTGCTCTGTCAAACTAAAACGAATGGTAAAAGTGTGTTTTCATACAATAAGGACCTTATGGTTTTTGCGGCCATGGTAGGTTACTCGCATGGATCAAGAAAGCCTATCTCTGGCGATGGCATTAGCATTATTTTAGAAACTTACTCAAGCGATCAAAAAGATGCGTTTATCTACCTTATTGCTTTAATGACTGAAAGAGACGGTACAATATTAAAAGATGAGCGTCTTCCTGAAGCGATAAAAATATTTGAAGAATATTGTAATGCTGGCTTGGAAAAAATTACTTTGTGGATAGACGAAAATCCTGGTGATCCTACTGGTGTGGAACCTCTAATAAATAAAATTTGGGAAAAAGTAATTAAGAATGAATCGTCGACCTTAGACCAAATTTCCCCGGAGGATGTTGATGTTGAGTTTTGATAAACTGTTTGTGTGCTTTAATGTTAGAGCTATAGGCTAACTCATGTGTCTGCTATTAGTAAGTTAGGGGATTGATTTAACTGCCTTTCCTCATTGGAAGGAACCCTCAATGTTTGACTTAGACCACATCATCACGCAATCAAAATATAATGATGTAGTAAGCGTTGCGTCGGAACGAGTAAATGAGCAGTATTCGGCAGCTAGAACATAGACCTGTTCTCCAGTGGCACTGGTTTATACTCTCCAACATAATCAAAAAAGTCGACATCCTGCTCGCGCATTTTAATTTTGATGCGCTCAATAAGGAGTGGGGTGTCAGTCTCCCAGTTTTTATAACCTAAAAGAGTTACTTTTCCAGACCTCATATGGGCTTTTATTAGTTGTATGCCTTCTAAATCACCATAGAGCTGTACAGCACAACCAACATAGACTCGTAACTCTTTAGGTGCCTCATTCAATAGTTCTTTAACAAAAATATAGCTGTGTCCATCATTAAACTCTCCGCACTTAAACTGTTCGTAGGCTGAGATGCATGCCTGCTCTATAACTTCATTATTGCCTACAGAAAATAGAAGCTCTTTAGACTCACAAATAGCGGAAGCATGATTTCTGAAAAATGCCTTAATATCTCGTTTCAAACTATTAGGCATTTTAGTTTGAGTTTGCCTTTTTTCGAATAAGCTGAGAGCAAAATAAACGAGTAAGTCGTCTTTGCGTTTAGACTGAGCTTCTTGAAAAAGCTCATCACCATAGTGATCTATTAATGCGCTGTGAGCTTTGGCATGAGAGCCTGCAACTCTCCGAATTTGATCGCTAAATTCAAACTCGTCGTTTGCAGGTACGCGACCTAAATCTAAACATGTCTCCCAGAAATCATCAAAAAGCGCTTGGTCATTTTGTATGAGGTCTTTTGCTATCGGCTTATCTTGTTTAATAACAATTCGTTGGGTTTTCTGTTGCCATGAACGGTGAATAAATTGCCGCTCTAGTAAGAAGCGTTGCTCCTCAGTTTTGTCTTTAAAAACAATAAATATACCTTGACCCACAGGTACGGAGTTTTGTCCTAGCGTGTGCTCTATGTAATAGCGAATTTCAGACTGTGCGTAGTATTTTTGAAAAGTATTTCTGCTAGTAATAACGCCATCTTTATATGGACGAAACTGGCTGATCACGCTTTCACCTGCGACCATTACAGACACTATAAGCATTTGTTCGGCAAGTTTATGAGCTTTTCTTAGTGTGTCATCTCGTTCAGCGCGATCTTCTATTACGTTGAGAACAAAGCCTAGGTTGACTATATTTGCGGGAGTTGGGTCAACCTCAGGGGCATGGACTGGATCCCAGCCTATAGCATCAATTCCGTGAGCTTCTAATTCTCGTAAATCATCGCCTTGTCCGCAGCCATAATCAAAAACTGAATAGTCGCCATTAAGATACTCATGCCTCGCTAAAATTTGCATTGGTTGAGACAGTTGGTCACGAGTAATAGCTGTTTTATGCCGCTCTATTTCGACGCTATCATCATACTCACTCTGCTGAATAGGCTTTTCGGTTAGTGGGTGCAAGTGACCTTTTTCGTCTAGGTAGTGGCTTTTCTTTTTTATTAACCGTTCCCAGTGTTGTTTAAACCCAATAGTTTTAGTGTTTTCGTAAAGACCAATTTTCTCACCTTCAAGAGTGTGTTGGCTAAACCTTTCAATACGTTCATCACCTGGGGCTAAAAACGTTTCCTTTCGATGCAATATTGGTGGGTTTTTAGACTCGATATACGAGGCTGCACGCAAACTTAGCTTATTTAAGTCGATCGTATGGCTTTTTGACAGAGCAGGGTAGGCGTAATCATCAAAGCTAGGGTAATTAAGAAGCGCGATTTTAAAATCTGAACGATAATACTTAACAATATTCCAGTCGACAGGTTCTATTTTAAGAGCCGAAGCGATACGTGTTGTCAGGCTAAGTAGAGTTGAGTCAACTTCAGTCAGTGCGGACTTATGTAAATAAATTGCATCAGGTAGCTTCTTACCAATTTTAAGCTTACCAACAAGTTTTTTATAATCTTGGAAATCCATTTTGTTCTTTTTGGTAGTTAGTGACTGTTTATATTGTTTACTCTGTAGAGGGGGGGCGTCAAGCTCTTGTGGCGAACAATGATTACAAAATAGTGAAGTTAAGTTCGATGAATTAGAACTTAATTGATTAAAATTTAACCGAATGAAGTTGTAAACTGCTGCGTTGAAGTAGCATTTTTCATTTACTTTTAGGTCGAAGCATATTAGTTATCGCGTTACATAAAAAGAAGCTGAAAATGGAGGATAGTTAGTTTATTGTTTATTACAAAATATGCGATATTGAATCTAGAGTTACTTTTAAGTGTATATCCATTTAGTTGAGTATAAAGCGCATTGCTGTTTTCTTGTCTAAGCTTTTATTGCTTGAGTGCTATTGATTTAAAGTAGGGTTGCATAGAGTTAACGTCCGAATTTTCTGTAAGGTGTGATCGGGTAAATTGGTTAGAAAAGCTAAAATTAAATAAAGAATAATTAAGTTAAATACTGCTATAAAATTTAACTTTATAGTGGTGAATATTGATTGAAAAGTGCCAATGGACTAATTAATGAGTAAGTTAAAAGATATATTCAAAAAAATTAACGATGAAATTCTGCTGCTGCCTGATTTTCAGCGAGATTATAAGTGGGGCATGGAAAAACAGCGCAATTTATTGTCGTCACTTTTACTTAAGTTTCCGATTGGAAGTTCATTAACGCTTAATGGTAAGTCGACTGATTTTGCTGCAAGAAAGATAGGTGAGCTAAAGCAGACAAATCAAGAGGAAGAGTTTGAGTGTGAGTATCTTTTAGATGGGCAGCAAAGAACAACCACTTTGTACAACGCTTTAAATAATACCTATTGTATTAATGATACTGTTTTAAAATTTACTGAGCTGACACCCGATACTGAAGAGCAGTGTAAAAAAGAACTTAAATCACTGCTGTCAAAGAAGGCAAACTCAATAAAAGTACGATGGTTTCTTAAACTGCCTGATGGTTCTGACTCAACTAATGCTATATCTGACCTTTTTGGAGCTAAAAAATTAAAGTTTGACTCGAAGGCAATTGATGAGTATGAGCCGGAAGATATAACTGAAATTATTAAAGAGCAAAGGTTTGACGAAAAAAATACCGGCGTCACTAAGTGGTATTCACCTTTTTACGAAATTAGCTTTCTTCATCGGGGGAAAAGTCAGAAACAGTTTGCGACAGATTTTGTTGAAAATTGTGCTAGTGAGGGATTGTTGCCGTTATTTCTTATCGGCGAGTCTACGGATAATATAAAAAACCGAATTATTACTAGAGTTTTAGAAAAAATCGCAAGCAAAAATAGCCAGGCTATTAAAGATCATATAAATGATGATTTTAGCAAAGTTGAAAAGTATGACATTGATGGCGTGTTTGACGAGTTTGATAATATGAATCAAATCAAAGAAGCTGGTGCTGATTTTAATGTACTCCTAGATAAAGTATTTGAGTCATTAGAAAAAACGTGGGTAAGCGACGTCTATAACTACTTATTAAACGATCTTTATAATGACTACGAGCTTTTGAGCATTAAAACCAATGATATCAGGAGAGCTATACCCATATTTTGCCATTTGAATGAGGGAGGAATGAAGCTTGATGATTTTGATTTATTAGCAGCTAGAGCGGCAAAAAAAGAAGAGGGGGATACAGAACCGTATTCATTAAGTGAAGTTGTGCGTTCTATTATGGTTGACAAACTCGCTCTATCTGACCCTTTAAAGTATGAAACGAACTCTTCTGGCTTTTTAGACTTAAAAAACTTCGACTCTATAGAAGACGGGTTACCCACATCGTATGTTAAGAGCGCTATCTTGGCAGTATGCTCATTGCTTGCACATGGAAAAGCTAATCAGTTTTTCGAAAATAGCCCAATTGAGCTTACAAAAGATAAAGCAAAATCTAAAGCATTATTGAGTTTGTCTACAATGCAAATAAGGGACAATATTGAAATAGCAGTAAAAGCAGTTCTTAGGGCTTTAGCATTTCTAACCATTCGATGCGGGATTTATAATGCGAAGAAGCTTCATTATACTTTGATGGTTCAGCCAATAGCTTTTGCTTTTACTAAAGATGAGCACTGGAATACTAAAGAGTCATTGGACCGCATAGAGTGTTGGTATTGGTCTAGTTTATTTTCCGGAGCTTATCTCTATGATCAAAGTACTGTCGTTATACAAGATATAAATAGCTTGTTCAGGTGGTTAGAGGGTGGTGGTGATAAGGTTATTGCAGCTAGGAAGGCTAAGGTTTTTGAAGACAGCGATTATAGTTCTAAAGCACTATTAACGATGCAGGGGGGGGAGCCACCTAGGGAAGGCATTCGACTTGCAATCCTGCAGTTTGTGCTTAGTAAAGATCCCTATGATTTGATTTCGGAAGGGGTGGCGCGCTTAAGATCTTATGACGTTGATGAGAATACAAAAGATGTTCACTTTATAGGAGCAAATTTGATACATGATCATCACTTGATACCTCTTGATATTAGAAAGGGGTTGGGTGCAACCTCTGAAAAAGTACGGAATGATCCTGGTCATATATTAAATAGCCCGCTAAACCGTGTTTATATTTCTGCTGATGCTAATGGAAAAATTGGCTCACTCGATCCGATTAGGTATTTTAAATATTTAGGTGAGGCAGGAGCATATAAATCTAACATTCTTAGCAGTAATCAAATCCCAGACAATTTTACTGAAATCAACACTGAAAGCTGTGACGATGATAAGGTGTTAGAAGTGATTGAGAAGAGGTTTGCGATGATAACTGAAGCAGTGGGGAGTCGATTATTAGAGCTAAAGACTAATTAATTTATTGGCTAAAGTGGAATAAAGGGGGTTGAGTGTTATTTATAGTTGTCGCTTTGCCTCTTATCGTTTGAATAATTAGGGGCAGAGTAACATTTTTAATTTTGCCTGATCGACTATTTAAGCTCCAGCTCAACCTTCAAATAAACCACGTCTTAATGGCGACTCTCTCGCATTTAGAAAGTAACCCGACCCGTTATTGCTTGAATGTATTGAACTTGTATTTTTTTGTATTTACTATACTGGGAACAAACACCGATACTTAAAGGGTGCTTGTTCAAATTTATCTACTATCCAAGGAATGGATATATAAACAAGGAGGTATTATGACCTGCAATGATTTTTCTGATTTTTTTGGTTTGACCGCCGCTGTATATGTAAATATAAAAGCGTTGCTTGAGGCGGAGCTACTATCCCACCCAGAATTTATTAATCCTATTGGGTGACTTATATGTTTGAGCATTGGACTGGTTTATTTTTAGTAGTTGGTATCGGATTGGCCATTATGTTGATAGCTGAGGTTTCGAGTTATGCCAGAGAACGGTATTTAATCAAAAAAGGGGTTTTGTTTGCCGTTGAAGAAACAACCGAACAAGACATTCTAAGATTAAAAAAAATGGGCTATTCGGTTTGGGCAATTAAACGCTATAGGCAATTGAACAAAGGTGTCTCGCTAAAACAAGCCAAAGAATATATCGCCTCGCTATAAGTAAAAGGGTAAAACCAATAGAGGCAGACTCGATTGTTCTCCATATTCCAGCAAATGCCTGCTGATAATTAGGGTCATAGAAGGTTCAATCGAACTTGACCCTATCGGTTTCACTAAAGTGGAGTGAAATGATGCGCTGCTAACGAATTTATTTGATAAACTCATGATGTAACGTTGACGTAAATCTACAGGGAGAGAACTATGCAAAAACTAGTGGTCGCTTCGGCCCTCATCTTAGGAATAAGCGGTACGGCGCAGGCCGGTTTTTTTGATTCAGTGTTGAGTGATCAATCGGCTGCAGTGGAGAAGGTCTCTCAGGTAGTAGCAACCGAGAAGAGTACAGCTACAAGCCCTATGACTGATTCTGCGATGGATATGGCTGCCGGTCTTATTCCCACGCTAACACAGCAACTGGGTGTGACAGAAACACAAGCTCAGGGCGGTATGGGTTCATTGTTGGGCATGGCAAAGCAATCTTTGTCTTCGGGTGAGTTCGAACAGTTGGGTGCTGGTGTTCCGGGGATGGATACACTGCTTGCGGCGGCTCCTGCACTTAGTGGTGGTAGCAAGGCCGGTGGACTGGGAAGTATGCTCTCCGGCGCGGGAGGTCTGGCATCATCTGTGGGTGGAATGGCTCAATTAACCCAGCAATTTGAAGCATTGGGGCTCAGCTCCGATATGATTGCGCAATTTGCAAATATTGCCGTTCAGTATTTTTCCCAAGGCGGGAATGCTACCGGTGGTTTACTGGAAAAAGGCCTGGCTTCTATTCTGGGTTAGCGAGTAATGAGGGCAGAGTAACATTTTTCGTCACTCTGCCCTTTGACCGTTGTAAGCGGCCACTTTCCAACGCGTTTTAGGGTATTCAAAATGTCTTTACCTGCAACCAATATCACGTGTAATGCTTGTCACTACTCAGGTTCAACAGGCGTGGCGTTTGGTCTATTCAAATACCAAACCCCCTGTGGAAATATCACCCTCCCAAGGGATCTAGGGTGGTGCAATACCTGTAAGTCGGTGGCGGCCATAGAAGATACGGATCAGGCTGCTAGATATGAATCGCTTAAGGATGATATTTCAGGTTTAGCATCGGACTTGGCTGAGGAAATAGAAAAGGCCAAAAGGTCGAGACCTCTTCTCCGCCGTTTATTCTCAAAACAAAAGCCAGACAACGATGAGATTCGTTTGATCCGCGCTAGCTTGGCTTGTTTAAATGAAGAGCTTGCAAACCCTTCAGTACTGGCGAGTTATCTGAGGTCGGAGAGGGGCGCAAAGTGCTTGTCGTGTGGTTCTTCTGAGGTGTTTATATTTCCGCAAATTCCTGCAGGTATTGACAGTTTTTATAGTGAAGAACGAACTCCCGAAGCTATTGGAATAAAGCACCCTGGGTGTGGCGGTGAGCTGTATGCTACAACCAGTGAGCTGCGGCTAAACATAAGGCTTACAGAGAAACGCTACTCGCTTGATGGTGAGAGAATTTCATAGCGGGATTGTCTATGGTGTGAGGTTTATTTGGCTTAAAATAAACCCGCCCGCCACGAGTGCAAAAAGGATCGACAAGCCAATTAACGTTCGCCAGGGAAAGGGAGTGGTAGGAGGCTCGGTTGCAATTTGCGCTTCCAGATAGTTTTTTAGTAAACGTGTGTTACGGGTGTTGGCCTTAAAGATGGCATCGAAGGCATCTCCTACTACTGGTAGCAGTCCTCCCACAAAGTCGATACCCATATTACGCAACATTCGGACTTTTACCTTTTTCGATGTACCTATGCGGTGTGCTTCGAATAACACATAAGAAGACAGGATCAGTCCGGCTACATCGCCCACTATTGGTAATAAACCGATCACAGCCTCTACTCCAAACCGAAATTTTGTGAAGGGTATGCCAATGTTGCTGTCCGTAAAGCGACTAAACTTTTCCAATCGTTCTAGTACCTTTCGCTGTTCTGCTTCTTTATTCTTCTTTATA
This sequence comes from Alkalimarinus alittae, assembly GCF_026016465.1. Classification (NCBI taxonomy): domain Bacteria; kingdom Pseudomonadati; phylum Pseudomonadota; class Gammaproteobacteria; order Alteromonadales; family Alteromonadaceae; genus Alkalimarinus; species Alkalimarinus alittae. The sequence continues at coordinate 794,639 of NZ_CP100390.1, forward strand.
GTGTTGTTCATTGCTAATCGACTTCTTATAAATAGTGAGCTAAAGGCAGTCTTGTTAGCGCCTTTTAGTTGCGCTTATTCACTCGGTTCGGGTACATCGTGTTTATTGACGTTCTGCTCTTCAGCGATCTTTTTTGACCATTTTTTGTCTTCAACATCAGCCTGCAAGCCTTCTTGATTGTTACCGTTCTGTGGAGCGAATTGTAGCTTAGTTAGCAGGGAAAAGTGATCAGAACCTATTGAGGGCAAGCGTTGTATGGACATTAATACAAAATGCTGGCTATGAAACAAATGATCCAAAGGCCAGCGCAGCAAGGGATAGTCAACGTGAAAGGTATTGTACATTCCTCTGCTTACTCGCGGGTCTAATAAACCACTGATTTCAGTGTGGATGCCGAGATAAAGGCAGTAAGGTCGCTAAAACAATTAAAAAGGTTAAACAACTCAGCACTAGAAATATAATTAAACCCAACGTTTAATAGTTATTTTTAGAGCATACTTAAAAGCTGAGCTGTATGCCACAACCAGTGACCTGAAGTTAAACGTAAGATTTTCAGAGAAACGCTACTCGCTTGATGGTGAGAGAATGTCCTAGCGGGGTTGCCTGTTATGTGAGGTTTGCTTGGTTTAAAACAGGCCCACTCCACGATCAATATACTCACGCCTTACGCCTTGCACCCCGTTATAAACCTCGCTGAGATTCACCTCTACTGCACCGGTAGGCAGATTTAAAAAAGCGCCAGATGTTGCCCTTACAAACTCATTCATGGCTTGCTTACCGGCTGGGCCTGTTGACCAGTCTACATCTCGTGTTTGGAAAGACATAAATACGCCTGATACGGTATCCGTTATATATTGTCGCCCATTAATTTCTTTAACTTTACCGATGGGCAAACTTTGGAAATTATTAAGCGGGAAGCAAGTAGGGATACCTAGCATTGCACAGTCTTCTGATTGAACGTAGATTTTATAGCAGGGGGATAAATTAAACAGGCCGCAGCCGGCCCAGCTGACACGCTCTGCGCGTGAGTCGCTCGATAGTAAACCCACATCAGACAGGATAGGGACGGCGGTTGCTGCAAGAAAGTCAGCGCCGGCTATTGTGAATTCAGTGCCGTTTGCCATGCCAATATTTGAAGACCTTATGGCGTCAGGGTTTCCATTTTCATCGACGAGTACTGCTTGTGCACTTAAGTCTCCACCGGCTACCAGTAGAGGGGTTAACAGCGTTAATGCACTTTCAATGATGTTGCCATCTTGTTTTTTTCGAGCTTCTGATAATTCTTCAACGCCATCTCGGATATTGACATCAATCGCGCCTGTTAAGCCGAGAATATTGCCCGATAAAATACCTTTAGCGTCGCCAAAGCCTATTCTTACACCAATCACATCATTGGTGTCTTTATCACGAGCAAATTCAATAAAGGGGTCGTTTATCTCAAACGGAACGATCTCGCCTTCATCATGTTTTATCAGCTGACCGTATTGGTTATATTTTGCCACCATCGGCACCGATTTATAGCGGTTGGCGTATTCTTCATTGTGTATGTAGCCCAAGGTGAAATCTTCAGCCAGGATATCTGAACCTACTTTTTCTAGCCCAACTTCGGTTCCGTTGCAGGTGTGGCATGCGGTACCGTTTAAACTAGGATTGGTGGGATGATGCTCCCACCGATGATAGGTGCCGAGTTCTAGTTTGTCGGCGCGGGTCAGTGTTTCGACCTGCATTCCCACGTTAACTCGGGTGTATTCAACGTTAGTTTCAGTAGGGTGGTTGGTTTGATCTATCGATACATAAGCCTGACCTGATATTTCAGATAAACCTTCATCAGAGATGGCTTTGAGTTCTGCAACGGCACTTGTTGTAAATATCGCCAGAAATGATGTGGCTAGTAACGTAGACGTATCCATACCTTCTTCCTTAAATAATATCCATTTATAAATAACTGCACATTTGTGCCAAATATTATTTTGATTAAGGGTGCCCGTCTGAGACGCAAATCTCAAAACTGTACAATTGTGCAATTAATGGGGAGGCAGACAAAAAAAGGGGCGGCGGAGCGATGATGATTATCGCTACGCCGCCCCGGCTTTTTTTATATAGCGAGGACTATTTATGAAGAGCTAGGGTTAAGGTGCTATCTTTTTCTTGAGTGACCGAGTTAACGGCAGCGGTAGTTTGGGTAGAGATTTTAATAACCAAGGCAAGACTTTACGCTTCACGCCGCTTAAAGACTCAGGCACCATTACTTCAATGAGGTGGGGGCCCGAATGACTCAAGGCGTACTCCAATGCTTTGCTTAATTCTTCACCGGTTGACACTCTTACACCGTGAACGCCCATGCCTTGTGCGATCTGTGAGAAATTTAGCACTGGGCCTTTCAAGTCGAGCTGAGACTTCGCTTTTTCACCGACATTGTCGACACCGACCCGCTCCAACTCAATATTCAGAACTGAATAAGAGGCATTGTTAAAAATAATGCTGGTGACATTTAATCCTTCACGCGCCATGGTCCACAATGCTTGGTTGGTATACATCGCTGTGCCGTCGCCAATCAGTGCTAGTACAGGGCGATCTGGACAGGCAATGGCTGCACCAACAGCATTGGGTAAGCCTTGGCCTATAGCGCCTCCTGTCAGGGTGAGCATGTCGTGACGCGGCGCGCCTTCGGTCATGACGTTTAACATCAAGCCTGAGGTGATGGCTTCGTCGACAATAATGGCGTCTTCTGGCAAGTAATGCCCTACGGCTTTACAGACTTTATCTGCAGTGAGTTTGCCACTCGGGCTATCGGGGCGTTTAGGTTTCTGTAAAGCGGGTGTTGCTTGCGTCGCGCCCAACGCCTCGGCGAGTTTATTGAGGCTGGCTGTGGTGTCTTGTTCCTCGTTTGCAAGAGTGTGTACGGTACAGCTGTCTGGCACTAGATAACTTTTTTTACCTGGGTAGGCAAAGAAAGAGACGGGGGCTTTACTGTCGAGCAGTATGAGGTTGTCGATATCTGCCAGTTGGATGCTGGCGAGTTCTGCTAAGTAGGCAATCCGCTCAACCGGTGGTATGCCTGCACCCCGTTCAATACGGACAGGGAAGGTTTCAGCAAACATTTTAACGCCGTTGTTAGCCGTTATTTTAGCGGCTGCTAGCAGACTAGGTTCACGCAGGGCGCGCCCGCCTAATAAAAATGCCGATTTTTTACCTGCACGAATCGCGGCGGCTATTTCTTCGACCACTGCATCATCTGCTACCGGAGCGGGCGGTTTAGGAGGCAGTGAGCAAGGCTCTGCGCCTTCTCCCCAAGACACATCAGCGGGTAGAATGAGCGTGGCGACTTGGCCTGGTAAACCCCGAGCTACCGTGATGGCATCAATGGCATCTTTACAGAGTGCTTCGGTGGTTTGTGAGGTGCGAACGAACCCTGGGGACACGTTGCGGGCAATGGTTTCAATATCTGACTGCAATTGGGCGTCGTATTTCACATGATGAGTGGCATGATCGCCTACGATATTAATAACAGGTACTTTGCCTTTGCGAGCATTATGTAAATTGGCCAAGCCATTGCCTAGGCCACACCCTAAATGCAGCAACGTGGCGGCGGGCTTATCTGCCATGCGCGCGTAACCATCGGCTGCACCTGTAGCGACCCCTTCAAACAGGGCGAGTACGGCTTTCATTTTGGGTTCGCTGTCGAGTGCTGCAACGAAATGCATTTCACTGGTGCCTGGGTTAGAGAAGCATACTTCTACGCCAGCGTCGACCAGGGTTTTCATAAGAGCTTGAGCCCCATTTAACATTATAATTCTCCTATAAATTCGTCGCTGAAACGCTGTCGCTAATGATTGAACGGGCGGCGCTACGGGCTGTCATAATACAGCCTGGTAAGAAAGTCCCTTCTAATGACCGCTTGCCATTTGAGCCACCTCCACCAAAGCCGGCTGCTTCGCCGACACAATATAATCCGGCGATTGGTTGGTCTTCTCTGTCTAACACTTTGCAATCGAGGTCGGTACATAAACCACCCAAGCTTTTTCGGGTGATCAGTTGCATACGAATAGCGATAAAAGGGCCGGCTCCTGACTTTTGTAGTGGTGCGGGTTTGCAGGTACGAAGCTTGTCTGGCCCCCATTGTCTGGCATGAAGAATACTGCGAATTTGGTCATCATTTTCCAGCTGGTTACCCTTGTCAAAATTGGCATCAAACTCGTCGACGGTGGCTTGCAATACCGTTGGGTCAATGTCGAGAGAGCTGGTCAGGGCATTCATTTTACCTGACAGTCCTTCTAGGGTGTCATCGACCAAAAAGTCCGCACTTTCACTGGCCATTTGTTTGATCAGGTTTTGATTGCCTAGTAGTAGGTCTTTTACGAAACGAATAAATTGTTTATCACGAATTCGCTGGTTGTGCTCTGCACCAGAAATCGCAAATTCTTTGATGGCAATGCGCCAGTTAAGAAGGTGCCATGTCCAAGGTTTTTCTTGTTCTGCAACTCGTTGGCATAACGCGTGGGTATCAAAACCTGTGACGAGTGGTTTCGGGCCTATGCGTTCTCCTTTATGGTTTAACCAAAGTGCCGACTTGCATGGAATGGTCGATAATCCATGACCTTCAAAATGAGGGTAAGGGTGAGGAAAACCAGCGGCGTAATTCCACATTTCACCTGCATTAACAATACGACCGCCCAGTTTGTTTTCTACTTCATGATGCAGCTTGCCGTCTGCATAGGGGTGAGCACCATTGAGCATGGTGTCGGGTATTGCCCGGTGTTCTGGCCAGTTAGTGCGGCATTCTTGATGGCTGCCATTAAGGCCGCCGGTCGCCATGACGACCACAGACGCATGAAACTCTATATGCTCATGGGTTTCATCATTGATGCCTACTGCGCCGACTACGCGATCGCCTTGTTTAACCAGCTCAGAAATGCGGTGCCGGTGTAACAGCGTAAGTCGATTTTCGCTATTGGCGGCATGCATCGCGGCAATCATGGTTCGGGTGAGTTCACGAGAGGTACCCCAAACGACGTGGTAGCGAGGTACGCTATTGCCGTCGCCATACAGTCCTCGCTCTACCCAGTTGACCGCCGGCATAAATTTAATGCCTTCGTGGGTTAGCCAGTCATATACTTCAGTACGAGAGTGTTCAACATAGTACTTTGCCCAGTTGAAGGCGTGTGTGTCGTGAGTGTCGAGTTCACCAAAGCGAACCCAGTCACGTAGCGCTCGCTTGGGTGAGTCGGGTATTTTCATCGACGCTTGCAGTGGGGTGTCTACTAACATCATGCCGCCGAAGGCCCATAGTGCTAGCCCCCCAAGCCGTTCGGGTGTGTCTCGGTCAACTAGCGTAACGGTTTTTCCTGCACGTAACAGCTCTAGTGCGGTGACGATACCGCTAATGCCGCCGCCTACGACCAATATATCTGTTGTTATTTTTTTAGCCATTAAGACTGCCTTTTCTTATCATTTTTATATTGGGATAGCATAAACGGTTTTTTTAAAAAAAGAATTGGCCGTAGGGGACGAGTAAATTGACCCTGCGGGACCAACAAGCAAGGTTATACAGTAGCAGTTGAATATTATTATTGCTATATGGCTGGTCGGTTGTCTCGAATGGGTTGAAAAGACGCTCGCTACCCAACATAACAAAAGGTCAGGCTCGATTGAAAATAGCGCTTAGTTCACTATAAAACAATCGAGACTGACGCTTTTGGTTTTAACGGTTTTGGTTTATAGACTTTTAATTTACCGAGAAGCTCCGGCTAGTCCCCGTATATCCCACGATTTTGCCTGACCAAGGTTTCTTTTGATCACCATAATGCCTGATACGGTAAGTGCCAGATGCTGCATCTGCGGGTATGTTCCAGGTTAGTATGGCGTGAGACGTTCCCCAAAATCCATCAATACGTTTCCACTCGTATAGAGTCTCCCAGTCATTGTCGTTAGCCACGACTACCCACTGACGGCCATTCCAACGCTGAACTTCCATAAAGGTGCCCTGGGTTCTCAGGTTGTTTTTAGGGTGACCTGACCAAAACTTAACGACTACTGAATCTGATTTCTGGTAGCGTCTATTGGCATTTTGAACGACATCACCAATGCGTTTAAAAATTGGGGCTTGATCATGAACCACTCCGGTCTGGAAGTTAATGGTCTCACCCGTTAAATCGCGTGGAATCGGTTCGATAGTAGGAAAAGGAACGGGTTGAAGGTTAGGTGCAGGCGACTGACCCGGTGGAAGCATATCCGCAGCCAATTGATAGAAAGACTGTTGGTACGCGGCCAATGTCCAAGGGCCGAAATGCGTAGAACCGCCTTCATAGTGCTGAAGATCATACTCTTCTTTAGTGGCCACATAACCGCTATAAGCGTTGGAAAGACCGGCTACTACGGTGTAATCCAACTGCTCAGACAGTACGCTTTCTACTGTGTTCATCAAACGTCTGCCAGACATAATAGTAAACTCAGCTGGCACTGCCAAAATACCTAGTTGGCCGATTTTATGGAGGGATAAAGGAAGCACCTCTGGCGTCCAAGGGTAGGGGGATGTTTTACCTTGTGCGATCAATACCGCTTTAGGTGCATGACATTCAAGATCTTCTTGGCTAGGCGCAACAATCATGCTGCCTATAAACTGGTAAAAAGGGTTTGCCTGAGTTGAGCCTTCACTAAATAGATCCGGACCTCGGCCATCTTCTGTGCCTGCTGCAAATGATTCACCTAATGCCGCAACGCAGGTTGTTTTTTGGCTGCCATCCGTAAAGTCTCCAGAGATCGTGGTTGCAGACATGTCTACATAGCGATGGTTAAACTCAATGCTGCCTGTTAACTGTTCCGTCGCGTTATCGTATAACTCAAGCGCTTTGTCATATTGACGTTCACCAATTATTCGAACATTTTCGAAGCGATTTGATGTAGGGCCACGACCTTCAGCATCTGGGTTGACGTTAGGCGACATATCACCGGCATTGCTTATGGCAAAAGCAGCGACAAAGTTATTGTTTCCTTGGTAGGTTGAGTGCTTATGCTCTTTTTCAAACAGGTAAGAGGCATGCCCTTTGTTATCGCCACTGAGCAAGTTTATATCTCCACCCATGGCATTAGGGTGAGTCGCAAACCAGCTGATCATACCGACTTCACTGGCATTACCCTGAAGTATTTTAAGAACCGTCATAGGTTTTTGAATCGACCCATCATACTGGCTGCGCTCTGCGTTAGGATTGTTATTGTAAGCCTCAATAGAACGGTTATAGCTGGCATTATTCAGATCTCCGCGGTTAATCAGAATACGGCCAGGCTGTAGGTCGTTATGGGCTTTTTCGATAGAAGCAACAATGCCATCAACCTGTGCGTCATAGGCTTGCTGAATAAACCCCATAATGGTGATGTCATAAAGCGCATAGTGCGATTGTCCACCCACCGCTGCGTGCGTATGCGTCGCGCTTAGTATGACATTACGCTCATTGTAGGTATCGCCGTATTTATCTGTGAGCTTTTGTATAACGCCCTGAAACACAGACTGAAACAGCGCGCCTGCATCAACGCTCACAAACACCACACGTTTATCGGTATTGGGCTCTGCTATCACATAAGCTCTAGACCATTGCCTAAAGTGAATACCCGCGCTTTTCTGATCTGGGTTAGCATACCCCATCAAACCCACTTCAGCGGCAGGGCCGGTAACATCGTGAATGCCTCTACCCACTAGATAGTTGTTTTCAACACTCCATGCGTTAAGAGTAGGGCTACAAAGCAGCAAAACGAGCAGTGCTTTTTTTGCTGTAACGTATAGGTTTTGTCTCAATTTTATTTTTATTCTAAATAACATAATAAATTCCCTGGTAAGACTTCAAGGAATCCCTTTTGGGTGTGCGTGATTTAGACGCTACCGCTACTGCGTAAAGAGACTCATCGGGCTCAATAAACGCATTTTAGTACTACAACAACTCACTTAACGGTTAACCGTAAGCGTACTTCTGTTATCTGAAATGGTTTGGTTAAAAGACAAATTGAAAACGCTATCGGTATTGGATAACGAGTAACGTGACAACTTATCACCTATATAAATAGCTTATAAATTTAAACATGACAATATGTCACCTATTTAAATGGCTGTATGAATAATGAACGATGTTAAAAGTGTGACGTATAAGTCATTCGTGGGGGGGAATTAGGCTTAGTGAAAAAGAATTGAGAGGAAACCAGAAAACTTCTCAATCAGATTATATCGAAGTGAGGATGAAGTGAATTACTCAACTTAGTCGAATTGGGGGTGACGTGGGGGCGTGGGAATAAATTTAGATGATGCAGAAATGAAAAAGCCCTAACAAATTCAATCTGTTAGGGCTTTAAATTTGGTGGAGACGGCGGGGATCGAACCCGCGTCCGTCAGCACTCTGCCATCGGCTCTACATGCTTAGTTTCCGTTAATTAGTTTAACCTTCCACAGCCCAACGGGCAGGACGTGGTTGGCGATCTCAGTAAAATTTAACAAAACGACCCTGAGTGTGTCGTGTTGCGGTCCTGTTCTCAGTGACAGTCAGTAGCGCGATACAGGCACCTTGCTAAAGACCGCTAGGGTCGAAACCCTAGAAGTGTTCTTTCACTGCTTACGCAGCTAGTTGAGCACCGTAGTTGTCATCATTTGCAACTATTAGTTTACAACTTTGATTTTACGAGATTGGTTGCCATCTCGGCATGCACCTTTGGTTTTGTTACCAGCGTCGAAGCCATGTCGTCCCCAAGGTTAGTTAAGTATATAGGGGCGTTGAGGCAAAGTACAAGGGGCGTGATGAAAATAATGTTAGAGTTTGACATAGGCTTCAGTGAGGTGAAGCCTATTAGAGTTGGCTGTATTTGAGGCGGTGGAATTATAGGGCTTTTTGCATGGTGCGTTGTTTTTCGCGATTCCAGTCTTTTTCTTTCTCTGAGGCACGTTTGTCGTGTTGTTTCTTACCCGTAACCAGTGCTATTTCACACTTTACTTTGTTGCCGCTCCAGTATAGCGCTAACCCTACACAGCTACGGCCTGTTTGGTCTATTTTGGACGCTATCTTGCTGATTTGTTTTTTATTTAAGAGCAGCTTGCGTGTTCTGGTCGGCTCAGCAATGACATGGGTAGAGGCGGTGGTTAGTGGTGAAAAATGAGCACCATGCAGCCACGCTTCTCCGTTTTTTATCATTACGAAAGCGTCAGTTAGTTGGGCCTTTCCCGCGCGAAGGCTTTTAACTTCCCAGCCGGTGAGTACGAGGCCTGCTTCAAACTTTTCTTCTATGTGGTAATCGTGGCGAGCTTTTTTGTTTTGCGCGATGGTTCCGCTGCCGAGACTACTCTTTTTCTTTTTAGCCATTATCGTCTTTTATTTAGGAAATACTTAATGAAGGAGGGCTATTGTAACGCAACCCCAGTAATAATCATGTGATATTTGTAAAATATCAAGGTTAGGTGACCCCTTTTACTGACTTTAGTGCGAATAATCTTATAGAATTACTGCCTCTTTTGCCTCTTGTTACTTTTAAATGGTTGCAGCGCCGATCGTTGACGGGTATGAGGCATTTATACATGATCTCACAAGGATGTACAGCGAGGTTGTATGCTAGGTAAACACGAAACTATTCACGGCTCTTGGAATAGCCAGCTAACATTTGTTTTAGCGGCTACAGGCGCTGCTGTTGGGTTAGCAAATTTATGGAAGTTTCCTTACCTTGCAGGTTTGCATGGTGGTGGATTTATTATCGCTTATGCACTTTGTTTGTTGTTGGTGGGTATCCCGATTGCAATGGCAGAGGTGGCATTAGGCCGGCAAGGGCGTAAAAGCCCGATTACCAGTATTAATGCGCTGGTGAAAAAGGCCGGGTCGGCACCTGCGTGGAAAAGCATTGGTGTGTTGTCGGTTATTTCAGGTTTTATGATTCTAACGCTGTACTCTGTTGTTGGCGGTATGGCGCTAGCTTATGTGTTTTCTTCAGCCTTCGGTGAGTTTGTTGGTGGAGAGCCTGCTCAAGTAGTGGACGTTTTACGCCGATTACAATCGTCACCTAGTTACTTTTCTTCATGGCATACATTGTTTTTACTGTTGGTGGTTGTGGTGCTAGCGCGCGGGGTTAACCGTGGGTTGGAGCGAGCTGTTAGAATTCTACTGCCATTGATCGCTGTTTTAATGCTGATTCTGCTGTTATTTTCTGTTCAGAATGGGGCAATGAAAGAAGGTGTTAACTTTCTATTCTCGATGAGAAAACTCACCCCTCAAGGATGGTTAGATGCTTTGGGGCATGCGTTTTTCACCTTGGGTGTAGGGGCTGGGGCGATGATGGTATATGGTGCCTATATGCCAAGCCATGCCAAAATTGGTCGGCTGATGCTTATTGTTGCGGTTTTAGATTTAGTCGTAGCTGTTGCGGCTGGTTTGGTGATATTCCCTATCTTGTTTGTCAGTTCTTTAGAGCCTGTTGCAGGTTTTGGTCTGGTTTTTCATTCGATGCCGTTAGCCTATAGCACTATTGAGGGTGGGCAGTTTATGAGTGTGATGTTTTTTGTGTTGGTCACCTTTTCGGCGTGGAGTTCAGCGATTGCGGTTATGGAGCCTGCAGTGGCCTGGTGTGTTGAAAAATTCAATGTAAATCGTCGGTTTGCGACTTTGTTAGTGGCGGTGAGTGCATGGGGAGTGGGGGTTGCTGCTATTTTGTCGTTTAGTAGTTGGCAGGGCGTTCAATTTTCTGGCATTGGTATTTTTAATGGTCTCGATATTGCCACGTCTCGGCTGCTGCTGCCATTAGGTGGTTTGTTAATCTCGCTTTATGTAGGGTGGGTGTTGCAAAAAGAGTTTATTGGTCCTCAATTCGAAAATTATCAACCTTGGTTTTTTAGTCTTTGGCGTTTAATTTTAAGGTGGTTTGCGCCGGTTGCGATTGTTACTATTTTTGTGTCTAACTTGTTTGAGCTTGGCGAAGACCTTTGTGAAAAAGGAAGTGATAGCTTGCTTTGTTCTACGTTAGATGTGCCTTCCGAGCCGCTTAAAGTGAATGACGGTGAACTGAGTTCCGATAGCACCGGATAGTCGGCAGATTGTTTAGATGAGATATTGGCAGAAAATAGTTAGAATAGCGTGTAACAAAATGCAGATTAGATAAAGTGCTTTAAACAGTCTCTTTTCTGACTTATTAATGGTTTATGGTGTTGGTTAATAAATGGCTCATAGTATTGATCGAAGTGCGCTTGTGTTTCACTCTTCAGAGCGCATGTACAGTATCGTGAATGATATTGCGTCTTACCCTAACTTTCTTCCCTGGTGTTCGGATGCGAGGGTGGTTTCTTATGATGAGCAGCAAATGATTGCGACATTGGGCGTGGCGAAAGGCTCTATGAGGCAGCAGTTTACGACGCGTAACTGTTTTATAGCGCATAATGAAATTAAAATGGAGTTAGTCGAGGGGCCCTTCCGTTATCTTTCTGGGGTCTGGCAGTTTAAGTCTCTTGAGACGACAGCTTGCAAAGTAATGTTAAAGCTAGATTTTGATTTCGATAGCCAGTTGGCAAAGATGGCGTTGGCTTCGATATTTAATCAGGCTGCGAATACGATGGTCGATGCATTTTGTAAGCGAGCGAATGAGGTTTATGGAAACTAAAAAAATTAAAGTGGAGGTTGCTTACGCAACGCCAGACGCGCAAAAAATTATTGTCGTCGAAGTGCCCGAGGGGACGACTATGTATGACGCTGTTGTTCAATCGGGGATTGTTGGTGCTTTTCCGCAGATCAATATCGATACTGATAAAATGGGAATTTTTGGTAAAGCGGTTAAGAACTCTAAAGATCATCAGTTGATAGAGGGTGATAGAGTTGAGATTTATCGGCCGCTGATTATTGACCCGAAACAGGCAAGATTAAATAGAGCGGCAAAAAAATAAACCGAGCCTTGGCTCGGTATTGTATCGGTAAGTTTTTAACGTTTAGTAAGCGGGGTTGTCGTCTAATAGCTCACCGGTAAAGTGAGTATATTTGTTATCTTCAAAATACACAGTAATTAACTGCTGCTTAGTTTTTCCGCCTGCATACTGATAAGTGTATGCGTAGTTCTCGTGAGTCTCATCAAATACATTGTCGACTAACGGGTTACCCAGTACAAAATGAACCTGACGTTTATTCATGCCTGGCTTTAGTTGGTCTAGCATGTCTTGTGTAATGATGTTTCCCTGTTGAATATTGATTTTGTACACACCGGGGAATGAGCACCCTGTTATAGTGAGTAATAACGTGAACACGGGGATAAGTAACTTAAAACGGATTTTTTGCATCTGAAATCGAATTCCACTATCTTTGGGCAATATTTTGAATGATACCTGATGTTATCGTGAACTGCGAAGGGATATGATGTGTCAGGTAGAGATTTTAACGTTCTTTGAATTAAAATGTCGTTGGTGTATGAGATGGTTCAAGAAAATAATGAGTTACGCAAAGCGGGTTTAAAAGTTACTCTGCCGCGCGTTAAGATTTTAAATATGCTCGAAAGCGCAGATAACCATCACATGAGTGCTGAGGATGTGTATAAAGCGTTGCTAGATGCTGGAGAGGATGTGGGGTTGGCGACGGTATATAGAGTGCTGACCCAGTTTGAAAGTGCGGGTTTAGTGTTGCGCCATAATTTTGAAGGCGGGCATGCTGTTTTTGAAATGGCCACTGATGATCATCACGATCATATGGTTTGCTCTACGACAGGTAAGGTTATTGAGTTCTGCGACCCTATTATCGAGCAAAGGCAGCACGAAATTGCCGAAGAACATGGTTATGAGATTATAGATCACAGTCTCACATTATATGTTAAGCCAAAGAGTTGATGATTAACGGCTAACGCTTGTCGAGTGACTGGCGTTAGTCATATTCACTAAGTTTAATTAAAGTTAAAGTTAAAAAGTCAAATCTCTAACGCTGTCGCACTCAGCATCTCACGTGCATGAGCGAGCGTTTGCTCTGTCATGTTGATCCCCCCTAGCATTCGTGCAACTTCTTCTGTTCTGCCTTCTTTATTGAGTTTCGTTATTTTGGAATGGGTTTCTTTCTTATTGGTTTGTTTGCTGACAAACAGATGGTGGTGCCCTTGAGAGGCGACTTGGGGTTGGTGTGTAATGCAGAGTGCTTGGCCTTTTTCGCCTAGCGCCCGTAGTAATCGACCCACAACCTCTGCTGTGCCTCCGCCAATTCCGACATCGACTTCATCAAATACCAGAGTGGGGATGGCCGATGTTTGTGCGGTGACGACTTGGATGGCAAGACTAATACGCGATAGCTCGCCACCGGATGCCACTTTATTTAAAGGTTTGGGAGGTTGCCCAGGGTTGGCGCTGACTAAAAATTCAATGTCTTCTAGGCCGTTGCGTGTAAAGATATTGTCGGGGAGGGGGCTTATTTGAGTAATAAATTTAACTGATGGCATGCCTAGTTCAGATAGTTGGCCTGCGATCTTTTTATCTAGCGTGAGTGCTGTTTTGATTCGTGCTTGGCTGAGTTTTCTCGCGGTGGTTAAATATTTTTCGGCGAGCTCGGCTGTTTCCGTTGTTAGTATTTCAATGTTGCCATCACCGTCCTCAAAAGACTTTAATTCATCAACTAATGACTGGTGCAGTGCAGGTAGTTCTTCGGGGGTTGTTTTGTGTTTGCGTGCTAGTTGGTAAATGGCGCTGAGGCGTTCGTCTACTTCTTGTAGTCGAGTGGGGTCGATTTCAAAGTGATCAACAAATCCTCGAATGCTGTGGGTTGCTTCATCAACTTGTATCAGGGCTTCTGAAAGTAAGTTTTGAGCTTCAAAGAGCGCTTCATGTTTTACTGGGAGAGCGTCTAATGTATGTAAGGCGTGAGACAGTATTGACTGGACAGTAGACTCGCCATCGCTACAGGCTTGAAGTACTTCGTGACCGCTACTTAAAAGTTGTTCGGCATGACTGAGCGACTGTTGCTCTTTTTCTAGCTCTGGCAGCTCCTCTGCGGTAAGGCCGAGTTCGTTAAGTTCTTTTACTTGATATTTTAGCAGCTGAAGCCTTGCGTCCTGCTCATCTTGATTGTTTTTTAATTGCTCAAGTTTTTGCGCTTTATCTGACCATGATTTGTAGTGTGTAGCTACGTCTTGCGCTTGCTTTTTTAAGTTGCCGTATTCATCAATTAATCGTCGGTGAGTCTCTTTTTTGAGTAAAGATTGATGCTCGTGCTGGCTGTGAATGTCTATCAGCATTTCGCCTACTTCTCGTAGGTTGCTTAATGCGCTAGGTTGGCCATTGATGTAGCCTCGAGAACGACCTTCGCTGGTAATGACTCGGCGCAGGATGCACTCATATTGGTCATCTAGGTCACTGTCGTTATGTAGGTCGTTTGCTTTCAGCCATGCTTGTGCATTAGGAATATTGCTGATATCAAAAACGGCAGAAATGTCTGTTCGGTCTGCGCCATGCCTAACAAGGCCGCTATCTGCTCTATCGCCTAAGGTTAGCCCTAGCGCATCGAGGATAATAGATTTACCCGCGCCGGTTTCACCTGTAATAACGCTCATCCCTCGCTCAAAAAACAGCTCAACATGATCGGCTATGGCCAAGTTGTCCACTGTAAGTTGCGTAAGCATGAGCGTCTCCACTTAATATTTAATAATGATATGTTTGGATATACAGTAGTATGTATTAATTCGCTATGGAGTCAATATCTTAAACTTTAAAAAAATGAAAAATATTTAACCTGGAGGTAAAACAGTCAAAAAATTACCCTTGAAACCCTGTTTATTGCGCCCATATAGGCAGTTAGATTAAAGAATATCGTTTAATAGTTTATGAGCGCGGAGGAATTCTGAGTGAGTGTAGAAGAAGAGAAGGTTGATAATAACCCCGAACAAACACCCCACGATCATGAGGTGTTAGATGCTGAGTTGGAGCAAAACGCTCAGGCTGAAGAGGCTGAAGAGGTAGAGGCTTCATCAGACGGTGAGAAAGATTGGCAAAAAGAAGCTGCACTTCTTCAGGAGCAGGTTTCAGCATTAAAAGATCAAGCGTTGCGAGCGACTGCAAATGCGCAAAATATTAGACGTCGATCTGAAAAAGACGTTGAGAAAGCCCACAAGTTTGCACTAGAAAAGTTTTCTAAAGAGTTGCTGCCAGTGGTTGATAGTCTCGAGAAGACGATTGAAAGCAGTCAAGCTGAGCAAGGTGAAAAAAGTGCGTTGGTTGAAGGTGTAGAAATGACATTATCGATCCTGGTTTCAGGGTTGAAAAAGTTCAATGTTGAGCAGGTTGATCCAGCGGGCGAACCGTTTGACCCTGAGTTGCATGAAGCGATGTCGCTGGTCGATGCGCCCGATGCAGAACCAAATTCTGTTATTGCTGTGATCCAAAAAGGTTATACGTTAAATGGGCGTTTGATTCGTCCTGCAATGGTTATGGTTGCAAAAGGTTCAGCAAAAATCGACGAGCAGGCTTGAAAAAAAATAATTGAGGCCAATATAAGTCAGTAACTCAATTAAGAATCGAATGTACGGGTTAAATACAGCGTACATTTCAATTGAATACAGAAATTACGAAATTAGGTTTGGAGTATATATATGGGCAAGATCATAGGTATCGATTTAGGAACAACTAACTCATGTGTTGCTATCCTCGATGGTGAAAAAGCACGCGTAATTGAAAACGCTGAAGGCGATCGTACTACTCCGTCTATCGTTGCTTACACCGATGACGAAATATTAGTAGGTCAGTCAGCAAAGCGTCAGTCAGTAACTAACCCTAACAACACGCTGTTTGCTATCAAGCGTCTGATTGGTCGTCGTTTTGAAGATGACGTTGTTCAAAAAGACATCAAAATGGTGCCTTATAAAATCACTAAAGCAGACAACGGTGATGCATGGGTAGACATTAAAGGTGATAAGAAAGCGCCACCTCAGATTTCTGCTGAAATTCTTAAGAAGATGAAGAAGACAGCTGAAGATTACTTAGGTGAAGCGGTGACTGAAGCGGTTATCACTGTACCAGCTTACTTTAACGACTCTCAGCGTCAGGCAACTAAAGATGCGGGCCGTATAGCGGGCTTGGAAGTTAAACGTATTATCAACGAGCCAACAGCTGCAGCACTTGCTTACGGCCTAGATAAGCGTGGTGGCGATTCAACTATTGCTGTTTATGACTTGGGTGGTGGTACGTTTGACGTATCTATTATCGAAATCGCAGACGTTGATGGCGAAATGCAGTTTGAAGTATTAGCGACTAACGGTGATACGTTCTTGGGCGGTGAAGACTTTGACTCACGTTTGATTGAATATTTGTCTGCAGAATTTAAGAAAGACAGCGGAATTGACTTAACGGGTGATCCGTTAGCGATGCAGCGTCTAAAAGAAGCGGCAGAGAAAGCAAAAGTTGAGCTATCAAGCTCTCAGCAGACTGATGTAAACCTTCCTTACATTACTGCAGATGCGAGTGGACCTAAGCACCTTAACGTTAAAGTGACACGTTCTAAGTTAGAGTCTTTGGTTGAAGAGTTGGTTAAGCGTAGCTTAGAGCCTTGTAAGATGGCACTTAAAGATTCTGGTTTAAGCATGTCAGAAATCGATGATGTTATCTTGGTGGGTGGTCAGTCTCGTATGCCACTTGTTCAGAAAGAAGTTGAAGCATTCTTTGGTAAAGAGCCACGTAAAGATGTTAACCCTGATGAGGCTGTAGCAATTGGCGCGGCAATTCAGGCAGGTGTGTTGTCTGGTGATGTAACTGACGTATTGTTGCTTGACGTGACGCCTTTGACATTAGGTATTGAAACAATGGGTGGTGTTGCTACTGCCTTGATCGACAAAAACACAACGATACCTTCTAAGAAATCACAGGTGTTCTCGACTGCAGACGATAATCAGTCAGCTGTAACGATTCATGTTGTACAAGGTGAGCGTAAGCAGGCTGCCCAGAACAAATCATTGGGTCGTTTTGACTTGGCGGACATTCCTCCGGCGCCACGCGGAATGCCTCAGATTGAAGTTACCTTTGATATTGATGCAAACGGTATTTTGAACGTTTCAGCAAAAGATAAAGCGACAGGAAAAGAACAGTCAATTGTTATCAAGGCGTCTTCTGGCTTGTCTGACGATGAAGTTGAAAGCATGGTTCAGGATGCAGAAAGTCATGCTGAAGAAGATCGTAAGTTTGAAGAGCTTATTACTGTTCGCAACCAGGCTGACGGCATGATTCACGCAGTTAGAAAGACGTTAACAGAAGCGGGCGACAAAGCGACCGCTGAAGAGAAAGAGCAGATTGAGACCGCTATCACTGAGCTTGAAGAAGCTATAAAGGGTGATGATAAGGATGATATCGAAGCTAAGACTCAAAAGTTGACTGAAGCGTCTTCTAAGTTGGCTGAAAAGTTGTACGCTGAACAAGCTCAATCTGCTGAAGGTGCTACTGCACCTGAAGGCGAAAGTGCGCAATCACAAGACGATGTGGTTGATGCAGAGTTTGAGGAAGTTAAAGACGATAAGCAGTAATAATGATGACTTAACCGCTTGGATATATCAGGCGGTTAAGGTCTGAGGTATACTGTACAAATAACGCGGGGGTTTACTCCCGCGTTATGCTGTAAAGCAAATAGAGATTTTAATGTAGATTAGGGTTCGTGGTGTTGTGTAAAGTTAAGCACAAGGCTAGCGATCTTTAGCTACCAGAACCGAAGCGCAGTAGAGCATCTATGTCAAAGCGAGATTATTACGAGATCCTCGGAGTGTCAAAATCCGCGGACGAAAAAGAAGTTAAAAAAGCCTATCGACGACTGGCGATGAAGTTCCATCCTGACCGTAATTCTGATGATGCGGAAGCAGAGAATAAGTTTAAAGAGGCCACAGAGGCTTACGAAATTCTCTCTGATTCAGAAAAGCGAGCAGCCTATGATCAGTACGGTCATGCAGGTGTTGATGGGAGTGCTGGTGGTGGCTTTGGCGGCGGAAACGGTAATTTCAGTGATATTTTTGGTGACGTTTTTGGTGATATCTTCGGTGGTGGAGGCGGCGGTGGACGCAGTCGAACCACGCGAGGTGCTGATTTAAGGTATACGCTAGATCTTGATTTAGAAGATGCAGTAAAAGGTACGACAGTAAAAATTCGAGTACCCACTCAGGTTAATTGTACAGAGTGTGACGGCAGTGGTGCAGAGAAAGGGTCTAAGCCAGAAACTTGTGGTACCTGTCACGGTGCTGGGCAAGTGCGTATGCAGCAGGGCTTCTTCTCTGTGCAGCAAACCTGCCCTCATTGCCGGGGTCGCGGAAAGGTCATTAAGAAGCCGTGTAAGAGTTGTCATGGTGCAGGCTTAAAAGAAGAGCAGAAAACACTTTCAGTTAAAGTGCCGGCAGGTGTTGATACTGGCGATAGAATTAGACTTGCAGGAGAAGGTGAGGCTGGGGCGCAAGGCGGGCCTTCTGGTGATCTATATGTGCAAATTGCAGTAAGAGAGCATCCTATTTTTGTTAGGGATGGTAAAAATCTTTACTGCGATGTGCCTATTACATTTGTTGATGCGGCGTTGGGCGGTGAGCTTGAGGTTCCTACTTTAAATGGTCGTGTTAAACTAAAAATCCCTGCGGAAACTCAGACCGGTAAGTTATTCCGTTTGCGTGGAAAGGGTGTAGCGCCTGTTCGCGGCGGTGGAGCGGGTGATCTACTTTGCCGTGTGACGGTAGAGACGCCAGTAAATTTGAGCAAGAAACAAAAAGATATGCTTAAAGAGTTGCATGCCACGATGGAGTCTGGAGGGGATAGTCAGCACGCTCCTCATAAGCACTCTTGGTTTGAGGGTGTTAAAAACTTTTTTGAAGATATGAAATTCTAAGTCCTATTGTTTAGTTCTCGGGTTTGCATATCCAGCAATTAAATTCGGGGCTTATTAGCCCCGTTTTTTTTGAGCTAAAAACATAGTTAATTAGTGATTAGTTAAAAGAGAGTTAAAAGCTTATGCGTGTAGCGGTGATTGGTGCAGCGGGTCGAATGGGGAAGATTCTAATTGAAGCTTCAGTTTTGGCAGAGGATGTGGTTTTTTCTGCTGCAATTGTGAGCCCTGGAAGCTCTCTTGTTGGTGTAGATGTTGGTGAATTGGCGGGTGTCGGAAAACAGGGTGTATTGGCTGTAGATAATATTGAATCTGTGGCGGATCAATTTGATGTGTTGATTGATTTTACGTCGCCAGAGCTCACCATGCAGAATGTTGAGACTTGTAAGCGATTGGGTAAAAAAATTGTTATTGGTACAACAGGGTTGAGTGATGAGCAAAAGGCGCAATTAGATGCTGCAGCTAATGAAATTGCGATTGTTTTTGCGCCTAATATGAGTGTTGGGGTTAACTTAACGTTTAAGTTGTTGGAGTTGGCTGCCAAGGTTTTGGGTGATGATGTTGATATTGAGATCGTGGAGGCGCATCACAGGCACAAGAAGGACGCCCCCTCTGGAACAGCGCTACGAATGGGTGAGGTAGTTGCTGATACGTTGGGTCGTGACTTAAAGGCGTGTGCTGTTTATGGTCGTGAAGGCATCACTGGCGAGCGTGAAAGAAAGACGATAGGGTTTGAAACGATTCGCGCGGGCGATATTGTGGGTGAGCATACGGTTATGTTTGCAGGCTTGGGTGAGCGGGTTGAAATTACTCATAAGGCCAGTAGTCGGATGACGTTTGCAAAGGGGGCTGTTAGAGCCTCTTCTTGGTTGGCATCCCATGATAAAGGCTTGTTTGATATGCAGGATGTTCTTGATTTGCATTAACTAGAGCGCTTTTCGGGTGTTGCGATTTTAAAAGAGTTAATTGTTTCGTAGACATTTTCATGTGAAAAAAGTAAAATGATAGAGTTTGAGTGTGGTTAAGATCCTTTTGGCTGGGATCAAAAGTGCGCTCAGGTTCGATAAATACGCAGAGTGTAAGTCGTATTGAACTAATACTGGAATTCATAATAAAAAGCGAGGTCGGAGAATTTTCTCTCATCTCGCTTTTTTACAAATTGAATCGGTGTTTTATAAGCCCTGGCCAATCGATTTAAAGAGGAAATGGCGTTGACTAAACCTGCAATTCTTGCCCTTGAAGATGGAAGTATCTTTAAGGGGGTTTCTATCGGTGCAAATGGGCAATCTAGCGGAGAAGTGGTTTTTAATACATCCATGACCGGCTATCAGGAAATCCTGACTGACCCATCCTATGCCCGCCAGATTGTAACCCTAACCTATCCACATATCGGTAACACAGGGGTTAATTCTGAAGATGTTGAGTCGGATTCTGTTTCGGCTGCAGGTCTCGTAATTCGTGATTTACCTTTATTAGCTAGCAACTGGCGTTCCGAAAAGACGCTGGATGCGTATCTTGCTGAAAATAACATTGTCGCTATTGCAGATATCGATACTCGTCGTTTAACTCGCCTTCTTCGTGAAAAAGGTGCGTTGAATGGTTGTATTATTGCGGGTGATGATGTGTCTGAAAGTGCGGCGCTTGAAGCTGCTAAGCAATTTCCTGGCCTGAAAGGCATGGATTTAGCGAAAGAAGTAACTCGATCTGAGGTTTCATCTTGGGATGAATCGAGCTGGGACTTGGCGACAGGTTACGGCAAAAATGAAGATGATTCGTTCCATGTAGTGGCTTATGACTTTGGTTGTAAACATAACATTTTAAGAATGTTGGCAGATCGTGGTTGCCGCTTAACTGTAGTGCCAGCCCAAACACCGGCGGCAGATGTGTTGGCAATGAACCCAGACGGAATCTTTTTGTCTAATGGGCCTGGTGACCCAGAACCATGTGATTATGCTATTGCTGCGATCAAAGAATTTTTGTCTGCAAAAGTGCCTGTTTTTGGTATTTGCTTAGGGCATCAGTTACTGGCATTGGCAAGTGGTGCACAGACGTTAAAAATGAAGTTTGGACATCATGGTGCAAACCATCCTGTTCAGTGCTTAGCTGATGGGACCGTGATGATAACAAGTCAGAATCATGGCTTTGCGGTTGATGAGGCTTCGTTGCCTGATAACATCGAAGCAACGCACAAATCTTTGTTTGATGGCTCGCTGCAAGGGATTCGTAGAACGGATACGCCTGCATTTAGTTTTCAGGGACACCCAGAAGCAAGCCCTGGCCCTCATGATGTTGCGCCATTGTTTGACCAGTTTATTGAGTCGATTAGAACGTATCGCTCATAAGTTTTACGCCGTCTACTCATGTTTATCATGAGGTTTGATAGCAACGTTTATTGACTGGAGGCGCTTTAAAAGCGGTCTCTGGATTAAAACAGATATAGATGGACTGAATTCTATGCCAAAGCGTACCG
Source organism: Alkalimarinus alittae (assembly GCF_026016465.1). Classification (NCBI taxonomy): domain Bacteria; kingdom Pseudomonadati; phylum Pseudomonadota; class Gammaproteobacteria; order Alteromonadales; family Alteromonadaceae; genus Alkalimarinus; species Alkalimarinus alittae. The sequence goes on from NZ_CP100390.1 coordinate 815,915, forward strand.
ACCTTAAGAGTATTTTGATTTTGGGTGCTGGCCCTATTGTTATTGGTCAGGCTTGTGAATTTGATTATTCTGGAGCGCAGGCCTGTAAAGCTCTTAGAGAAGAGGGTTTTCGAGTCATTCTGGTTAACTCGAATCCTGCGACCATAATGACTGACCCTTCGATGGCTGACTCTACTTACATAGAGCCCATCACATGGAAGACAGTTGAAAAAATCATTGAGAAAGAGCGCCCTGATGCTGTGCTGCCGACAATGGGTGGTCAAACGGCGTTAAATTGTGCGCTTGATCTAGAGCGTCACGGCGTTCTTGAAAAGTATAATGTTGAAATGATCGGTGCCGATGCAGATGCTATAGATAAGGCGGAAGATCGCGAGCGCTTCGATAATGCAATGAAGGCGATTGGCCTTGAGACTCCTCGTTCTGCTATTGCGCATAGCATGGAAGAGTCGCTTCAAGTGTTGGATAACTTGGGCTTTCCTTGCATTATCCGTCCTTCTTTCACCATGGGTGGAACGGGCGGTGGTATCGCTTATAACCGTGACGAATTTGAAGAGATTTGTGCACGGGGCTTAGATTTATCACCTACCAGTGAGCTATTGATCGATGAGTCGCTTATCGGTTGGAAAGAATACGAAATGGAAGTTGTTCGTGACAAAAATGATAACTGTATTATCGTTTGTGCTATCGAAAACTTTGACGCAATGGGGGTTCACACTGGAGACTCCATTACAGTTGCACCGGCGCAAACGCTGACTGATAAAGAATATCAGATTATGCGTAATGCTTCGTTGGCTGTATTGCGAGAAATCGGTATCGAAACGGGCGGGTCTAACGTTCAGTTCGGTATCAATCCAAAAGATGGCCGTATGGTTATCATCGAGATGAACCCGCGAGTTTCACGTTCATCTGCGTTGGCTTCTAAGGCAACAGGTTTCCCTATTGCAAAAATTGCAGCCAAACTGGCGGTTGGTTACACGCTGGATGAATTGCAGAATGACATTACAGGTGGTGCTACGCCTGCGTCGTTTGAGCCTTCAATTGATTACGTTGTAACAAAGATTCCACGCTTTACGTTCGAGAAGTTCCCTCAGGCCGACAAACGTCTAACGACTCAAATGAAGTCTGTTGGTGAAGTAATGGCGATTGGCCGAACCTTCCAAGAGTCTATTCAAAAGGCGCTAAGAGGGCTTGAAGTAGGCGCGTCTGGTTTTGATCCAATGCAGGATTTAACCGCAGATGATGCGCGTGAAAGTTTGATTCGTGAAATGAAAACCCCAAGTGCTGAGCGTGTGTGGTATGTGGGTGATGCATTCCGAGCAGGCATGAGCATTGAAGAAATTTACGAGTATTCCGGTATTGATCCTTGGTATTTGGCTCAAATAGAAGACTTGATTAAGGAAGAAGCTAATGTCGCTCAGTTAGGTAAGGCTGACATGACTAAAGAGTTGGTTTATAAACTCAAGCGTAAGGGGTTCTCTGATAGCCGTCTAGCCGAGCTGATGGATGTGTCGGAAAAAGAATTCCGTAAGCTTCGTCATGATTTTAATATTAGACCGGTTTATAAGCGTGTCGATACCTGTGCCGCTGAATTTGCTTCTTCAACCGCTTATATGTATTCAACGTATGAAGAAGAGTGTGAAGCAAATGTCACTGATCGCGAAAAAATCGTTGTTATTGGTGGTGGACCAAACCGTATAGGTCAGGGTATAGAGTTTGATTATTGCTGTGTGCATGCTGCACTAGCGATGAAAGAAGATGGTTATGAAGCGATCATGATCAACTGTAACCCTGAGACGGTTTCTACAGATTACGATACATCAGATCGACTTTATTTTGAGTCTATTACGCTTGAAGATGTGTTGGAAATCATCAACCTCGAAAAACCAAAAGGCGTTATCGTCCATTACGGTGGTCAAACACCTCTTAAGTTGGCGCGTGGTTTAGAGGAAGCGGGTGTGCCGATTATAGGGACGTCTCCTGATGCGATTGATAGAGCAGAAGACCGTGAGCGTTTTCAGCGAATGCTGCAACGTTTGAATATTCTTCAGCCACCTAACGCGACAGTTAGAAGTCTTGAAGAAGGTATTGTTGCTGCAAAAGAGATTGGTTATCCGTTAGTGGTTAGGCCGTCTTATGTATTAGGTGGTCGTGCTATGGAGATTGTCTATAGCGAAGCTGAGCTAACCAAGTATATGCGAGAAGCAGTGAGTGTTTCTAATGATAGCCCTGTACTGCTTGATCACTTTTTGAATGCGGCAATAGAAGTTGATATTGATGCAGTAAGTGATGGAAAGCAGGTGGTTATTGGTGCCATTATGCAGCATATCGAGCAGGCGGGTGTTCACTCTGGTGATTCTGCATGTTCATTGCCACCTTATACGTTGGCAGCAGATGTACAAGACGAAATGAGAGATATTGTTAAACGCATGGCGCTTGAATTAGGTGTTGTGGGCTTAATGAATGTTCAGTTGGCTTATCAAGACGGTGAAATCTACGTAATCGAGGTAAATCCTCGTGCATCGAGAACGGTACCGTTTGTTTCTAAGGCTATTGGTGTTTCGCTTGCTAAAATTGCAGCTCGCTGCATGGCGGGTACTTCGCTTGAAGCGCAGGCGTTTACTAAAGAAATTATCCCAGCACACTATAGCGTGAAAGAGTCGGTTTTCCCTTTCAACAAGTTCCAAGGTGTAGACCCGATACTTGGTCCAGAAATGAAGTCTACTGGCGAAGTAATGGGGATTGGCGATAGCTTTGATGAGGCGTTTGCTAAAGGTGCTTTAGCTGCAGGTGAGATTTTACCAACAGGTGGTTCTGTATTTATTAGTGTTCGTGATGTTGATAAGGCTGCTGCTGCAGTGCTGAGTAAAGATCTAGTCGAAGCTGGCTTTAAGTTAGTGGCTACGAGTGGAACTGCAAAAGTATTAAAAGAAGCAGGCCTTGAAGTTAAGTCAATCAACAAGGTTAACGAAGGTCGACCGCACATTGTTGACGCAATAAAGAATGATGAAATTGATTTGATTATCAATACGACTGAAGGGCGTCGAGCAATTGCGGACTCTTCTCAGATTCGTCAGTCTGCATTGCAGCGCAAGGTTGCTTATACCACCACGTTGGCTGGTGGGGAGGCATTTTGTCGTGCAATAAAGTTTGGTCCAGAGAAGATGGTTAGACGCCTTCAAGATCTGCACTAAGGTGTTGTTACGCTGAGCGCTGTTTTCGAACAGTGTCTCGGAGCCTCACTTGATACTATCAAGTGGGGCTTTTGTATTTTATGTCTTACTATTTTATAAGATTGCTTTCTGGGTAGGGTTGTTGTTAAAAGAGAGCGAGCTATTCAAGGTTGAATGAAAAATGAAAAGAATTCCAATGACTGTTCAGGGCGAAAAAGCCCTACGTGAAGAAATCCAAAAGCTAAAGGGTGAAGATCGTCCTCGCGTTATAGAGGCGATAGCAGAAGCTAGAGCGCATGGCGACTTAAAAGAGAACGCTGAATACCATGCCGCGCGTGAGCAGCAGAGCTTTATCGAAGGTAGAATTTTGGAGGTGGAGTCAAAGTTATCTCAGTCACAGGTGATTGACGTTACTAAGATCGATAAAAGCGGAAAGGTTATTTTTGGTACTACCGTTAATCTAATTAATGTCGATACTGATGAGCAAGTGAGCTATCAGATAGTGGGCGAAGATGAGGCTGACATTAAAGGTGGCAAGATATCTATATCATCACCAATTGCTCGTGCTTTAATCGGTAAAGAAGAGGGTGAGATTGTTGCTGTTCAGATTCCGAGTGGCACCGTTGAGTATGAAATTGACGAAGTTCTTCATGTGTAAGTACTTCTGCTATAAAAGCTGAAGTAAGTGGGTTATCTTTTAGTGTGAGGTAACCCGAGCATTAAAAAGAAGTCTCGATACTTGTTGAGCTTCTTTTTAATGCCGCGAATAGTTATTTAACGATTCACTGTGTGTGAAATAGTATTCGCTTGATGAGATGATTTATTTAGTTGGCGCTTTTATCTGAGTAAGTTAGAGAGTTTCGGGTTTGGCTTATCGGCGTTGCGTAGAATGATGGCAATCTTACCGATTGTTTGAACCAGTGTTGCTTTGGTCTTCTGGCAAAGCTCATCGATTATCGCAGCTCTGTCATCTCGGTCAGTTAATGCAATCTTAACCTTAATTAGTTCATGGTCTTCAAGTGCTCTGTTGAGTTCTTGGATTAAGCCTTCTCCAAGCCCTTTGTCGCCAACAATGATGACGGGGTTAAGTGAGTGTGCAATTGCACGATATTGCTTTTTTTGTGCGGCGGTTAAGGTCATCTTTGTCTCTCTTAAAATTAAGCGGTCAATGTCTATCGATAAGTCTGAATTCGTTTTAATGGCTAGGCTCGCATTCAAACGTTTGGTTGTCTGTCATAATGCTTGATATTCTATCAGTTGCGGGCAAAGGGTTAAATGAATTCAGTGTTAGATTGTTTGAACGAGGATAAAAAATATGGCTCGATCTAAATCAAGTCCTCAGTGGCTCAAAGAGCATTTTGATGACCCTTATGTGAAATTGTCTCAAAAAGAAGGTTATCGCACGCGTGCTAGCTATAAGTTGATCGAGCTACATGAAAAGGATCGCCTGTTTAAACCGGGTATGACGGTTGTTGATTTAGGTGCTGCGCCAGGGGGGTGGTCTCAAGTGGCCATTAAGTATGTGGGCGATCATGGGCGTGTTGTGGCAAGTGATATTCTGCCTATGGACTCCATTGCGGGGGTAGACTTTGTTCAGGGTGATTTTACTGAGCAGGAACCGTTCGATCAAATCCTTGAATTGTTGGGCGATCAAAAAGCAGACCTTGTAATTTCAGATATGGCCCCCAATATGAGTGGATCAGCGTCTGTTGATATTCCTCGTGCCATGTATTTAATAGAGTTGGCCTTGGATATGGCAGAGCAAGTGTTAAAGCCAGGAGGGACTTTTGTCGCGAAAGTATTTCAGGGTGAAGGGTTTGATGATTTAATTAAGCAGATGAGAGCGCGATACTCAAAAGTCTATAGTAGAAAGCCAGATGCTTCTCGGGCGCGATCAAGAGAGGTTTATCAAATTGGCGCAGGTTTCAAAGGATAATAAAAATTATCTAATTTAATGTTTTGTGAACTGGCTTGGCTGACCAACATGTAGTATGTTTGGAAGCTCTAAACGTAATGAATTTTAAAAAGGTTGAGAGGGGTCTCTCTTGAACGATATGGCAAAGAATTTAATTCTCTGGTTGATCATAGCTGCAGTACTACTAACCGTCTTTAATAACTTTAGTATGAATCGGGCTACTGAACCGATGGAGTACTCCCAGTTTGTATCAATGTATGAAACTGGACAGGTTCGTAAGGTGGTTATTGATGGTCTTCGTATAGAGGGATATCGCCCTGATGGGACTAAATTTGAAACGGTGCGCCCAAGCGCGCCTGATCTCAATCTAATTGATGACCTGCTTAAGTACAAAGTAGCCATCGAAGGTAAAGAGCCTGAGACTCAAAGTATTTGGACTCAATTGCTTGTAGCGTCTTTCCCTATTCTTGTCATTATCGCTGTGTTTATGTTTTTTATGCGTCAAATGCAAGGCGGTGGCGGCGGCAAAGGGCCGATGTCGTTTGGTAAGAGTAAAGCTCGCTTAATGAGCGAAGATCAGATTAAAACAACATTTGCAGATGTGGCAGGCGTTGATGAAGCGAAAGAGGATGTTAAAGAGCTTGTTGAATTTCTTCGAGACCCAAGTAAGTTTCAACGCTTGGGTGGAAAGATTCCTCGCGGTGTTCTAATGGTAGGTCAGCCGGGTACAGGTAAGACGCTTTTGGCAAAAGCTATTGCTGGCGAAGCAAAGGTTCCCTTTTTCTCTATCTCGGGTTCAGACTTTGTAGAGATGTTTGTCGGTGTAGGTGCTTCTCGTGTAAGAGATATGTTTGACCAAGCTAAGAAGCAGTCACCTTGCATTATCTTTATTGATGAGATTGATGCTGTAGGTCGTCACCGTGGTGCGGGTGTGGGTGGTGGACACGATGAGCGTGAACAGACACTTAACCAATTACTGGTTGAAATGGATGGTTTTGAAGGCAATGAAGGCGTCATTGTCATTGCAGCTACTAACCGCCCGGACGTGCTTGACCCTGCATTGTTGAGACCTGGTCGATTTGATCGACAGGTTGTTGTTGGTTTGCCTGATATTTTAGGTCGGGAACAAATACTTAAAGTTCATATGCGTAAAGTGCCATTAGATGATGATGTCGAGCCGGTATTTATCGCTAGAGGTACGCCAGGGTTTTCAGGTGCTGATCTTGCAAACCTTGTAAACGAAGCTGCTTTGTTTGCCGCAAGGTCAAATCGACGCACTGTTTCAATGTCTGAATTCGAATTGGCTAAAGACAAAATCATGATGGGTGCTGAGCGCAAATCAATGGTGATGTCTGAAGATGAAAAGCGTAATACGGCTTATCATGAAGCAGGGCACGCGATTGTTGGTCGTTTGATGCCTGAGCATGACCCTGTTTATAAGGTGAGTATTATTCCTCGTGGACGAGCGTTAGGTGTAACAATGTTCTTGCCTGAGGAAGATCGCTACAGTCATAGTCGTCGTTTTTTGATTAGCCAAATCTGTAGTTTATTTGGTGGCCGAATTGCTGAAGAGCTTACATTGGGCGTTGACGGTGTTACCACTGGTGCATCTAATGATATTAAGCGGGCGACTGAACTGTCTCGCAGTATGGTTACTAAGTGGGGTTTGTCGGCTAAGTTGGGCCCCCTTATGTATGATGAAGATAGCGAAGAGGTTTTCCTTGGGCGTTCATCGGGTTCGGCAGCGAAGGTTTTTGCACCTGAAACTGCGCAGCGAATTGATGAAGAGATCAGAAAAATAATTGATGATTGCTATGCTACTGCAGAGAAAGTGCTTGTAGATAATATGGATAAACTTCATATGATGGCCGATGCGCTAATGAAGTATGAGACCATAGATGCAGGGCAGATAGACGACATCATGGATGGTAAAGAGCCTCGCCCGCCAAAGGGCTGGGGCGATAAAGAACCTAAAGGACCTACTCCTAAGGGTGGCGCTGAAAGCGATAGTGCAAGCCAAGATACTCAGGACGCTTCAAAAGATGATCTTGGTGATGCCGCTGGTGAGCACTAAGCTAATTTGCTTGTGATATGTAAAGGCGCGAAATTATCGCGCCTTTACCATTTCTAACGATTCAAAATCTCCTCAATTGGTATTATTAATGAATTTTTCAGGTCAGGATTTAGATTTATCTAGTCCTAGGGTTATGGGGATTCTAAATGTTACGCCCGACTCTTTTTCAGATGGGGGGCGTTTTAATACATTGGATTCGGCGCTTTTTCAGGCTGAAAGCATGGTTAAAGCCGGTGCCAGTTTTATTGATGTAGGTGGTGAGTCGACTCGGCCTGGTGCTATTCCAGTCTCGTTAGCTGAAGAATTAGAGCGCGTTTGCCCGATTGTTGAGCTGATTAAACAAAACTTAGATGTCGTTATTTCAGTTGATACAAGCTCGCCTAAGGTAATGACTGAGTCGGTGGGGTTGGGTGCAGGGCTTATTAATGATGTGAGGGCTTTGCAGCGAGAGGGTGCGGTAGATGCCGCTATTAAGTTAGGTGTGCCGGTTTGCTTGATGCACATGCAGGGTATTCCTGAAACAATGCAAGATAACCCTGAGTATCATTCAGTTGTGGGTGTAGTAGAAGATTATTTAGCGGGTTGTGCTGATCAGTTGATTGCATCGGGCTTTGATCGCGAGAAAATTATCGTTGATCCTGGGTTTGGTTTTGGTAAGACGCTCTCGCATAATCTTCAGTTGTTAAATGCGATTGATCGATTGGTTCTTAAGGGTTATCCCGTATTGGTTGGGGTCTCTAGAAAATCAATGATAGGGGCTATTCTTGATAAGCCAGTAGATGAAAGAATGATTGGAAGTGTAGCTGCGGCCACTGTTGCAGCATACAAAGGTGCCTCTATTTTAAGGGTGCACGATGTTAAAGAAACGGTTGAAGCAATGGCTGTGGTGCAGGCTTTGCTTAAGGAGTGAGTGATGGGTGCGAGAAAATATTTTGGAACAGACGGTATTCGAGGCAAAGTGGGTGAAGGTGCGATTACCCCAGAGTTTGTTCTTAAGTTAGGTTGGGCTGTCGGTCAGGCATTTAAGCAGCAAGGCCAGCGCGGTAAAGTATTAATTGGCAAAGATACGCGGTTATCGGGTTATATGTTTGAGTCAGCTCTAGAAGCTGGGCTTTCGGCGGCTGGTGTTGATGTGGGGTTGCTCGGGCCGATGCCGACACCTGCCATTGCTTACTTAACACGCACCTTTAGAGCGTCAGCGGGTATTGTTATTAGTGCTTCCCATAACCCTCACTATGATAACGGTATTAAGTTTTTCTCTCAGCAGGGGTTTAAGTTGGATGACACCCTTGAGCGCAAAATAGAAGATTTGCTCGAGCAAGATATTGAGGTTGTAGAATCTGCTCATTTAGGTAAGGCCTCACGCATAGAAGATGCTGCAGGGCGTTATGTTGAGTTTTGCAAAAGTACCGTGCCATACAATATGTCGCTTGAAGGGTTGAATATTGTGTTGGATTGCGCGCATGGTGCGACTTACCATGTTGCACCGTCAGTGTTCAAAGAGTTGGGTGCCAACATCACGACGTTAGGTGTTGAGCCGAATGGCTTGAATATTAACAAGGATGTGGGTTCAACCAGTCCGGAGCAGCTAGTGAAAGCTGTGTTAGAGCAAGGGGCCGATTTGGGTATTGCTTTTGATGGTGATGGTGATCGTGTTGTTATGGTTGACCATAAGGGTGAAGTGGTTGATGGTGATGAGTTGATCTACGTGATTGCCAGCAATCGCCATCGTGGTGAGCGCTTAGGGGGGGGAGTAGTTGGAACCTTGATGACCAATTTTGGCGCCGAGCTAGCTTATCAAAAGATGGGGGTTCCGTTTATTAGGGCTAATGTTGGTGATCGGTATGTGATGGAAAAATTGGTCGCCAATGATTGGTTGTTAGGTGGTGAGGGTTCTGGTCATATTCTTTGCCTAGATAACTCTACGACGGGTGATGCCATTATTTCTGCTTTGCAGGTGCTAATTGCAATGTGGGAAGAAGGGAAAACGCTTAATGAAATGAAAGGTGGGATGGAAAAGCTTCCACAAACCATGGTCAATGTTAAAGTCGCCAAGAAATTTAACCCTGCGGCTCATCCAGATATCGCTAAGGCGATTACAGAAGCAGAAGAACGTTTTGCTGGTGAGGGTCGAATCTTGTTACGAGCTTCAGGTACTGAGCCTGTTATCAGGGTCATGGCAGAAGGGCGTGATGAAGCGTTGGTGTTAGATATTGTATCTACCCTTGCAAAAGTAGTTGAAAGTGCAAAAATTTAACCGTTAATAACGACAAATCGATAGTTATTTAATAACTATCGATATTTGCTATGTTTCACAGAAAAAACGCAGTAGCGAGTACTTGTAAGTTGTAAATAACTCGGTTAGTATTTGCGCCTTCTTAAATGGTGGTAAAAATAATGCGCCGTAAGATTGTTGCTGGCAACTGGAAAATGAACGGAAATCGTCAAGTCGCTCAAGATTTGGCTGTAGGTGTTTCTAATATAGCAGATAGCCTAGAAAGTTCCGTTGAGGTGATAGTATCGCCTCCTTATATATTTATGGCTGACGTTATTAGTCATATTGCTTCTAGTGTTAATGTTTCATCACAAGATGTCTCAAGCAATGATAATGGTGCGTTCACTGGTGAGATTTCAGCTGATATGCTGGCTGAATTTGGATGTACTTACAGTATTGTAGGTCATTCAGAGCGAAGAGCGATGTTTGGTGATACAGATGACGTTGTAGCAGCGAAAGTTGCTAAGTGTATTGAAAAAAATATCCACCCTATAGTATGTGTAGGTGAGACGCTCGAAGAGCGTGAGTCTGGAAAAACCCTTGAGGTAGTTGGAGATCAATTACGAAGGGCGCTGCAAAATTTAGATGAAGCTGGATTAGAGAAAGTTATCGTAGCTTATGAACCAGTTTGGGCGATAGGTACAGGTAAAACAGCGACACCAGAACAGGCTCAGGAAGTGCATGAGTTTATTCGGGGTGAGATAGCCGTTATTAATGAGGTGGTTTCTCTGAAAACACCGATTATTTATGGTGGTAGCGTTAATGCCGAGAATGCGAAGAGTCTTTTCGCTATGGCTGATATTGATGGGGGGCTGATTGGTGGTGCCTCGTTAAAACTTGAAGAATTTGAAGTTATTTGTAAGGCGATAGGTTAATAGTATGGAATGGTTAGAGACGGTAGTTCTTGTGGTCCATGTGCTGGTCTCTGTTGGCCTGATCGGATTAGTTCTTCTTCAGCAGGGCAAAGGTGCTGATGCAGGCGCTTCCTTTGGCGGGGGTGCTTCACAAACAGTATTTGGAAGTCAGGGAACAGGTAACTTCTTGACTAAAACAACCTCGCTATTGGCGTTGGTGTTTTTTATAACAAGTTTTTCTTTGGCGATATTTGCTAAGCAGCACGCTAAAGTGGTGGTTGATCAGGGTATTGCTGTTCCTAGTGTTAAAGAGAATGTTTCTTTGGATGTCAACGGTAATGCAATAGATGGTCTTGAGTCACCTCAGTTAGAGACTCAAGAAGAAGGGTCAGTTGCACCTGAGCTAGAATGATATCTGACGGTTAATTACAAATAGTTAACATTGTTGAGTGGATATTGTTACCGAACAGGTATAGCGAAATAGGTTTAGAAAGTAAGTAGTAAGCGTTTTAGCCGAAGTGGTGAAATTGGTAGACACGCTACCTTGAGGGGGTAGTGCTCTATGGGCGTGCCGGTTCAAGTCCGGCCTTCGGCACCAAATAAAAGCGACTTGAGATGATCAAGTCGCTTTTTTCGGTTTAAAGGGGGTGGTTAGCACCCAAAGATAAAGTGCTGTTTTCTTGACCATATAGGCTAGTGGGAATATAATGCAGCGATCGAATACGGGTTTAATGGCTCGTGAAGTAGAGGTTTGTCGTAGTTATTACATGCTTCTACATTAATGGTTACAGATATCTACAGTAATGGTTGTAGAAATCTTGCAAAAAGCCCCTCATGCAGGGGCTTTTTGCTAGTTTAAAGTGGGCAATTAAGGCCCATTTTTTATTTGTGCTGAAAATTAGTGGTCTCGGAGTATTATATTGTCCGGAAAACAACGGTTGCTTGATGAAATGATCCGCCCAGTGGTTGAAGGCTTAGGCTTTGAATTTTGGGGGATGGAATTTGTATCTCAAGGTAAGCACTCAGTGTTAAGGGTGTTTATCGATAGTGAAAACGGCATCACACTCGAAAACTGCGAAGTTGTCAGTCGACAAGTGAGTGGTGTGATGGATGTAGAAGACCCTATTGCGGGTGAATACGCATTAGAAGTCTCTTCTCCGGGTATGGATCGTCCACTGTATACGCTTAACCAGTATGAGCGCTATGCAGGGCATAAAGTGAGTCTAAAACTCCGAATGCCCTTTGATGGAAGAAGAAAGTTTGAAGGTGTGCTGAAAGGTATTGAAGGCAGTGATGTTGTTATAGTGGTAGAGGATAATGAATATCTTTTTCCCGTTGACAGCATTGACAAAGCTAACGTTGTACCACAGTTTGATTAAATGGTTTTGAGGGCAACGCAATGAATAAAGAAATATTGCTAGTTGTAGAAGCGGTTTCTAACGAAAAAAATGTCGATAAAGATGTAATATTTGAAGCTATCGAGTTAGCGCTTGCTATGGCAACAAAGAAACGTTACGACGAAGAAGAAACTGTAGATATCTACGTTAATATTGATCGTAAAACAGGCGAATATGAAGCGTTCCGTCGTTGGACTGTGGTAGATAATGATACCGTTCCTGGGTTAGGCGATGACTTAACACTTGAAGAAGCACATGAAATCAACGCTGCGTTACAGCCAGGTGATATTCATGAAGAGCAGGTTGAGCCAGCAGCTTTCGGACGGATTGGTGCTCAGGCAGCAAAACAAATTATTGTTCAGAAAGTAAGAGAAGCCGAAAGAGCTAGAATCGTAGACAGCTACCGTGAAAAGGTAGGTGAATTGGTTTCTGGTACGGTGAAGAAAGTTACTCGAGATAACGTGATTGTTGATCTGGGTAACAACGCAGAAGCATTGCTCCCAAGAGACAATCTTATTCCTAAAGAAATCTTTAGAATGGGTGATCGCGTTAGAGCGCTTCTTGCAGAAATTAGCACTGAAGGGCGGGGTCCACAGCTGATCCTTAGCCGTACTAGCGCTGATATGTTGATAGAACTGTTTAAAATTGAAGTGCCAGAAATCGCTGAAGAAGTGATTGAGATTAGAGCCGCAGCAAGAGACCCAGGCTTAAGGTCTAAAATTGCGGTTAAAACTAATGATGGTCGCATTGACCCCGTTGGTGCTTGTGTTGGCATGCGTGGCGCGCGCGTACAGGCCGTTTCAGGCGAGTTTGGTAACGAGAGAGTTGATATTATCCTGTGGGATGACAACCCTGCTCAGCTTGTCGTTAATGCGATGTCACCTGCAGAAGTCGCATCTATTGTTGTTGATGAAGATACTCATTCAATGAGTGTCGCGGTTGCTGAAGAGAATTTGGCAATGGCTATCGGTCGTGGAGGCCAAAACGTACGGCTCGCAAGTGAGTTGACGGGTTGGGTACTTAACGTGATGACCGAAGATGAGGCGGGCAGACAGAAAGAAGAAGAAGTAGGCCGCTTTGTTCAAAACTTTATCGAAGCGCTTGATGTTGATGAAGGCTTGGCTACAGAGCTTGTAGATGAAGGGTTTACTTCATTAGAAGAGATTGCATATGTGCCATTAGAAGAAATGGTTGCAATCGAAGGCTTTGATGAAGATTTAGTAGAAGAGCTTAGAAAAAGAGCGAAAGATAAATTGTTGAATCAGGCTATTGCTTCTGAAGAAGCACTTGAAGGTAGTGAGCCTGCAGAAGATCTTTTGAACATGGATGGAATGGAACGACACCTAGCATTTGTTCTCGCCAGTAAAGGTATCGTTACAATGGAAGATCTTGCTGAGCAATCGGTTGATGATCTTATAGATATTGAAGGCATCGACGAAGAACGTGCCGGCCAATTAATTATGACGGCTCGAGCACCCTGGTTTGAAAACCAGTAGTAGTGGCGAGAAGTAGGAGGACAAATAATGTCAGAAGTTACAGTAAAAAAACTCGCCGAAGATGTAGGCGCTCCCGTCGACCGTTTGTTAAATCAAATACAGGCCGCGGGTCTTAAGCATACTTCAGAATCAGATGTAATGTCTGCTGATGAGAAACAGACGCTGTTGTCATTTCTGAAAAGAAGTCACGGCGAATCTGATGCGGAAGCAAAGAAAATTACGCTAAAGCGTAAAACGACCAGCACATTAAAAATTGCCGGTATGCAGGGTAAAACCAAAACAGTTAATGTAGAAGTTCGTAAAAAGCGTACTTATGTTAAGCGCAGCGAATCAACGGTTGACCTTGAAGCTGAGAAGCAAAAGCAGCAAGAAGAAGCGTTAGCTCTTAAAAAAGCTGAAGAAGCAAAAATTCAAGCTGAAAAAGAGCGTAATGACGCAGCGGCTAAAAAGTTAGCAGAAGAGCAAGCCAAGCTAGCTAAAGAAGGCAATAAAGATCAAGCAGCACCGGCTAATGAGCGTAAGCATAGAAGCCCAGAAGCTGCACCTAAAAAAGCACACGCACCTGCTAAAGATGATGCTAAGAAAGGTCATAAGAAAAAGGGACGTGGTGATGACGATAATGAAACTCGTCGTAGAGAAAAAGCAAAATCTGCAGGTAAAGGCGGACGTAAAGGTACGTTAGTTTCGTTGACTGGCGATGAAGAGTCTCGTCACCGCAAGCTACGCAACAAGAAAAAGTCTAAAGCTGACAGAGATCATCAGTTTGAGAAGCCGACAGCCGCGCAAATTCATGAAGTAGAAGTGCCAGAGAGCATTACGGTCTCAGAGCTTGCTTCAAGAATGAATGTTAAAGGTACTCAGGTTGTTAAGGTGCTGTTTGGTTTAGGCGTAATGGCCACCATTAACCAGACGATAGATCAAGAAACAGCCACCTTGGTGGTTGAAGAGATGGGTCATACTGCGAAACCGATCCAAGATGATGCTGTTGAAACTAACATCATTGACTCTATTGACTATAAAGGTGAAGAGATTACTCGAGCGCCTGTTGTTAGTGTTATGGGTCACGTTGATCATGGTAAAACATCACTGCTTGATTATATTCGTCGGGCTAAAGTTGCATCAGGCGAATCAGGTGGTATTACCCAGCATATCGGTGCATACCATGTCGAAACAGGTCATGGAATGATATCGTTCTTAGATACACCTGGACACGCAGCGTTTACTGCAATGCGAGCACGTGGTGCGAATAGTACCGATATTGTTATTTTGGTTGTTGCTGCAGATGATGGTGTTATGCCTCAGACTGAAGAAGCTGTTCAGCATGCTCGTTCAGCAGGCGTACCTATTATCGTTGCGATCAACAAAATAGATAAAGAATCAGCTGATCCTGATCGTGTTAAGAATGAGCTTGCTGCAAAAGAAGTTATTCCAGAAGATTGGGGTGGTGATGTTCAGTTTGTAGAGGTTTCAGCTCATACTGGTCAAGGTATCGATGAGCTTCTTGATGCCGTATTGCTTCAGTCAGAAGTTCTTGAGCTTAAAGCAGTACCGTCTGCACCTGCAAAAGGTGTTGTTATTGAAGCGAGCCTTGATAAAGGGCGTGGTGCTGTTTCAACGGTATTGGTACAAAACGGAACGTTACATCAAGGTGATGTGGTTATTGCCGGCATGTACTTCGGTAAAGTGAGAGCCATGCTTGATGAAAACGGAAAGAAAGTCACCGAAGGTGGACCTTCTATTCCGGTTGAGATCTTAGGCTTAAACGGAACGCCAGACGCAGGTGATGACTTTATTGTTGTACCTGACGAAAAGCGCGCTCGTGAAGTGGCTAACTTCCGTCAAGGTAAGTACCGTGATGTTAGATTCCAGCGTCAGCAGTCTGCCAAGCTTGAGAATATGTTCCAAGGCATGGGTAAAGACGAAGTTAAGAACCTTAATATCGTTCTTAAGACTGATGTTCGTGGTTCACTTGAAGCACTAACAACAGCACTTGCTGATATCGGTAACGAAGAAGTTCAGGTTAAGATTGTATCGAGCGGTGTTGGTGGAATTGCTGAAACTGACGCTAACTTAGCATTGGCGACTAACGCGGTTATCATTGGCTTTAATGTGCGTGCAGATGCAACAGCGAAGAAAGTGATTGATGCTGAAGGTCTGGATCTTCGTTACTATAGTGTTATCTATGACATTATTGACCACATTAAACAAGCGCTTACGGGTATGTTGGCGCCTGAGTTTAGAGAAGATATTGTCGGTCTTGCAGAAGTGCGTGATACGTTCCGCTCACCTAAGTTTGGTCAGGTCGCTGGTTGTATGGTGACTGAAGGTACGATTTATCGTAACAAGCAGATCCGCGTTCTTCGTGATAACGTGGTAATCTTCGAAGGTGAGTTAGAGTCACTTCGTCGCTTTAAAGATGACGTTAATGAAGTTCGTTCAGGTACTGAGTGTGGTATCGGTGTTAAGAACTACGACGTTAAAGTTGGCGATAAGATAGAAGTATTTGACTCTGTGAGAGTTGAAAGAAGCCTCTAAGCAACATAGTTTGGCGTCTCATGAGAATGAGGCGCCTTATTTGCTGGTTTTTTAGTTGATCTATTCATAGATCAAAATAGTTAAATAGAGAATATATGCCTAAAGAATTTAGTCGTACCCAAAGAATCGCAGATCAAATTCAGCGAGAGCTAGCTCAACTGGTTCAAACTGGTTTGAAAGACCCCCGTATTGGTATGGTCACGATCAATGATGTAAGAGTTAGTCGTGATATGGGGTATGCTGATGTGTACATCACTGTTCTGACAGCAGAAGAATTGAACGAGCATTCAGATGAAATCAAAATGACGCTAGATGTTCTTAATAAAGCGGCAGGTTTCTTAAGAAATGAATTAGGGCGTTCGATTCAAATCAGAATGGTTCCTCATTTAAGGTTTTATTTTGATAAAACGGTTGGTGAAGGTCGTAGAATGTCTACGCTTATCGATCAGGCCCGTTCTAAAGATCAGCAACTTGCTGGTAATCGTTCAGATACTTCAACTGATGAATCTGAGGATTAATTCTTTTGGGTCGTAGGAAAAAAGGCCGTAAGATCAGTGGCGTTCTTCTTTTAGATAAACCCACTGGTATTACTTCTAATAAAGCGCTTCAGAAAGTCCGCTGGCTGTTTGATGCTAACAAAGCAGGCCATACCGGAAATCTTGATCCGCTAGCCACCGGCGTTCTGCCGATCTGCTTTGGCGAAGCCACTAAATTTTCTCGTTATCTGCTCGATGCAGACAAAGCGTATCGCACCACTGCTAAGCTAGGCGTTATCACTGATAGCGGCGATAGTGACGGCAACGTTCTCGAAACCAGACCCGTGAGTGAGTTTCAGCGTGAAGAATTGCTGAAAGTCATCAATCGCTTTATAGGTGATGTTGAACAAGTCCCCCCCATGTATTCTGCTCTCAAGCATAATGGTAAACCATTATATGAGTATGCGCGTGCGGGTGTCGAAATCGAACGTAAAATCCGAACGATCAAAATCTTCAAAATTGAATTACTTGATGTAAGAGATGGCGAGTTTGATCTAGAGGTTTACTGTAGTAAAGGCACTTATATTCGAACGCTAGTTGAAGATATAGGTGAGATACTAGGTTGTGGGGCTCATGTTTCAATGCTTCGGCGAATAGAAGCGGGGCCATTTCCGCTTGATCGTACGGTTACGATTAGCCAATTGGAAGCGCTTCAAGAACGTGACGGAGCAGCCGCGTTAGATCCTTTTTTGTTGCCGATTGATATAATGTTAGATGGATTTGATCAGATTTGTCTAAATAGTGAGCAATCTGGCTCGATATTACAAGGGCAAGCGGTTAGAATAGCGCATTCTTTAAAATCTGGCTTAATTCGTCTTTATTCTAACGACGAAGAGCAAGGTGAACGATTTCTTGGCATGGCCGAGATAATGGACGATGGTGAAATAGCACCGCGTCGATTAGTAAATTTCGAATCTAGTGATTAGATCGAAAGTTCGGTAGCTGTAAATATGCGCGGTTACTGAAAACTTTAAATTAATGCATATTTAGGAGACTAACATGGCGTTAAATGCCGAAGAAAAATCAAAAGTTGTAAGTGAGTACCAGCGTGAAGCAGGCGATACTGGTTCTCCTGAAGTTCAAGTTGCATTGTTGACAGTAAACATCAACAAATTGCAGGGTCACTTCAAAGAGAACAAGCAGGACCACCATTCACGTCGCGGTCTTATTCGCATGGTTAACCAGCGTCGTAAGCTGCTTGACTACCTGAAGAAGAAAGATGCTAGCCGTTATGTTGATCTAATTGCTCGACTTGGTCTACGTCGTTAAGATTCAGGCGCAATACTTCTTGTCAGAAGCGGCCTATAAGAAACTATGTTTCGTAGGTGTCGTTTTATAGACGCGTTGTATGAGTACCGGGTTATTCTCTTATAGGGGTAATCCGGTATTTTTTTTTTGTGCTATGGTGTTATGGTTACACTGTATCTATATAAGATGATTTTTTTATAAAGCGTTTTACTAGAGCAGAAGTCTTACTAGAAAGAACTTATTGGTGTTATTTCGGATGATGTAAGCCGTTATAGCAGGTTGGAACTGGGATATATAAAACAATTGACAGGAGCCGTCGTGACTACGGTAACAAAAACTTTTAAATACGGTAATTCTACAGTGACCTTGGAAACAGGTCGCATCGCGCGTCAAGCAACAGGCGCTGTACTTGTGTCAGTCGATGACACCTCTGTTTTAGTAGCAGTTACTGCTGCAAAGAGCACTAGACCAGGACAAGACTTCTTTCCATTGTCTGTTCATTATCAGGAAAGAAAATATTCAGTAGGTAAAATACCGGGTGGTTTCATTAAGCGTGAAAACCGTCCAAGCGAAAAAGAGACTCTGACTTCACGTTTGATTGACCGTCCTATTCGTCCTCTTTTCCCTAAAGGCTTCATGAACGAAGTGCAGGTTGTTTGTCAGGTTATGTCGGCAAACAAAACTCAAGATGCTGATATCGCCGCGATGATTGGTGTTTCTGCAGCTTTAAGTATTTCAGGCGTTCCTTTTAAAGGCCCTATCGGTGCAGCACGTGTTGCGTTTTCTGATGAAGACGGTTATGTGTTAAACCCATCTTACGAGCAGCTAGAAACATCATTACTAGACATGGTTGTTGCGGGTACTAAAGATGCGGTACTCATGGTTGAGTCTGAAGCTAAAGAGCTAACTGAAGACGAAATGTTAGGTGCTGTATTATTTGCACACCAAGAAATGCAAGTGGTGGTTGATGCTGTTTCTGAATTCGCTGCTGAAGCGGGTAAAGAAAAGTGGGAGTGGACTCCAGAAGACGTTAATCAATCTGTACTTGAAGCCGTTAAAGCGGGTTATGCAGATCAAATTAACGAAGCCTATACTATTAGTGACAAAATGGCGCGTTATAGCCGTTTAGGTGAGATTCGTACTGAAGCAGTAGAAAAATTAGCCGGTGACGAAGAAGGTCAGGCAAGTGCCGATGACGTTAAAGGTTTCTTCAGTAAGCTTGAAAAAGATGTTGTTCGTAGCCGTATCATCAAAGGCGAGCCTCGTATAGATGGCCGTGACACGAAAACTGTTCGTGGTGTAAATGTAGAAGTGGGTGTATTACAAAATACACACGGTTCAGCACTCTTTACGCGTGGTGAAACACAAGCGATTGTGACCACTACTTTAGGTACTGCTCGTGATTCTCAACTGGTAGAAACGCTACAGGGCGAGAAGAAAGAAGCCTTTATGCTTCACTATAACTTCCCTTCATATTCTGTTGGTGAGTGTGGCCGTATGGGTGCGCCTGGTCGTCGTGAGATTGGTCACGGTAAATTGGCTAGCCGTGGTATGCAGGCGGTTCTTCCGACTCAAGAAGACTTCCCTTACGCAATCCGTGTAGTGTCAGAGATTACTGAGTCTAACGGTTCAAGCTCTATGGCCAGTGTTTGTGGTTGTAGCTTGGCACTTATGGATGCCGGTGTTCCTCTTAAAGCACCCGTTGCTGGTATTGCAATGGGCTTGGTTAAAGAAGGCAGTGAGTTTGCGGTATTAACCGACATCTTGGGTGATGAAGATCACTTGGGCGACATGGACTTTAAAGTAGCCGGTACTGCAGAAGGTGTAACGGCACTTCAGATGGATATCAAGATCGAAGGTATCACTGAAGAGATCATGGAGATTGCTCTAGAGCAGGCTCAAAATGCACGTATCGAAATCTTGGGCGAAATGAACAAGGTTATCGAATCTTCACGTGACAAGGTTTCTGATAAAGCACCTTCAATGCACAACCTTAAGGTTCACCCTGATAAGATTCGTGACATCATTGGTAAGGGCGGTGCAACTATTCGTTCTATCTGTGAAGAAACGGGCGCTTCGATTGATATTGAAGACGACGGTTCAGTTCGAGTTTACGCTGATACTTTAGAAGGTGCAGAAGCGGCGATTAATCGTATTAACGAAATCACAGCTGAAGCAGAAGTGGGAGCAGTCTACGAAGGTAAGGTTGAGCGTATCGTTGATTTCGGTGCCTTTGTAAATATCTTGCCTGGTAAAGACGGACTAGTACACATCTCTCAGATTTCTCAAGAGCGTATTGAGAACGTGAAAGATGTACTGTCTGAAGGTCAGATGGTTAAGGTTAAAGTGCTGGATGTTGATGCACGCGGCCGTATTAAACTGACCATGAAAGGCCTTGAAGAAGGCGCAGAAGGTTAATTCTGTCGCTATTTAATAAAGGGAGCTTATGCTCCCTTTATTATTGTTGACGCGAATAATATTCTAAGAATCTAAGCGTGTAATCGATATACCCCGCTGAGCTGAATGTTGCTGTATGAGGTGTGCCGGTAATAAGAAACTCTTTAGGTTCAGAGGCTTGTTGAAAAATCGACTGGCCATGATGAAAAGGAATGACGACATCATTTGTACTGTGAATCACCAATAATGGTATCGGCGCAATATTGGAGAGGTGATTATCAGAGTCATACGTTGATGGTATTAACCAAGACAACGGATACTGTAAAGGCCAGGTTAACCACACATCGCTTAGTTTCTCTTTGGCAATTCCTCTAAAGCTAGGGAAGCCTGCATCAATGATAATGCCGTTAACATGTTTTTCTAGCCCGCTGTTATGGCTTGTAAAACTAAGGGTTAATGCTGCCCCTAAACTTTGCCCTAAGATAAAGACATCTCTCTGCTTATCTGACGTTTGGGATATTACCCATTCATAACCTGTGTTTATATCGGTGAGTGCGCCAGCTATATCGGGTGTCCCTGTTGATTTACCAAAGCCTCGATAATCTAGGGCGAATATTTCATAGCCTTCCTCGACCATCCATACCACGCTTCCTGTATGTGTACTGATGTTTTCAGCATTACCATGTAAGAAGTAGACAATGCCTTTGCTTTGTTGGTTAGGTTTAAGATGCCAGCCATGCAGTGTTTCTCCATCGACCGTTGTCAAAAAAATATCATTGAACTCAATATTGGCTTGCTTAGGTGTAAAGTAATGGGTTTTATCTGGGTAAAAGAATAGACCGCTGCAGCCACTAATATTTAAACAAGCGACGATTAAATAGATATAAAAAGTAACTGCACGATGCGAACGATGAGTGTGCTTCAGTAGAGATTGTTGTGGGTGCATGGTTAATTTACAGGTTATTTAGGTAGGAAAAAAATCAAAAAATATCGATTAGCATAACAGTATCTAGCTATTAACATAACAGTAACTTGCAAAGAGTTTGAAATCAGACTTTTTTGTGATGAATATGTTTGCTTTATTTAACCTCTTCTACTTTAATTCAAGGTAGCCACTTGAAAAGATGATGTTTTTTTGGGACGATCACTTTCGAAGGAACGGCTATTGAAAGGTCTGCTGGCAACAGCGATCAAGACATAGATAAGATGGGCTTACTGCGTTTTACTCTGTTGAGTTAAATGGGTGTAGTTAGCTAATCAAGAATTTCAAATGTAATGCATCGATTCGATGATATGCAACGAATGAAAAGTAGAGGAATTACAATGAAAAGAGTTTTATTGGCAACAGGTTTAATGGCAGCTTCTTTATCAGCTTCAGCAGTTGTTCCAGGTGGCGATAGCTGTGGTTGGGGTAACATGTTGTTTGAAGGTCAATCAGGTCTTCCTATGCACGTTGTAGCATCTACTACTAACGGTACTTCAGGAAACGCTACATTCGGTATGACCAGTGGCACTAACGGTTGTTCTGCTAACGGAACACTTACTTATGGCGGTAAGTCAATGATTGACTTGTCTAGCATCATGGGTGAGTTTTCAGAAGATGTTGCGCGCGGACACGGTGATGCACTGACTACTGTTGCAGTTGCACTTAATGTTCAAGCTGAAGATCGTCAGGTTTTTGATGCGGTTATGCACGAAAACTTCGCTGTCATTTTCCCAAGTGAAAATGTAACGGCTGAAGATGCAATGGCATCAGTATTGAAAGTGATGAAGGCTGATAGCCGTTTAAGCAAGTACGCAGCTTAATCATCCTCTAAAGAACACCTATTTAGGTAGGTGTTCTTTATTTTTTGTACGTTTCGATGAATGTTGAACGCTTCTAATCCGCTAATCACACCTTGTATCGTTCAGACATCGTTTTATTGGAGCAGTGCACGACTCTCTAAGGCACTCATTCTTTCTTATACTCTTCTAAGTTTTCTAATATGCACTTTTTTCGTTTGTTGTTCTCTCTCTCTCTGATAGGGGGATTGTCAGGTTATGCGCTAGCAGAAACTCAAGCCGATGATCGCGCCGGTTATGCTCACTCAGTTAAGCAAAAAGCAGCCATGCTTAAGCTATCCGAAGATGATACTTGGCGAAAATTACTGCACTATCGACGCGACTATTTTTCAGGTACGGGTGTTAGTAGTTATGTTGATGATGCCACGTTCTTTTATGCGCCTGATGGTCATTTTAATGCTGAGAACGAGTTACAAAGTACTATTGATGCGTTTTTTATCAGTGAAGACTTAGATGGGCAGCATGCTCAATGCCGTTTTGTTTATCGCTTTAAATGGATTTCAGAACAACTCGCACTGGACTCAGAAAAACTGCCTGCTGTTCGTTGTACTGAATATATCGAATGGAGAGAGCAGGTGAATGCGCATTCAGTCTCTCTTATATTTCCTGCAACTGCCTTGAATAGCCCATCTTCGATGTTCGGGCACACGCTACTAAGGTTTGATCCTAAAGACATTGAAGGTGGCTCTGACTGGCTATCGTATGCGCTCAATTTCGGCGCCAATATTAACAATGATGATAATTCCATCTCTTTTGCGTTTAGAGGGTTGGCGGGTGGTTATCCTGGCGTTTATAACATGATGCGCTATTTTGAGAAAATCAAAGAATATAACCGAATGGAGAACCGCGATATATGGGAGTATAAGCTCAACTATACACCTGAAGAAGTTGACTTGATTTTGACTCATGTGTGGGAGTTAAAAAACATTAACTTTGACTATTATTTCTTTGATGAAAACTGTGCCTTTAGACTTCTTGAATTGTTAGAGCTGGTAAGGCCAGAAGTGAATCTTACCGAGCGCTTTAAACTTGATGCTATCCCTACTAATACGGTGAGGGCAGTAGTAGACGAAGGGTTAGTTGAAAGTACGTATTTTAGGCCTTCGGAATTAGCCGAACTTCATGCTCGCATTGAGTCTTTACCGAAGGATATTCAACGTTTGGGTAAAGCACTATCTAATGATATTGATGTTATGAATACGCCAGAGTTTGAGGCTCTGAATCAGGCTCAAAAAGGTGAAGTGGTGCAAATTGCATATAGCTACCTACGTTATATACAACTTCAAACCCAACGTGATGAAGCGATGGCTAAACGAAGCTATCAGTTATTATTAGCACTTAATAAACTATCGTCTAAAAAGGTGGTTGTAGATAGACCAGATGCCCCTGAAACCGGTCATAAAACCATTACTGCAGGTGTTTCGGTTGGTGAGCGGAATGATGAGGTGTTTCAGCAGATTAATTACCGTGTGACTTATCATGACTTGCTAGATAATCAGAAAGGCTATTTACGTGGCGCTCAAATTATTTTGTTTAATACCGAATTAAGACACTATAACAATGATGGTTTAAAGCTCAATCGATTTGATCTAGTGGATATTACCTCGTTATCAAAAAGGAACTTATTCCTAACACCTCTATCATGGAAAGTTCAGGTGGGCTACGAAAGGGTCTATAGCCGCAATGAGGAAGTGGGTGTTGTACAGTTAAACGGTGGGGCAGGTCACAGTTATGAGTTGTCAGATAACGTCGAGTTATTTGGCCTGTTAACTGGGAGAATTGAGCACAATAAACAGTTTAATTCGATTCTTGAGCCAGCTATTGGTGTCGAGACGGGCCTACTTTATTATTCACCTATAGGGACTCAAAAAGTGGACTTTTCTGGCTCGCAGTTTTTAAATGACGATTATCGGATGAGGGCTGGGTTTACTCAGAACTTTAATCTAGGTGTTAATCATGCGGTAAGAGTGTCATTAGCGCAGGAATGGCATAACGATGATGACTTCTACGATATATCGATCGGTTATCGGTATTATTTTTAAGCCAACTGTTTGGCGTGATAGATCTATAACATAAGACGTTCGCGCCAAATTGGCGTTCCTACAATTTAAACATATACTTGCTTTGGCTTGACCTATTTTAAATAGGTCTTGTTGCCTCTAGAAACCTGAGATTAAATTCAGTATAGTGCCCCCTCCAAATGGAATGAATTTATTTATTATCAAGGGAACTTCTAAATGAAAAAAGTACTGATGACTGGTTTAGTTTCAGCAAGCCTAATGCTTGGTGGTTGCGCAACCTCTATGCCTGTTGGTTCATTATTAACGAGTGTAAATTTACCTGTTGCAGCAACGGCAAATACAGGTAAGTCAACCAAAGTTGGTGAAGCTTCTTGTACTAGTATTTTGGTACTTGTTGCTACAGGTGACTGTAGTATTGAGGCCGCTAAGAAGGCGGGTGGAATTACTTCCGTCAACCATATCGATTGGAAAGCGAATAATATCCTAGGTATTATTGGTAACTATAAAGTTGTTGTACACGGTAACTAATCGTAACGGGTTAAGTTGTATCTAAACAACTTGTAGGGGTGCCTCTTTGGCGCGAAGATCTTGTTCAGTAGACCTATCGCGCCAAATTGGCGCTTCTGCAGTTTAGTTTATCTCTGGCTTTAGCCGCCTAAGTAAGCCTTCCGGACATCTTCGTTCACAAGCAAGTTATCGCCCGTATCCTGAAGTACCACCTCTCCGTTTTCTAGTACATAACCTCTGTCGGCGAGCCGTAATGCCTGATTCGCATTCTGTTCAACCAAAAATACCGTCATGCCTTCATCTCTCAGTTGTTCAATAATTTCGAATATCTGATTAATGATAATAGGTGCTAGACCCAGTGATGGCTCATCGAGAAATATCATGCGTGGTTTAGTCATCAGCGCACGACCTATGGCAAGCATCTGCTGCTCGCCACCAGACATGGTACCGCTGCGTTGGCTTTGGCGTTCTTTTAACCGAGGAAATAACTTAAAAACGTATTCCAAAGTTGAGTCGAATTCTCGCTTGTTAGTAAAGAAACCACCCATATGTAGGTTCTCGAGCACCGTTAATCCTGAAAATACTCGACGTCCTTCTGGTACGATGGCTAGACCGCTTCGCATAATATCGGCGGTGTTAGCCTGGGTTATGTCTTTACCTTCAAAGAGAATCTGGCCAGAGCTGGCTCTAGGATCGCCACATACCGTCATGAGTAGTGTGGATTTTCCTGCACCATTGGCCCCAATTAAAGAGACTATTTCTCCTTCGTTGACCTCTAGCGATACACCTTTTAAAGCTTCAATCTTACCGTAATGGGTATGAACGTTTTGTAGCTTGAGCATTTACACCTCTCCCAAATAAGCTTTGATGACGTCTGGGTTAGCTCTGATTTCATCAGGGGTTCCAGAGGCGAGTGGTTGGCCTTGATTGATAACGTAGATTCGATCAGAGATACCCATGACCAAGTTCATATCATGCTCGATCAGCAAAATAGAGACGTTATAATCTTCTTTAAGGCTAACAATGAGCTCATCAAGCTCTTTTGTTTCATTAGGGTTTAGGCCTGCTGCGGGTTCATCGAGCATCAGTAGACCTGGCTCAGTTACCATACAGCGTGCTATTTCGAGTCTTCTTTGCTGTCCATAAGCGAGGTTGCCTGCTTCGCGGTTAGCGAACTCGAATAGGTTTACTTTCTTAAGCCAGTAAACTGCTCGGTCAATCGACTCTTGCTCTTTTTTGCGGTAAGACGGAGTCTTTAAGAGCCCTGAGAACAAGTTGGTGTTGACGTGCCTGTGCTGCGCAACTAGCAAGTTCTCAATAACAGTCATTTGACTAAAGAGTCGAACATGTTGGAACGTTCTGACCATTCCCAAGCGGCTAATTTTAAAGTCTGCAAGGGTATGAATTTCTTTTCCCTTATAGTTAATATTGCCGCCCGTGGGCTTGTAAAAACCACTTATACAGTTAAATACGGTGGTTTTACCTGCACCGTTAGGGCCAATGACAGAAATAATTTCTCGCTCGTTCACGTCGAGAGATACGCCATTAACAGCCAGTAGGCCACCAAAGCGCATTGATAAGTCTCTAACTTTTAACATCGGTTCAGACATTGGTCAGCTCCATATGTTTACGTTTCATCGGGAGCAAACCCTGTGGTCGCCAGATCATCATTAGTACCATCATTAAACCAAACATTAGCATGCGGTATTCTTGGAATTCGCGAGCCAGTTCTGGCAGTACGGTCATAGCCACAGCGGCTAAAATGATACCAAGTTGCGAGCCCATGCCTCCGAGCACAACAATTGCTAGGATGATGGCAGATTCAATAAAGGTGAACGATTCAGGGCTTATAAATCCCTGTCTTGCCGAAAAGAAAGCACCTGCAAACCCAGCAAACGAAGCGCCAATAGTAAAGGCTGAGAGCTTGATAACAGTTCTATTTAACCCTAGTGAGCGACAAGCAATCTCATCTTCGCGTAGTGCTTCCCATGCTCTACCTACTGGCATGCGCATAAGTCGTCGGATGACATAAATTGTGAGCATTACGAGTACTAGCGCCAATAAGTAAAGGAATATAACTTTATAGCCGCTGTTGTAATCTATACCGAAAAATTCATGGAAGGGGATGTTGCCTTCTTCTTTTGCTCTTCGCCCAAACTCTAAACCAAATAGCGATGGCTTAGGAATGCTACCAATACCGTTAGGTCCACCGGTAAGGTGGGTCCAGTTGTTAAGGAGTATGCGGATAATCTCACCGAACCCTAGCGTTACGATAGCGAGGTAATCGCCTCTTAACCTGAGTACAGGGAAGCCAAGGATAAATCCAAATGTTGCAGCGAATAACCCTGCAAGAGGAAGGCAAACCCAAAAGGATAGCCCAAAGTATTGATAAAGCAGTGCATAGCTATAGGCGCCTACGGCATAGAAAGCAACGTAGCCAAGATCTAATAGTCCTGCTAACCCAACAACAATATTTAGCCCTAGACCTAGCATAACGTAGATTAATACTAGTGTTGCAAGGTCTACATTGCCTCTAGACGCAAAGAAAGGCCAAGCTAAGGCCAGTGCAAGGACAACAAATGTGAATATTCTTTCACGCTTGTCTCTTTGAGCTTGAGAGGTTGCTACGGATGATGCATACGCCTTTCTAGGAAGGGGAATGTTTTTGGCGATGCTGATAATGCTTTCTTTCCATAGTTGGAAGAAAAATACCGCTAAGGACGCCAGTGCAATATAGATGAGAGTGGTTGATTCTGCACCTTCAAGTCTTGGTGTTAGGCCATCAGAGACAATATTTAACCCTAATAGCGGAAAGGCCAGAACAAACGTAACAACACCTGCGATTAATGCAGGAATAAATTTATCATTCATCAAATCTTCTCCACCTCTGGTTTTCCGAGCAAGCCAGTCGGACGGAATAACAAAATAAGTATTAATAAACCGAACGAAACAACGTCTTTATATTCAGAGCTGAAGTAAGCGGATGTCATACTTTCAGTAACGCCAAGTAATAGACCTCCGAGCATTGCCCCAGGAATACTACCTATGCCACCCAATACCGCGGCGGTAAATGCTTTAAGACCCGCTATAAAACCAATATAGGGGTTAGTGACACCGTAATACAAACCCAGAAGAAGACCCGCAACGGCGGCAAGTGCTGCACCAATAACGAATGTAAGCGAAATGATTCTGTTGGTATTGATACCGAGTAATCCAGCCATTTTCATATCTTCAGATACGGCTCGGCAAGCGCGACCCATACGAGATTTGGCAATAAAGAATGTGAGTCCGCCCATGGTGATGAAGGTTGCTATAAATATAAAGAGTTGCATATAAGATAGTGACGCCTGAAAACCTTCAGGTGGGCCAAAGCTCCACCCCCCCTGTATCAACGAAGGCATAGCAATATCTCTTGAGCCTTGAGCGATACGTACATAGTTTTGCAAGAATATTGACATGCCGATTGCTGAGATCAGTGCAATGAGCCTATTTCCACCTCTTACTGGCCGGTAGGCTACGCGTTCAATAGCCCAACCATAAGTACTTGAGATGAACATTGAAATCGCAAGGGTAATAATAAGAATAAGGGGTAAATATTCGATACCCAGTAAGGGGATTAATCCGCTAATGGCGATAAACGAAACATACATGCCGATCATGTAAATTTCACCGTGGGCAAAATTTATCATGCCGATAATGCCATATACCATGGTATAGCCTATGGCGATTAACGCATAGGTACTACCGATAGTCAGGCCATTCAGTAATTGCTGAATGAAATAGAGGGTTGCTTCTAACATCAATGGGCTCCAGGCTCTGTTTAACTAGTTGGTGCTGTACACTGGATGATTGTCACCCAAAACAACCTTGTTTTAAGATGCCAATGATACAAAAAAACACCCTCTTTTTATAAAAGAGGGTGTTTTGTTTTTAGTGCTTAAGTGGCTTATTTGGCGAGTGTTTTGCTGCCATCTGCATGCCATTGGTAAACGACAAAATCAAAGCTCTTCAAATCACCTTTTTCGTCAAACTGAATATCTCCAGTTGGCGTTTTAAAAGTCATTTCGCGCATTGCTTTCTGAACTTTATCAGTGTCAGTAGAGTTTGTTTTCTTCATTGCGTCTGCCATAACTTGAACGGCAGAGTAGGCGGTTAAAACAAATGCGCCGCTCGCGTCTTGCTCTTTTGCTTTAAACGAAGCGACGAGGTCAGCATTCTCAGGACGCTGGTCAAAGCTTGGTGGTAGCGTTACAAGGAGTTGCTCTGATGCTGGCCCTGCAATGGCACTTAAATCTTTATTACCAACACCTTCTGGCCCCATAAACTTAGCTTTGAATTGCTTTTCAGCAGACTGGCGAAGAATTAGGCCTAGCTCTGGGTGGTAGCCGCCGTAGTAAACAAAATCAACGCCTTCTTTTTGTAGCTTAGCAATCAATGATGAAAAGTCCTTATCACCCGCGGTAACACCTTCGAACATGACAACATTAATGCCTTTGCTTTCTACGGTCTCTTTTACTGCGCTGGCAATACCTTCACCATATTGCTGCTTGTCGTGGATGATAGCCATTTTGGTTGGCTTCACTTTATCTGCGATATAGTTACCAGCGGTAGGGCCTTGGTGGCTATCTAGGCCGATGGTACGGAACACCATTTTGTAACCGCGAGAAGTGATTTCAGGGCTAGTAGATGCCGCAGTTACCATCATGATGCCTTCGTCTTCATAAATGTCTGACGCAGGTTGAGTCGAACTTGAACATAAGTGACCGACTACATAGCTAACGCCATCATTGACGATTTTGTTTGCTACTTGAACCGCTTGCTTTGGGTCGCAAGCGTCATCGTAGATTACGCCTTCTAGCTGCATGCCATTAACACCACCAGCCTCATTGATCTTGGCGATGGCCATTTGAGCACCGATCATTTGCATATCACCGTACTGTGCTACGGGACCTGTTACTGGGCCAGCAAGACCTATCTTTAATGTTTCTGCCTGTGATAGTGCGGCTGCACCCATCATCACTAAAGATGCACTAAAACCCAGAATTTTCTTGTTCACTTTTTTCATTATTATGATCCTGATATTTCAAATGATTGTATTTACAGGTATGGACTACCTTGATCGGTATTCCCGTTGATTAAATGTCCGGCTCCGACAAACTATGAGCGTGTTTTATGCTCTAGGAGGTCATTGGGCATCAATACTACAAAGATTGCAGATTGATGAAAAGCCCGAAAATTGTAACGGTTATTTAAGCAAGCTTATGACAGGCTCGGCATAATGCAAGTAAGATTACCTCTGTACGCTGAAGATAGTTTAATTTTCAGTGGGTTATCTTCGGTCTAACTTAAAAAAATTTATGCACTTTAGGTCTAAAGTGCAAAATAATAAAGTTCAATAAGTTTGCATAATTATTAGAAAGTATGAGAGTGGTAAGCGGTTACTCCTGCTCATTGCCTTGTTTGGCGGGGGGGGACATCAACTTGAACGCCTGTTTTACTTTTATGCTGTCACTGGCTGAATCCACTTTAAGGACTAATTGGTGCGAAGTTGAACGTTCGCCTGAAGCGAGAATATGCTCAAAGCCTTTAGATTGGTTTTTTGCAGGAATGCTAATGCTATTGTTTGCATTTCCTTTTTTCGAGCCTATACCTTGTCGGCGAAGGTATGCATTGTCGATATCTAAAGCACTCATTTCAAAAAGCGTATATTCGTTCGAAAATTTAGCATGCACAAATTTTTTGAAGGTTGTGCTGTAAAACACCTTCTCACCGTACTTTAATTTCTTATTGACGTAATCCAAGGTCGATTGCCAGCTGCCCTGAGTGTTGGTTTGTGATGGGCTCAAACCCGACATTTCTGATTTTAAAATTTTGGCAGGGTTATCAGGATTAGCGTCAATTATTTTGACTGTTGAACATCCGTATAGGGTAATGAGGCTAAGCAGCGCTCCTAGTATGAACTTCATCGTTACATCCTTCTATTGGTCATCTGGCGTCTAGGTCATTGGAATAAGCAAGAATCTATAAGGTAACAAATGAAAAGCGAAACTTATATGAATATAAAGAACAAAAAAAAGGGCACTTAGGTTGCGATAACCTAGTGCCCAAAGCTCTTCTCAGATGACAGGGAAGAAATGAATTAAATAACGTGAGGCCATTTTAATAAAATATAGACTGAGCGAAATAGGTGATTACCCCTATATCCCGTCAATCATCAAAGCGAGCCCTTACACTGGGCATGTGTTCTTTCTGAACCTATTTGATGTAAATCATTTAGATTTTCCCTGTAGTTTTTGATACTTACGCTCAACAATCAGAACTGTCAAAAACAAAAATGAGACTCAATGTATATGTCTTCAATATCAGAATTAATGACCGATGACCATCGTAGCTGTGATGAAATTTATGCTAATGCTGAAGAGGCGATCGCCGCAGGCAAGTTCGATTCAGGGCTAGCACTCTGGATGGAGTTTAGTAATAGAGTTGAGCAACACTTTACACTTGAAGAACAAACGCTATTCCCCGGGTTTGAAGAGGCGACGGGAATGCGTGCAGGGCCGACAATGGTTATGCGTGGTGAGCACCTTCAAATGCGCGAGATGCTGAAATCGATTACTGCTGCGATAGAAGGTAAAGACGCGGATGATGCTTTAGGGCAGTGTGAATCTTTAATGATATTTATGCAGCAGCATAATATGAAAGAAGAGCAGGTTCTCTACCCAATGCTGAATGACGCATTACCGAAAGAAGAGACTGAACAGAAAATTAGCAGCGCTCTAGTGGCTGTTCAAAACGTAACAAGTGGGTAAAGAGTGAGTGTGATTCATTTAGATGTAAGCGATCTTGAGCCGCCAGAGCCTTATAGTCTTGCTGTAGATATTTTAATGGCTTTGCCAAGTGACGCGATTTTCAAAATGACTCACCGGCAAGAGCCTTTTCCTCTGTATCAGACAGCAGCTGAAATGGGCTTTGACCATTATACGACTTACCCTGCTGAAAATGTCGTGAAAATTCAGTTTTGGCACAAAGATAACATAGAAGCGGCAGCGCGTTTTTTGACTGACTCAACGCCGGATTAACGCCAGATGAAAGCAGACGCAACATTAAACTTTGATTTTGTTCCTTACTGGACAATCCCTTATCGATTTTTTTTAACCGCCCCTTTGTTTGCCGTGCTTGCAGGTATTGTTCTAAGTTTGTTAGGCATTCAACTACTTTTAAGTGAAGATATCGCATTATGGCAGAGCCGATGGATTAAAGATGTCATATTCACACTCCACCTGATAACGATCGGGACTATTACGATGGTGATGGTCGGCGCGTTATTTCAAATTACGTCGGTTGTCGGGGGGCGTCTTTTGCCTGGTGGGCGGCTTGTAGCTGCAGTCGTTTATGGTTGTCTGGCATCGGGTGGCGGGTTATTTTTTATCGCAATGCTGAACGGTGTGGCTGAGTGGTATGCTGCAGCAGCTTGCTTGCTTGTGTTAGGGTTGTTAGTGCTAGTTGTCTGTGGATTAATCGCAATAGCGCGTGCACAACGATACTCCCCAACATTAATGTCTATGAGGTTGTCACTTTTATCTTTATTGATAATGATTAGCGTAGGTGCTGCGCTGCTGTTGATGCACGGTTATCCTGAGTCAGTAGGGTTTGACCGTCGCTGGACTGATTTTCATTTGCTCTGGGCACTGGCGGGTTGGATTGGGCTTTTAATTATGGGCGTAAGTTTCCAAGTTATCCCTATGTTTCATGTGACGCCTTCATTTAATGTGACGTTTCAGCGCTGGATGCCAGTGGTTACGTTCTTAAGCCTAATAACTGCCAGTGTTGTCGAGTTCTTTTACTCGGGCGCATGGGGTACTTCAATTATAATGGGTGTTTTATTAGGGTGTTTTGGTATTTATGCTGCCTATGTTTGGGTGCTGTTGAGCAAGCGAAAACGGAAAATCGAGGATATAACGGTTCTCTTCTGGAAGACCGCAGCCATATCGTTAGCTGTGTTTAGTATCCTGCACTTTGTTTTTAAATTTGATGTGTGGGGAAAGGGTGATCAAACATGGCTATTGAGCGGTGTACTGTTGGTCTTCGGTGTGATTGTTTCTGTGATTGTTGGTATGTTGCAGAAAATAATTCCATTTTTATCTTATCTGCATATGCAGCGGTTTTGCGCGGGAGATTTTGAAGCGATTAAATCGTTACCGCATATGAGGGCTATTTTAAAGATTAAACACTCTCGATACTTTTATCGACTCCACCTTAGCAGCTTGGCACTATTGTTATTGATGATTGTAATACCAGAGATTACACTGCTTGCAGGGTTGTCAGTTTCTATTGAGTTCTCACTGTTATTTTTTATGACCGCAAGAGTTGCGGTCATGGTTTGGAAGGCGGAGCGTAACTGTTTACCGGCTAGCGCTGCATGATAGAAACCGCACCGTTAATTTGAATTCCACCAAATGTGTAATCCCCGCGTGCAGCTGCCCCTGTTGAATGTCTAGCCTGTTCTATTTGTACCCGCTGAACCTGAACATTCTGGTTGATGGTGAGAGTGTTATCTTTATATGACGAGTTATTTAGGTTGGCTTTTTCATCATAGAAAAGTGTCGTGTTACCGAGTGCTCCATTACTGCGCTCACTAACCTTGTATGTCGACACGCTATCTTGTGGGTTGATGTTAGAAGGTGTTAAAGATGCGTTAGCACGGGGCTCTAATGACGAGTCAGTTTCGATGTAACTGGCAGCAGATGATGCCTGTTTGTTTCTTGCCTCAAGTTGACGTTCGCTAACTGACGTTCCTGCTGCGTTGCCTGAAGCCGTTGCTCCCATAATATTAAGCACGTCACCACTTACTGCTAACACGTTACCCATATCTGACTCGGACATCGGCTCAACGCTATAGACGGCATTAGTTTGCAGTACACCTAGTAAAGTTGCACAGAACATTATTGTGTTGGTTTTTAGTTTACTCATACTGCTCACGCGTTTTTATCCTACTGACTAGGCGAATGACCATGTAAAAAGGCCAAGCCTATAATAAGCGTAGGAAATGTGTTAGTTGAGAGGCTATATTATCAGTTTGTAGGTATGTACAAAATGAGCATTTTTGTTAAATGTGAACAAATGTGCACTTTTAGGTGTGGTAATTGATAAATAACAAACTTCACACCGCTTTTCTATTTCGTTAAGCAAAATATTGGAATCGACCTACACTATATAAATAGTGAAAATTTAATATAAATAACTAAAGCTTATGAGCGATTGGTTTTCAGTTGCTAAAGATTAAAGCGTGATAGTAGGCGGATAACACTTCTATTGGTTGTGAAGGCTATGCACGAATGTGGGCCGGATTTTAAGTCGTTTCGACTACTCATCAAATTTAAGCGTGTCAGGCGTGTTAATGGGTATTTGTGTGGAACAAATACAGGCTCGGCACTTACGTATTTACGTTATGAGATCCAGTAGGAGTAACTGATGCACGAGGATTTAGATCCGATTGAAACCCGAGAATGGTTGGAATCACTAGAGTCGGTGATTGATAACGAGGGGGTTGATCGAGCCCAGTACTTATTAACTCGACTAGCAGAAAGAGCAACAAGAGACGGCACTCAATTACCTTATTCAATATATACGCCTTTTCGGAACACTATTCCTGCTCACAAAGAAGCGCGAATGCCTGGCGATCTGTTTATGGAGCGACGAATTCGCTCATTGATTCGCTGGAACGCATTGGCCATGGTACTGAGAGCAAATCAACGCCCAGGAGATTTAGGCGGACATATTTCTACCTTTTCATCGATTGCCACTATGTATGATGTTGGCTTTAATTATTTCTTTCATGCCGGTGATGAGAAACGTGACTCTGATTTAATTTATATACAGGGCCACTCATCACCCGGTATTTACGCTCGGTCTTTTTTAGAGGGGCGAATTTCAACTGAGCAGATGGACAATTATCGAAACGAAGTCGATGGTAATGGTCTGTCTTCCTATCCACACCCTTGGTTAATGCCTGAATACTGGCAGTTCCCGACGGTGTCTATGGGGCTTGGTCCGCTGCAGGCTATTTATCAAGCACATACGATGAAATACATGCATAATCGCGAGTTAGTGGATAACTCAGAGCGTAAAGTATGGTGCTTTATCGGGGATGGAGAGACGGACGAGCCGGAATCACTGGGCGCAATATCACTGGCGGGTAGAGAAAACCTCGACAATCTTATTTTTGTGGTTAACTGTAATTTGCAACGCTTAGATGGCCCGGTACGCGGGAACGGTAAAATCATACAAGAACTCGAAGGCAACTTCCGAGGTGCGGGTTGGAACGTCATTAAAGTGGTTTGGGGGCGACATTGGGATGCGTTATTTGATAATGATACTGATGGCGCGATGCAAAAAGCCATGGATGAATGTGTTGATGGTGATTTGCAGAACTTTAGAGGTCATGGTGCCGCTTATACCCGCAAACACTTTTTTGGGCGATCCCCTGAGCTAGCTAAATTAGCAGAGGGTTTAACTGATGAAGATATTAATCAGTTAAATAGAGGCGGGCATGATCCTTATAAGGTCTATGCGGCCTATCAAGAAGCCGTTAATACAAAAGGTCAGCCTACTGTCATCCTGACGCATACCATAAAAGGGTACGGCTTTGGTAAAGCAGGAGAAGCTCAGAACTCGACGCACTCGCTTAAAAAGCTAGATTTGGATACGTTGAAGTCTTTCCGAGATCGTTTTGGCATTCCGTTGAGCGATGAAGAGCTAAAAGACACGCCTTATTATCGCCCTGCCGCCGACAGCCCCGAAATGCTCTATATGCGAAAGCAGCGTGAGAAATTAGGGGGCTTTTATCCAAAAAGGCGAAAAGACAGTCGGCCATTGACGATTCCAGGTTTAGATGTGTTTGCTGCCCAGTTAAAAGGCTCTAATGGCCGAGAAATTTCTACCACTATGGCATTTGTAAGGATGCTATCAACCCTGACAAAAGATAAACGCATTGGTAAACGTATTGTCCCTATTGTGCCAGATGAAGCGCGAACATTTGGAATGGAGGGTATGTTCCGGCAATTAGGTATTTACACGTCAGAAGGGCAAAAGTATGTGCCCCATGATAGTGATCAGATGATGTTTTACCGCGAAGCGTCTGACGGTCAAATATTGGAAGAAGGGATTAACGAAGCGGGTTCAATGGCAGCATGGATGGCGTGCGCAACGGCTTATAGTACAAGCGATTATCCGCTTATTCCATTCTATACATTCTACTCTATGTTTGGTTTTCAGCGGGTAGGGGATCTTTGTTGGGCTGCAGGAGATATGCGTGCCAGAGGGTTCTTGATGGGGGGGACTGCAGGACGCACGACACTTAATGGTGAGGGCTTGCAACACCAAGATGGCCATAGTCATATTTTGGCGGGTACGGTGCCAAACTGTGTCGCTTATGACCCTGCTTATGCACATGAGTTAGCCGTGATTATTCAGGATGGAATGAGGCGGATGTATGTTGAAAATGAGTGTGTTTATTACTACATCACCATCATGAATGAGAACTATGTACAGCCGGAGATGCTAGAAGGAACAGAGCAAGGCATTATTAAAGGCATGTATTTGCTTGAAGAAATTAAAGCTAAAGGAAAAGGCAAAAAACCACATGTTCAGTTGCTAGGCAGTGGGGCTATTTTAAATGAAGTACGAGCAGGCGCTCAATTATTGGCAGAAGACTTTGGTGTGTCATCTGATGTTTGGAGTGTCACGAGCTTTAATGAGCTTGCAAGAGATGGCGAGCATGTGCGCCGGTGGAATATGCTGCACCCAGAAGAGAAAGATAAAGAGAGTTACGTAGCAGCGTGCCTTAAAGATAGAAAAGGACCAGTGATTGCTTCTAGCGACTATATCAAGCTATATGGAGAACAAATTAGGGCAATGGTGCCGACTGATTATACGGTATTGGGTACCGATGGGTTTGGCCGAAGCGATACGCGAGAAAAGCTACGTCACTTTTTTGAAGTTGACCGGTACTTCGTGGTTGTAGCAGCACTAGAATCACTCTCGAAGCGTGGTGAGATTGATCAAAAGCATGTACTCGAAGCGATTAGGAAATACAACATTGATCGAAACTTACCTAACCCGGCCACCCGCTAATGAGTACTGACCCTATATTGAGGAGCTTGAGATGAGTACGAGTGATATCAAAGTTCCCGACATTGGTGGTAGTACCGATGTCGAGGTAATTGAGTTATGTGTTGCCGCTGGTGACACGATTGCAGTTGATGATGTTTTAGTGGTACTTGAATCAGATAAGGCGACTATGGAAATTCCTGCATCAGCAGCGGGCGATGTGCTAGAGATGAAGCTAGCCGTGGGCGATAAAGTCTCTGAAGGTGATGTTATTGTGTTGATAGAGCCTGCAGATGCCATAAGTGAGCAGGAGTCCGTCTCCGCTGCTGCTAAAGCAGAGAATGAAGAGGACGCTATTGAGCAAGCGCCTGTCAAAGCAGAACGTGAACCTGAAGCGGTATCAGGCTCAGACATAAAAACTGTCTCAGTGCCAGATACCGGAAGCTCAGATAAAGTGACCGTGATTGAGGTGACAATAAAGGTAGGAGATGCGGTTGAAGAAGACGAAACGCTGATTGTAGTGGAGTCTGATAAGGCGACGATGGAGATACCGTCACCTCATAGCGGGACGGTTGAAAAACTCTTAGTGAAAGAAGGTGATACTGTAGGCACCGATGATCCCATTGTTGAACTAATGGTCAAGGGTAAGAGAGGAGCGCCAACTAAAGAAAAAACAGTTGATTCTGAACCTGCACCTAAAGCGGAAACTATTGCTCAAAAAGGAGCGCCAACCGTTGCTCACTCTACTGCAGAAGCCTCCGTTACAACGCATGGCATTGACCAAAAAGTGCATGCAGGGCCCGCTGTTCGTAAGCTCGCACGAGAGTTTGGTGTAGATTTGGTTCATGTCGTGGGGAGTGGCCCAAAGAACCGAATTCTAAAAGAAGATGTTCAGGCATTTGTTAAGGCTGGCTTAAAGCAGGGCTCCGTTTCTGCAGGCGCTGTTGGGCAAGGCATACCTTCTATCACGCTGCCTGATTTTAGCCAGTTTGGAGTAGTAGAGCACACGCCATTAAGTCGTATTCATAAGCTAACCGCTGAAAATATGCATAAAAGTTGGCTGAATGTACCGCATGTTACTCAGTTTGATGAAGCTGACATTACCGATATGGAAGCCTTTAGGAAGTCGCAAAAGGCAGTAGCAGAAGCCAAAGGTACTAAGTTAACGCCTTTGCCTTTTATATTGAAAGCCTGCGCCTATGCAATGAACCGTTATCCTCAGTTTAATGTCTCTATTGATATGGACTCTCATGAGTTGATTCAAAAACGTTACATCAACATTGGTGTAGCCGTTGATACACCGGCAGGTTTAGTGGTGCCTGTCATTAGAGATGTTGATAAAAAAAGTTTATGGCAGTTAGCCGAAGAGTGCATTGATTTAGCGGGAAAAGCCAAAGATAAGAAACTTAAACCGGCCGAAATGCAGGGAGGTTGTTTTACGATATCGAGTTTAGGGAGTGTTGGCGGT
Organism: Alkalimarinus alittae; assembly: GCF_026016465.1. Lineage (NCBI taxonomy): Bacteria > Pseudomonadati > Pseudomonadota > Gammaproteobacteria > Alteromonadales > Alteromonadaceae > Alkalimarinus > Alkalimarinus alittae. Next base: position 853,758 of record NZ_CP100390.1, read on the forward strand.
ACGGCATTTACCCCGATCGTCAATACGCCAGAAGTGGCTATTCTTGGTTTATCAAAAGCATCTATTAAGCCTGTTTGGGATGGGAGCGAATTTTTGCCTCGGTTAATGCTCCCGCTGTCTTTATCTTATGATCACCGAGCCGTTAATGGTGCCGATGCTGCAAGGTTCACTGCGTTACTGGGAGTGTTGCTAGGCGACTTGAGGCAGCTTTTGCTGTAATTAATGGTATATCTATAGCAATAATAAAAAGGAGTGGATGCATTAACCCACGCGATAGAGGCTTATATATCGATCAATGCATCCCAAGAAACCGATGCCTATGCGTTGGCGGCTACTCGCTTGATCATGCAAAATCTGCCTAAAGTTATGGTAGATGGCGCTGACCTTGTGGCAAGACAAAGCATGGCTCAAGCCTCTGATTATGCAGGTTTGGCCATCACCAAAGCTAGTTTGGGGTATGTGCATGCTATATCGCATAATTTGGGTGGATATTACGGCACACTACATGGGATAGGGAATGCTATTGTGCTGCCTTACGTGCTGGAATATTCTAAAGGGGCTGCTACGCTTCGATTGACTGAACTCGCAGAGGTGAGCGGGTTAAAACTTGCGAATGAGTCAGATGAAGCGTTAGCTGAGGCGTTTATATATCGAATTAAATCAATGCTGGGATCGTTTGATATTCCGTCGCAATTAGATGCGCGTAGAGTTGAGGATATCCCTTCAATCGCAAAGAGAGCCCTCAAAGAAGCGCATTACAATTACCCCGTGCCGAGGTATTTGGATCATAAAGGTTGTGAGGCATTATTAACGCAAATGTTAGCTAACTAAGCGCTAAACCCAAAAATGCTAAGCAATAGCCTGTTCCATAAGCCTAGCTCTATTAGGTTGGGCAAGGACATTCTGCTTAATTCGAGTAGAGGATGTCCGTGGGTTATAAAGCACTTGAATAACCTGTTTTCCTTCAGCTTTTAAATAAGCCTCTACTGCGAGGTTGTGAGGCTTGCGTCCCCAGTCCTCGCCGACGACGAAAATATCGACATTCAATTCTTTGCAAGCAGAAACATATTCAAGCGCGTGGTAGGGGCGCACGATATTGACACAACTTAACGCTTGAAGCATTTCTGTTCTTTGATCAAGAGGAATGACTGGAACGTTAGGCTTGTAAGAGTTTACTACTTCATCAGATGCAACACCCACAGCAACAACGCCACCGAGTGTACTGCAGTACTCTAATAAAGCCAGGTGGCCTACATGTAGTAAATCAAACGTACCTACCGTATATACAATCATTTCGTTATTAGTTCCTGAATTAAAGTGATGTTGTTATCGATTCATGCCTATTTTGTGACAGACTAAAAAAGATTCCAGCCATAAAAGGCTGAGAGCCCAAGTGTATAAATAGAAAGGATATAAACGTTGATGGGGTTGCCTGAAAGCTTGGGTGTTTTGATCTGAGAGACATTTAAGATGGCAAGTGTTATAGCGCTAATATAAAGAATAACAGAGAAAACAGTGTGACTAAAAAGACCTTCAAATAAGAAAATAAAGACCAAAATAAGACTGTTGTTATCTAGCGCTAGCCCAGTGTATTTTGTGCCGCCAGAAAGTCCGTATGTGCTGAAATAACTTAACCGTATCGCACTAGCGGCTAATACTATAAATGCGCCGATTATAAATAGAGGGTCGAATTTCCCATAGCTTAAAAGAAGTATGGCGGGTGTAACGCCATAGCTTACAATGTCAATTAACACGTCGAGCTGCCCGCCAAAGGCGCTGTCTGTACCTGTTCGTCCTTCCATTCTGCGTGCCACAAGGCCGTCTGCCCAGTCAAATGCAACAGCCCAAATCATGCCAATCATGGCGGCGTGAAAGTGACCTACGATACTGAAATAAATGGCTAATGTGGTACAGGCTAGACCTGCCAGTGAGCACAGGTTTGGAAGGTCTTTTACATAAGAAATAATAGTCGGCTGAACGTCTAGAGGTTCTGCGTTGTGTATCGTCATGGCGATCCTATGGTGCGTGAAAGATCCTGTGGTGTGAAATCAGTGTCGAAATGGTGGTGATGCGAGAATGTTGTAGGGACTAAACGTCCAGAGGGGATAGAGGAAACCGAGCGGTCCGCATAGGCAGTGCGGAGCACTACTGAGCGTTGTTATTATTTTTTGAGGTAATATTTGAAGCGTTAACTGTTGGTGTTAATGCTATGTAATGAGCAATAAAAAAGGGTGAGCCTGTAGGTTCACCCTTTTAAGATGCTATCTAAAAATTAGATAGCAACAATGTTTTCAGCCTGAGGGCCTTTTTGACCGTCAGTGACTGTGAACTCAACTTGCTGGCCTTCTGCAAGTGTTTTGAATCCTGAGCTAGCAATAGCGCTAAAGTGAGCAAATACATCTGGACCAGACTCTTGCTCGATAAAACCAAAACCTTTAGATTCGTTGAACCACTTAACGGTTCCTTTAGTTGTATTAGACATAATAATATCCTGAAATTTATATAGAGTAGCGCCTTTAAAAGGCTTGAATTGCATAAAAATGTAGGCTTGAACTTAAAAACTGCAGGACGAGGAATTACGAATAAAACAGCGAAATGTAGGATGTAAATAACAGACTTCTTTTCTAGCTGGTGATTAGGCTACAGTGATTGTTGTTGGCTGTCTATCTTTATTTAACTTATATCCTTCTTACAGTAAACTTGTTAGCCATGGAGTATCGCTATAATTTACTGAAATCATACGTGTCATTTGTCAAATGCTTTTCATGGAAAAATGCAGTACTGCATCAACGTTGCGAAGCGTTCGTAATGGTATGATTGACATAATTAAGACTAATTTTAAAATAAAAATACATGTCAAAATGTATCTATTTAGGGGATAGAAATGGGAAGGATTAATATTCTTGATGCGTCATGGTTGGCAGTGGAGTCTGAAGAAACGTCCATGCACGTAGGGAACTTACAAATACTTTCTTTACCCCCAAATGCCTCCAAAACGTATTTAAGAGATGAAATACAGCGGTTAAAAACAGCGTTTGATGTTGTTAAACCTTGGAATCAAAAACTCGCTTACCCGAGTTTTCTGGGTAAACTGTTGGCACCTACTTGGGTCGAGGATAAAGATATCGATCTTGATTACCATGTGCGCCACTCGGCACTGCCAAAACCGGGAGGAGAGCGAGAGCTAGGTATTCTGGTTTCTCGATTACATTCGAACCATGTTGATTTTAAGCGACCACTCTGGGAGTTTCATATCATTGAAGGGCTTGAAAACAACCGGTATGCGATTTACACAAAGATGCACCACTCCCTGATTGATGGGATTAGCGGGGTGAGGCTTTTACAGCGAATTTTATCGACAGACCCTAATGAAAGAGAGATGTTAGCGCCTTGGTCTGTTGGCCCAAAAAAGAAGCCAAAAGGTGTTGCGACAGGTCATACCCCGACCATACAAGATGTGTTTTATCATGCGATTGATGCGATAAAGGAACAAGCAAATAATACCCCTCAGCTGGTTTCAGCGCTTTCGCGTTTAGTGCTGTCGGGAATTAAAGGGCGTGATGAACTTGCGGCTCCCTTTGTGGGCCCTCAGTCTGTACTAAATATGCGAGTAAAAGCACAAAGACGAATCGCGACACAGCAATATTCGTTAGATAGGCTAAAAAAGTTGGCTAAAGACGCCGATGCGTCATTAAACGATATAGTGCTATACCTTAGTGGAAGTGCGTTAAGACGCTTTTTGTTGGAGCGAGACTGTCTGCCACAGCAAGCGTTGACGGCGGGTATTCCTGTCAATATAAGACCTGCTGACGATGATGGTACGGGTACAGCTATCAGCTTTATGATCTCGAGTTTGGCTACAAATGTAGCGGATCCGATAAAGCGATTGGAAACAATTAAAGAGTCGACCCATATCGCTAAGGAGCACTTGCAAAGCCTCCCAAGAAACACCTTAAACCAATACACCATGTTGATGATGTCGCCTTATATTCTTCAATTGCTGACGGGGTTAGGGGGGCGGATGAGACCCGCGTTTAACGTCACCATTTCGAATGTTCCTGGGCCCAAAGAAACGCTGTATTATAACGGCGCTAAACTAGAAGCCATGTATCCGATTTCACTGATAGCGCATGGCGGTGCTTTGAATATAACTTGTTTGAGTTACGGTGAGTCTTTGAACTTCGGTTATACCGGCTGTCGCGATACATTGCCGAGTATGCAGAATTTGGCTGTTTATTCGGGTGAAGCTCTAGAAGAATTGGATGCGTTAATATCTAAAAAAGCAAAAACCGGAAAGGCAAAAACTAGAAAGGCTAAGAAATAAAGCCAATACGAGGGCTTTTAGCGTGCGGGGATCGTTCCCGCACACGTAACTTGATCGTTTACGGTGCAGGCCCTCAGTTCATGTATACTATTCAAAACTAGGAGGGTATCTTCTTACAGCTAGTTGCCGTTGTGCAAAGCATTCTATTGGTTAATTGCGCCCATATATTCTAGGTCTCGCATAACGATAGAAACCCGATACCTCTTCTTTTTCTATTGTGTAGGCTTCTTTTTTGAAGTGAGTCTCTCTTAAGTTAGCAAGTGCAGAATCTAGCGCCTTGCCTTCAAATTGGTCAACTAATGCTTGTCGCTCTGCCATATATAGCAGGCCTTTTTCCCAGCGCTGGTTACGGTATTCATCTTTCTTTTGCGCTTGCGCTATTTGTTCTTCACTATAACCGAGTTTTTGCCGGACCCTGTTAATTTCGTCTTGTCGTTCTTGCGGTGAAAGGCTTTCAAGTGTTTGCTGTACAGAGTCAAAACCAAAAAACACCTTTGCTATTAAGTTAGGCGCTATCACCATGCTCTGTGCAGTATCACCATAGGTGTCTGATAATGTAGTGGTAAGTTGGTATAACTTTTCGTCAGTGCTTAAATCATTGGCGAGACCTAGGCGGTGAATCTCTTGCTGAACTTTACGTTGTTTTTGAACTAGAAGTTCGCGCTCTTCTGCCCAAATAACATCAGCCGCATCACCAAAAATATCTCTCCGTTTTTTCCAGAGCTGACCATCACGTTCAAGTGGCGGCATATCATTTAGTTGTCTGTAATTCTCGGCTAACCATTGAGTGTATTGGCTCATTAATTCAATGATGTTAATAATGGATTGGGCTTGATCGGGAAAGGCTAAATGAATTATCTCATTGAAACGAATGTGGCCGTCTTCGGGGTGTTTGTTTATAACATAATCACGGACTTTAAATAGGTTAGCCTGAACCGCGAGGTGGTCTATCTTGTCGCCATATTTAGCGATCAGTTCTTTTGCTAGTTTAGCGTTAAATGTGTCGGTGGTTGATGAATTTTCAGCATTAGCCTCAATCGTATCGACTAGCTTAGCTGACAGTGTTTCGGCTGATTCAGTCTGCGGGCCAGAGGGTAAACGAATACTTTCACTCGGTGCTTTGTTGCTGTTTAAATACCAAGGAGCAAAGCCTATTAGAAAGATAACGGTTATAGCAATGGTCAGGGTGGGTCGTTTAATCATGGTATGTCTAATCTGTACTCGTAATGGGGTAATCCAAAACCTGCCCGATTATCGGGCAGGGTGGGCATCTTAACTATTATTTTTATGAGTGGATATTAGTGTGCTCGTTGATTTGAGTCAGCCTGTTCAATTTGATTTATATGACGACTTTACTACAACAAAGGCTGCAGAACGGGCCATATCAAATTAGCAAGCTTTTGTGAGCCGCTGCTCGTTGGGTGAATACCATCGATCAATATATCACTGTCGCGAATAGCTGCGCGAGGGTCTACAAATGTGCAGTTGGCTGTTGAGTTACTGCAAGCTTGAGAGAGTCTCATGTCACCATAATCGACTGCTTCTTCTAAACTATCTAAACGGAGTGCTGCATTTTTAGTGTAGTAGTATCCCAAATAAACGATATTCTCGACGCCATCATCACTCATCGCGTTAAGTAGATTAACGCCTTCGACATAGAGATCATCAATAAAGTTCTTACAAGTAGAGCTTAGACGGCCCCACTGCCACCAGTCCGTTTTACAGTTGTGTGGGTCAAAGAAAATAGCGGGTATTAGAATATCATTACCGCCACCATCCATAACGATGGTGTTGATATTGCTGTTATCGCTTCTTGCTTCAAGGTATTGCTGGTCAATTGCCGTTGCAATAGAGCCGCCTGTTAGCTCGGCGCCAGATAATGTGTATCGTCGAAAGGTCTCGCCTGCGTTTGCTTCAAGGTAGTCTTGCAGATCGCCAGATAGCGCGAAGATTGAATCGCCTAAAAAGACGACTTGGTCGTTGTCTGCATCCGCTACTCGGTCGTTACTAAGAAGGCTTCCTGCTCCACCACAAGCGGTTAAGCTGGCAGCGATAAGTAACGTAGAAGCAATTTTGGCGGGGGTTTTGATGGTATTAGTTGTCATGCGATTTATTATTTTTTTCACTTATAATTCCTCTTTTTGTTTTTATAGTTAGATGCAGTACAACAGTACCAAAGATGTCGCACGAATAGTGCTACCTTAGTCACATAATTTTGTATTATTTTTGATCTAAAAATAGTTGGCTGTCAGCTTATACGTTAGTTGCAGTTTTAGCAGGCGTTGTTGATAGATAAAATAAGTTGAACGTAATATCCTATAGGCATGAGCTATTAAAAATTTCTAATCATAAATAAGGGTTATTCTATGAAAATAGTAAATATTGGGTTCGTGTTGTTGGCGACTATGTTTTTTTCAAGCAGTGTTTTTTCTGGCTCGACCTCTGAAGCCTCAGCAGGGAAAAAAGGCCAACAACTTGATAGTCGCATAGAGCAGTTTGTACAAAAGACTTGTGGTGATGATGTTGCCTGTGCAGAAAAGAAACGAGCGGAATATATTGATCGAATGGCAAAGTATAAGCAGCATGTTCAAGATGCCTGCGGTGATGATAAAGCCTGCAGACAAGAGATGAAGGCTAAATACATGCAGCGTAGGGCCAAGCGAGAAGAGCGTATTGCTGAACACTGCGGTGATGATGAAGCATGTCGGGATCAACTGCGTGAAAAATACAGCCTAAAAATGAAAGAAGCGCGTGAAAAATGTGGTGACAAAAAAGCCTGCTGGAAAAAATTCTACGAAGATAATAAGCCTAAAAGCAATTAATGCTTGAGGCCACGGTAACTGATGAGTGATGTATTAAATCAAGCGTTTGTTTTTATCGACCTTGAAACCACAGGGGGGCGACCTCCTGGGGACAGAATTACAGAAATAGGCCTTAAAAAGGTGGTTAATGGGCAGGTGGTTGATGAGTGGCAGACGCTTGTTAATCCCGAAGTAACCATCCCTCCGTTTATCGAAAACTATACTGGAATTACTAATGAGATGGTGCAAGATGCGCCGTTGTTTTCCGCTGTTGCTGATACCCTTAAAAGAAAGCTTGAGGGCGCTGTTTTTGTGGCTCACAATGCTCGATTTGATTACAGCTTTATAAAGAGCGAGTTTCGTAGAGTTAACGAGCCTTTTTCTGCCAAAGTACTTTGTACAGTTAAGCTGTCTCGGCAGCTTTACCCGCAGTATATTAAGCACGGTATGGATGCGCTGATCGCTAGACATGATCTGCCTGCGGCACCCAGACATCGTGCCATGGGCGATGTCGATTCGATGCTAGCGTTTTACGTTCATGCCTTATCTGAGTGCGGAAACGACGCCGTCGAAAGCGCCATAAGCAAAATACTTAAGCGCCCGAGCCTACCTTCAAACCTTCCTGCTGACGTGTTGGATGAACTACCTCAAACATTCGGTGTTTACCGGTTTTATGGTGAGAATGATGTGCTGCTCTATGTGGGGAAGGCAAACAATATATATCAGCGGGTAATGGCGCATTTCTCGTCTGATCATAGCACCGCTAAAGGTGTTGTAATGACACAAAGTATAAGACGAATTGAGTGGACTGAAACGGCAGGCGAGCTCGGCGCGCTGTTGCTAGAACTCGAACAAATAAAGGGGTTAAAGCCGATATATAATAAGCGCTCTAGGGCAGTTGATAGCTTTTACACCTATACGTTGATACCTAATAAACAAGGCTACTTATCACTTAAGCTTGTGCAAGACGTCGATATCACTCGGTTAGATAGCGCTTTTGGACTTTTTAAATCCAAGAAAATTGCTGAAAAGGCACTTCAAGGTATTAACGCGGCCAACGAGCTCTGTGCAACGTTGTTGGGGGTGGACATAGGGCTAGGCCCTTGTTTTCAGTATAAGCTGGGGCACTGTAAAGGCGCTTGTCTTGGTGAGGAAGATGTTGCTCGGTATAACCTAAGAATGAAGATTGCATTCCATTCGCTGCAACTCAAAAGATGGCCCTACAACGGGGCTGTTGCCATTAAAGAGCACGTATCATTTATCGATAAAACACACATTCATATTATATATGGTTGGATTCATCTCGGAACCGTTGAGAGCGAAGAGGCGTTGGAAGATTTTGATGTGGGGCAATATGTACAAGCATGTTTAGACGGCGAGTCCTCATTTGATCCAGACAACTATAGAGTGATCAGTAACTACTTAACGGCACCTAAAAACCGTTTGAATGTTATAATGCTTGATTAATACCTAGGGTATTTTATTGAATTAATTTATGACCTTACTGGGATTTGTGACTATACGGATACTTGACGTAACAATAATAAATGGTAATCCAACGAGCAACCCGTTTTAATGAATAAATGGTATGGTTTTTGTTCTCTCATAAACTCTTTAGACTGAGTATCACTGACGTGAGTCAATTAGAAAAAAAGTGTAGGCGCGTGGTAGCGTTTATTCGTTTTAAAATGCTTGCGATAGTGTTGTTATTTTTCAGTGTGTTTGTCTCACATGCTTATGCTGAAAATTCGACTGAGCATAAAAAGGTATTAAGCTTTGATCAAGCCATGCTTGAGCAAGCCTTAGGGCCTTACATTGAATATATTGAAGACCCTCAAGGTGAGTTGACGATAGCTGATATTTTACAACAAACACCTCAAACTTGGTCTGAAAATAAACAAGGTACGCCCAATTTTGGCTACTCAAGCAGTACCTACTGGTTTCGTATTTCACTTCATAATATCTCCCAAAATGAAACACTATCGCGTTTTTTAGTGGTTGATTACCCTCTGCTTGACCGCCTAGAGTATTTTCGAGTTAAAAATGGGCAAGTGATTGATCAATATCTAACAGGCGATAAACTCCCTTTTAACCAACGCCTGATTGAACATCGTAGTTTTATTTTTCCTTTAAACTTTAGTGCGAATGAACAATCTGATATTTATTTTCGTGTGAATAGCGGTGGAGCGGTGCAGGTGCCGCTCACCATCTGGGAACCTCAGCATTACTTTATTAATGACCAAACAGAACTTGTTCGTAAAAGTGTTTTTTATGGCGTGCTATCTGTCATGGTGTTATTTAACTTATTTATATTCTTTTCGCTCAGAGAGGCGCCGTATTTTTATTACGTCATGTTTGTGTTTTCTTTTTTGGTAACGCAGGTGGCAATGCACGGGGTTACGTATCAATACCTTTGGCCCTCTTACCCCGTGGTGCAAGAAATGGCCATACTGTTGGCCGTTCCAGGTTGTGTGCTATTTACATCTTTATTTAGCCGTAGCTTTTTATCGTTGGCTAAATATGCACCACGATTTGATTTATTCTTTAAAATCACCGCCTTTCTAGGTTTGTTAAATATCCTGTCTGCATTTTTCCTTCCATACCGGTTGCTGACAACCACTGCGGTGTTTTTGGTTGCATTGGTCTGCATCGCCTGTATTTTTGTGGGCCCTTATCTGTGGTTTAAAGGCCACAAAATCGCGCGGTTCTTTACCATCGCTTGGATGTGTATGGTCGTAACGACCACGCTATTGGCGCTGAACAAATTTGGCATTATTCCCTATAACTACCTGACGGAGAATGGCTTGTTGCTGGGCTCTTCACTAGAGGCTGTATTGCTATCTTTTGCGCTTGCCGATCGCTTAAATCGAGAGCGTGAAGAACGCTGGGACGCTCAGCGACAAATGCTTGCTGAGATTCGTCAGCGGCATGATATTGAAGAGAGTATTCTCTATGACGCCACCCATAACCAGTTAACCGGTTTGCCCAACAGGGTATTCATAGAAAATCGGTTTAGTGAATTAATGGCAGGTGAGGGGTTTGAGCAAGAAGGTCTTGCGCTTATTTTAGTGCATTTTGATCGATTTCATGAGGTCAACAAAACACTCGGCCACTTGAGAGCAGACCAATTATTAAAGTCCGTTTGTTTAAAAATAAGCGCTAGAGCTCAGGAATTAACTGGAATAGTAGACGTTGAAAATAATGGACAGCAGAGCTTAGGTGTGGCCTTTATTGAAGGTGTTTCTATCGCCGTGCTGATCGATAAACAGAAAAATAAAGATATTACGGATACGGCTGAAGCATTATTAGACGTGCTGTCTACACCTATCGAATATGAAGGCATGGCGATTGATGTGGGCGCCTCTATCGGCATTTCGCATTACCCTCAGCATGGCGCAGATGTTGATGCATTGCTCAGTCATAGTATGATCGCGGTAGATGTTGGGGTTCATCGTGGTGAGCGTGTTACTGAATACTCTGATGATATTAACCCTTATAACTCACGTCGCTTGACGTTAATGGGGGATCTTCAAAACGCGGTAAATAATGACCTACTGGAATTGTATTTTCAGCCCCAAGTCAATTGTAAACAAAACAAAGTGGCTGGCTTTGAGGCGTTATTGCGTTGGAATCATCCGTTGTATGGTTTTATTCCGCCTGATGAGTTTATTCCTATTGCGGAAAAAACGGGTACGATTAATGTCGTAACTGAGTGGGTGCTAGATAAGGCGTTATCAAGCATTGCGGCATTAAATAACTCGCACCATCAAATGACTGTCTCGGTTAACATATCGGCCGTGAACTTAAAGCAAAAACAGTTTTTATTATTAGTACAAACCTTACTGAACAAATATCAGGTTTCACCTCAGTTATTAATATTAGAGATAACCGAGACTGCAATGATGGAAGACCCTGAAAATGCCTTATTGGTATTAACGGCGCTTAATCAGATTGGTGTTAAATTATCGATTGACGATTTTGGCACTGGTCACTCGTCGTTATCTTACATTAAGCAGCTGCCTGTGCATGAGATCAAAATTGACCGCTCTTTTGTGATGGAGATGGATAGTGATAAAGATGACGCTATCATTGTTAAAACAACGGTTAATATGTGCCATGACTTAGGTTATGAAGTCGTAGCAGAAGGGGTTGAAACATTAACCAGCCTCGATACATTGAAAGCGATGGGCTGTGATTATTTGCAGGGGTATTACCTCGCGCGACCACTGCCAATGAGTGAACTTTTAGTCTGGTTGCACAAACAACATCCTGAAGGATATAGGTTGGTTAGTGGCTGATCTAACGCCGACCTTTGTTCATTTATTAATGGTCACATCCATACTTATATCAATATTGACCCCATTCACCTGAACATCAAATGCCTCGGGCGCAACAGAAACACCAACACTGATCGGAAACCCAAGCACAGGCAGTAGACCAGACATCGTAACGCTAGATGAAATTAGCGTAGAGAGTGTTAGCAGCGACCTTTCTAGCTGCTCTGCTAATTGTGCGTTATCTGCAATCGTTGGGTGATTCAGTTCACTAAAATATAGTCCTCGTTCTGCCAAAACTTTGCTTGATAAATACAAGCTTTCTACCTTTTTACTTTCAATATATCTACTGTCCCGTTCTATAACAGATTGAGAAAAAGGCGTACTGCCAAAGCTGCTTGATATTAGCCCATTTTGAGCGGTAGATTGGGCGAGCTCGCTGTCTGAAAGCAATGTTAAGTCGGCTAAACTATTTGCTGATAGCAGTGTCGTGAGCATCAGGGGTAAGGCTATAAACTCTTTTATTAACATAACAATCTCGCAATTAGGTGTATGATGGTTAGAGTTCAGGTACTGTTTAGAATTCCAGAATACTTGGCGTTTAAAAAATCCCGGTGATGCAAAAAAATGCTAAATGGTTGGCATGAATTATCACTTGTTATGGCTTGTGTATGTGGCGAATGGTCATTTATGATTGTCAGTTCGGGATGACAGTAAATAAAAACAACAATATAAATAGATAAGAGGCGAATAATGAAGATTGCGATCAACGGCAAAGAGCAGGTGATTGATTTTGAACCGGATACGCCTCTTTTATGGGTCATAAGAGATGAGCTAAAGCTTAAAGGTACTAAGTTTGGCTGCGGCAAAGGCTTATGTGGTGCCTGTACCGTACACTTAAATGGAAACCCTATTCGCGCGTGTATTACCCCTGTTAGTGCTGTTGAAAATCAAAATATAACCACAATAGAGGGGATTGGTTCTGAAGAAACCCCTCATCCATTACAAGCCAGCTGGGTTGAGTTTAATGTGCCTCAGTGTGGTTACTGCCAATCGGGTCAACTGATGTCAGCTAGCGCGCTGCTAGCGAATAATGCGAGCCCAACCGATGCAGATATCGATGCAGCTATGTCCGGAAACGCTTGTCGCTGTGGCACTTACCCAAGAATAAAAGCGGCGATACATCATGCTGCTGATAATCTTAAAAATAGCTAACCGGGGGGCATATTATGAGTAATCAAACCAACAACGTTAATATCTCTCGTCGTCAGTTTTTAAAAGCCTCCGTTACGGCGACTGGTGGCTTATCACTCAGTGCTTTTTTGCCTGGTTGTGCCGCGGTTAGTAATAAAGGACTATCTGATGACAATAGCTGGGTAGCGAATGCATGGCTTGAGATTACACCTGACTCCAAGCTTATATTTACCCTTGATCGAGTCGAGATGGGGCAGGGCACAACGACTGGGCTAACCACACTGTTAGCTGAAGAATTAGATATAGAGCCTGACACCATTACCGTTATATATGCGTCTGTCGCTAATGAATACCGAAACCCTGAATACGGTTTGCAGATGACAGGCGGTAGTAACAGCTTATCCACTAGCTGGGGGCAAATTAGAGAGGCCGGCGCTACTGCTAGAGAGATGCTAGTGGCTGCCGCAGCCGAAGTGTATGGCGTATCTGTTGAGGCGTGCCAGGCCCATGATGGTTATGTCACATTGCTGGGTACTAACAAGCGATTAAGTTATGGTGAGTTAGCCGCGTTGGCGGCATCACAATCCATACCTTCAAACCCACGTTTAAAGCCCGCATCTGACTTCCGTTTTATTGGTAAACAGAATAAACGCCTAGACATTGCAGGCAAAGTTAATGGGACTACGGCCTATGGCATAGACACTGAAGTTGAGGGAATGGCCTATGCGGTTATTAGCCGGTGCCCTGTCGTCGGTGGCAAGGTAAAACAGTTTGATGCAACAAAGGCGCTAGAATCCAAGGGTGTCATTTCAGTTTTTGAAGTCTATAACGGCGTCGCGGTTGTAGCTGAACAATACTGGCAAGCCCGTAAAGCTCAAAGCAAGCTTGATATTGAATGGGATGAAGGTTCGCTCGCTAAACTGTCGTCGGATGATATGTTTCAGACGTTTAAGCAAAGGGCATTAGACGATGAAGGGAAGTGCGTTCGCGATGAAGGTGACTTTGGTGATGCGGTAGAAAGCGCCTCTCGTGTTTTTGAAGCAGAATATCAAACGCCTTTGTTAGCTCATGCGACGTTAGAACCGATGAACTGTGTGGTTGAGGTTACTGACAATCGTGCAACCGTTTGGGCTCCGACCCAAGCACCTGATCTTGCGCGAATTGCTGTTGCACGAGTGACAGAACTTTCTCCGTCTGATGTCGATGTGAATGTTACCGCTATTGGGGGTGGTTTTGGTCGTCGATTGACGCAAGATTTCATTGAAGAAGCGGCTGCTGTTGCGGTGCAAGCTAAGCGACCTATAAAGCTTATGTGGTCACGAGAAGAAGATACACAGCATGATTGGTATCGCCCAGCCACCTATCACAAACTAAAAGCAACATTTGACGGAGCTGGCGCAGTAACGGGGTGGGATCATCAAATAGTGGCCCCTAAGCTACTGGACTGGTATATCCGAGATGCAGCGCCTGCACAGTACCCTTGGGCACCTAAGTTTATGTATGGCATGCTCGGGTCGATCGGGTTAGCCATGCAGGGTATAGCAGTACCGAATGATACAACCGCTATTGAAGGGGCCATTGATGTGCCTTACGAAATAGCTAACCTGCAAGTGCGTCATACTCATGCCGATATTGGCGTACCTGTGTCGTTCTGGCGCTCTGTAGGGCATTCTCAAAACGCATTTTATGTTGAAAGCTTTATTGATGAACTGGCTCATGAAACAGCCACTGACCCATTCTTGTTCAGACAATCTTTGCTAAAAAACCAACCGCGCCAACGACAGGTGCTTGAGTTGGCTGCCAAGCAATCAGGCTGGGGTAAACCACTCCCTAAAGGGCGCTTTAGAGGGATTTCGGTCCACAAAAGCTTCAAGAGTTATGCCGCTCAAGTGGTGGAGCTTTCGGTTGAACATGGACGCATCAATATACACCGTGTCGTTTGTGCGATTGATTGCGGCATTGTGGTTAACCCCGATATAGTAAAAGCCCAAATGGAAGGCGGGATTATTTTTGCATTGACTGCAGCGCTGTATGGTGAAATAACGTTGAAAGATGGTCGTGTAGAGCAGTCTAACTTCGATGACTATCAGTTGCTGAGGATGAATGAAACACCTGATATTGACGTGCACATTGTTGATAGCAATGAAAGCCCAACCGGTGTTGGTGAGCCAGGTGTGCCGCCATTAGCCCCTGCAGTTGCTAATGCTGTTTTTGCTGCAACAGGTCAGCGGTTGCGGTCATTACCGTTGCGTTTGGCCTAGTGTTTAATGTTGAGCCTGGATTAGTGCTTTATGTCGTTTAGTGCCCACAGTACCGAGCATCGAGTCATTGAATCGTTATATCAATGGCTCAGTGCCGGTCAGTCTGCATGGCTATGCACGATTGTAAGCACTTGGGGCTCGTCGCCAAGGCCAGCGGGTTCGGTGTTGGCCTTTCACCCAGAGCATGGCATTGTGGGGTCGTTATCGGGTGGTTGCATAGAAGAAGCGCTAATACGTAAACTTTCAGTGGCCTCTGAAGACACTGATATCAACCCTACGCCTTACCTTTATGAGTATGCGATTTCTGAAGAAGATCAAGCGCGTTATTCGCTACCTTGTGGTGGTCAAATAACACTGTTAGTTGAGCGCTTAGTCGCAACACCTGACACCCTTCAACATGTTAAGATTATTCTTGATACACTTAATAATCGACAGCGAATCCGTCGAGTCGTGCCATTAACGAATGCCCCCGTTCGCTTATCAACTGAGGTGAGCGATGTGGCAGGTCAAACGGTTACTGTTTCACCTAACTCAGTCAGCGTGCTGTTCGGGCCTGTGTTTAAAATGCTGCTATTGGGTGCTGGGGAAGTCTCCCACTATGTAGCTCAAATGGCTAATTCTGTTGGCTTTGCCGTCACACTCTGCGACCCACGAGAATCGTTTTTGCAAGGGTGGCAGCAAGAAGGGGTCGAGGTCATTCAATGCTTACCCGATGACTTAGTAAGGGCTCGTTTTCATGATCCATATTGTGCCATTTTAGCGTTGGCTCACGACCCCAGAGTAGATGATATGGCGTTGATGGAGGCACTCAAAACAGAGGCGTTTTATATCGGCGCGATGGGGTCTTTAAAAACTACCGAAGCGCGCTGTAAACGTTTGGTTCAATTAGATTGTACTCCAGCTGAAATTAGTCAATTACATGCGCCTATTGGGCTCGATATTGGTAGTAAAAAACCGGCAGAAATTGCTATCTCAATTATGGCCGAAGTCGTCTCTGAGCGGCATAGGTTTTTGACTGGTTAGCCCCTTGTTGAAACTAGAAAGCCGCTAGCTAACGACCTAAATCGATACTTATTGGTTAAAAGAAAAATCAAAAGCGCTTTTACAGAAAGCGCACCTTAGAGGATGTCTTAATAATTTTGGATTCAGAGTAACCGCCGTATTTTTATTTGAGCTGTACGCTTATTTCAGTTTTGATCCGCTGCGCTACAATCAGGCCATATTAGGACTGAATAAGATCGTTTTTTATGCATACTGAAACCGTTACCTTCTTAAAAGAAAGTGCCAGTAAGCTAAGCGTAGATGAACCGCTTATGGTTACTCAAAACGGGAAAGCAAAATATATAATCCAAAGTTTTGAAGATTGTCAGTATCAACAAGAGTCAATTGCCTTGCTAAAGCGAGTGAACTTAGCGGATTAGCGCGTTTCTGAAAAAGAGCTAACTACCTCCGACGCTTTCGATATAGATTAAGTTGTCATGCCATATAGACTCACACTTAGTCCCGTATTTAAAATCACACTGAAAAGAGTTTGTAATTTCCTCACCAGAAAGTACTCCCAAGACTTAGCGTCTAAAACTAAAAAAGCTATACAGAAAGGTATTGAGGAAAAACTACTTGGTGACGTAAATATTATGATCTAGCTTATATGTCGGCTTTAGGTCGACTCCCAGCGGTTTATCACAACCCGAAAAGCGAACACTTTTACGCCTTAACGAATATTTCTAGGCTTATCGATATCATACAAAACCATCGAGTCATCTATATCAATTGCACGTAACGCATCGGGGAACCGTTTAATAATCGATTTTGCTCCATCATCACCCGTTAGTTTTGTTAGTTCATCAAAAAAGTCCCGACCAAATAGAACTGGGTGACCGGGTTTCCCTAGGTAATAGGGGCGAATAATGGCATTGGGTGTAGCGTAAGATGTTAACTTGGTTAGTGTCTGCGGCTGTATATAAGGCATGTCAGCCAAACAAATGCCAATCCAATCCACGGTTTTTGTGCTTAACGTTTCTGCGGCTTCTGCTATAACACTTGAAAGTCCTTGTTCGGCGTTTTTGACTGTAATGACGTCAACATTGAGGGAAGTAAGGTGATTATAAAGAACCATATCATCGTCTCGTATAACCACTACAAACTCATAGTCTGACGCCTTTAACGTATCAATAGTGGTTCTAATAACACTGTTACCTGATGGAAGTGGGTGTAGCAGTTTAGGGCTACCAAAACGGCGTGAAAAGCCTGCGGCTAAGAGAATGTATAACCCTGATTGATGTTTCATTTTGTCATAATACAGCGCATGTTCATGTTTTACCCTGTCCTTATTATGTTATACGTACGATGTAGCGGGAACGCTAGCGTCAGTCAAAATTGAATCGAATAGACTTTCATAACAGCTTTTGGTTCAATGATTATCTTAATAAAAACGGAAGCATTTGAATTATTTTGAACACTTATAACACACACTTTAACGTCTGCACATTTAACCTCTTTAATTACGTTCTCCCTCCTAACGCTTATTACGAAACTGAAAATATTTATACGCTGCCCAAATGGGAGAAAAAGCAGCGTTGGATTGCTCAGCAGTTATCGAGTTTATCGCCCGATATTATTGGCTTTCAAGAGGTGTTTAGTCCTGATGCGCTTAAAACACTCGTAGCACAGCATAACCTGCCTTATTTTGTCACGGTATCTGAGCCTCAAGTCAGAACACATCACGTTTATGAAAAGCCTGTAGTAGCATTGGCTTCACGCTTTCCAATTTTGACTGCAGAGGCGGTAGAGGTTTCGTCTTCCTTGATTGATGCACTGAAGTTACAGTCTGATTTTAATTTCAGTCGTCCTCCTATTCGAGCAGAGGTTCAAATAGAAGGGTTTGGAAGCGTGTTGGTATATGTAGCACACTTAAAATCCAAACGATCGCAAATAGAACCACAGTTAACGGGCGAAGAGGGCGCGTTCGATAGTATGAGTGAGAGCGTGACAGCTCAGGTACACGGAAGTTGGGCCTCAACAATTCAACGTGGTACAGAGGCGACATTAATTTACCAAGATATCATTGAGCAAATGAGAGTGAAAGAGCGGCCGGTGATGGTGTTGGGCGATTTAAATGACTCTATGGAATCGCCTGTCTTGCAGTCGTTGGTGGGAGGTCAGAATATCGACAGGCTAGATGGTAAAAATGTATCGGGTATGGCGATAGCTCATCAACGAGCGATACAGCGCTTTTCTTTGTATGATGCGTTTGATCTACAAGAAAAAATAAAACCTAACGACCGAAAGCCCACGCATTACTTTGCCAATCGAGGCAATGTACTGGATTACATTTTGCTCTCGAAAGATTTTAAGTCAGATTATGATCACAGTCTTGCCAGCGTTAATACTTACCAAGTAAATAACGCACATTTAATTAACCCTCACCCAGACAATGATGCCGAGTGCTCGGATCATGCGCCTGTGCAGGTGGATATTGAAATAAGGGTTTAGCCTATTCACTGTATAGGTACATATACTTACTGCTCTACCTGACGTATAGACATTGCTAATTTATAACCTACTACTAGACTCAAGTGTAGGGATAATGGGCTGATAAGATCAGGGTGGATTTAGTGTTTTCTCCAATAAATGTCATGCAGGGATTGCGCTATTTAAAGTTTTTTTTCAGCGTTTTTGTACTGGCGGTTGCAGTGCTGTCAGCGGTTATGTGGAAGTTCTATAACACCCAGTTAAGTCATCAACAAACCATCTCTCAGGTTGCTGAAGAGCATGTTATTCAGCTTGCCAGCCAATTGATCATTAATGAAATTGAAGTATTGAGAAAAGATGCCCTCTATTTAGCCGAAAAATCACTCTTAAAGGCATGGCTTGATACCCAGTCACCTCAGGATTTGAAGTATCTCACCGACGACATGTTGGCCTTTGCGCGCCATCACAAGGCCTATGATCAGATTCGTTTTTTGGATAACCAGGGTAAAGAGGTTGTTCGGGTTCATGAAATTGCGGGGCAATATCAATCGGTTTTATCGACTCAGTTGCAAGATAAATCTGGCCGCTATTATGTGACGGAGGTTCTTGCTTTGGGTGAGGGTGAGGTTTATATGTCACCGTTTGACTTGAATGTCGAGAACCGCGTTATTGAAACTCCCCTTAAACCTATGATCAGAGTAGGTACTCCAGTGTTTGACCGTAAAGGCCAAAAAAGAGGGTTGATGGTCGTGAATTATAAGGGAGGGGAATTACTTAAGCGTATCAGTGCGCTCCATAGCTTTAGTGAAAGCGGCGTTTGGCTATTAAACGATAGTGGGTATTGGTTGTTAGGGCCGGCAGAAAATAAAGAATGGGGCTTTATGTATCCAGATCGCCAGGGCGAACGTTTTGGGAGTGATTTTAACGGTATATGGAACACTATTATAAAAGGCCCAGAGCAAGATAAATTGTTGCTTGACGAGGGTTGGTTTATTTATCAGAAAATAGTGCCAAAAACGTTCTTATTTAGTGGCAATGTCGGCAGCTGGACTATACTTTCTTATGTGTCTCCTCAGCAACTTAATGCTCATTCAGCCAAGTCTTTAAATAACACTGTTATTGCATTTGTTGCCTTGGTTTTGTTGTTGGCTGTTGTGAGTGGAATTATTGCCTTTTTTGGTGTTCAACGCTGGCAGGCCGAGCTGCGCATTAGAGAGAATGAAGCTCGCTTTAGGGGGCTTTTTGATCATGCGCCTGACCCGATTGTGATTGTGGACCATCAAGGGGTGATCACGCTGATAAACAACCAAGCTGAAAAGTCATTTGGTTACACGCGTGACGAACTGCGAGGAAAAAAGGTAGAGGTCTTGGTGCCAGAGAAATATCGTCACCAACATGTCATTGATCGCTCAGGGTATTCAAAAAAAACAGTGCTACGTGCTATGGGAGAGGGCTTAGAGTTATTTGCGGTGCGCAAAGATGGTAGTGAGTTCCCGGTGGAAATTAGTTTAAGCCCTGTTAACACTGAACAGGGTATGTTGGTGTTGAGTAACATTCGGGATATCACCACGCGCAAACAAACCGAGCAAGCAATTGAAGAGCTGAATAGGCACCTCAAAAAGCAGAACCGAGAGCTCGATGTGATCAATAAAGAACTCGAGGCCTTTAGTTACTCTGTCTCCCATGACCTTAGAGCCCCACTACGTGCTTTGGATGGCTTTAGTAGCACCTTGTTGAGCGATTATGCCGACCAGCTGGACGAACGAGGTCAAGACCGTCTAAACAGAATACGTGCGGCAGCACAAAGGATGGGGGTATTGATAGATAGCCTTCTAAGTTTGTCACGAGTGAGCCGTTTAGAACTTAAGCATGAGTCAGTAGATTTGACTCGTCTTGCTGAGACCGTGATAGAAGAGCTCAGCTTAGGTGACCCTAACCGACAAGTGAAATTGATAGTACAGCCAAATTTAAGGGTAGATGGAGACCCTCAGTTATTGAGAGTTATTCTCGACAATCTGCTGGGTAATGCTTGGAAGTTCACGAGCAAACGACGTGATGCAGTGATAGACGTAAGTAGCTCTTCCGAGGCGACCGAGATTGTTTATTGTGTGAAAGATAATGGGGTAGGTTTTGAAATGGAATTTGTAGACAAACTGTTTGGCGCTTTTCAGCGGCTACATACAGCTTCTGAGTTTCCAGGGACGGGCATTGGTCTGGCAACAGTGCAGCGCGCGGTTCATAAACATGGTGGGCGTATTTGGGCTGACAGTGAAGTAGGGAAAGGGACGGCATTCTATTTTACGTTGCAAACAGAGGTGGATGAATGGACGGAAAAATGATTCTTCTCGTTGAAGACAATCCAGATGACGAGCTGTTAACAATTGAAGCCATGAATGCGAACGCTATTGGTAGCGAGATCATCGTGGTGCGCGATGGTGAAGAGGCTTTAGAATACCTTTTGGGTACTGGACGGTACTCAGGCAAGGAGTCTTCACTTCTACCGTCATTAGTATTGCTAGACTTAAATTTACCCAAAATAAATGGATTAGAAGTGTTACGCCGTTTGCGCGCTCATGAGCGAACCAAGTTAATGCCAGTGGTCATATTAACATCATCTATTGAAGATGAAGATCGGCTGAAAGGTTATAGCTTTGGTGCTAACAGTTATGTGCGTAAACCAGTTGATTTTGAAGAGTTTGTTAATACGGCTGGCCAACTTGGGTCGTATTGGTTAGGGTTGAACGAGGCACCTCCTGCAAGATGAAAGACGATATGGGGGAAATTATGCAGGCACCAGATAGGGCGAAGAAACCATTAAACGCGCTAATTATCGAGGATGTGGAAGATGACGCCTTGCTATTGGTGGACTATTTAGAAACGAATGATTTCTCTGTTAAATGGTGTCGTGTTGATACTGAAGAGGGCATGATATCTAAGCTTAAAGAGCCTTGGGATATCGTTTTCTCAGACTTCTCGATGCCACACTTTAGCGGACATCGAGCATTAGGTGTGCTTCGAGAGCACAACTCAGAGATCCCTTTTATTTTTGTGTCTGGGACTATCGGAGAAGATATCGCGGTCGAAGCCCTTAAGTCAGGTGCACAGGATTACCTCATGAAGGATAACCTGGTTCGCATGAGGTCTGCGGTAGAGCGTGAACTGCGAGAAACACAATCCCGAAAAGATCGACAAAAAACGGATCGTTCTCGTGCTCGTTTAGTAGCCATATTGGAAGCCTCTCCTGATATGGTAGCCATCCTTCAGCCTGATGCTAGACTGGAATATCTAAACAGTTCCGGGCTTAAGCTGCTTGGGCTAGAGGGTGTTGAAAAAGAGCACGTTGAAAAACTAAACTTAGTTGATTTAGTGTCCGAGCCTTTTGCGCAACAGCTGTGGGTAGAAATTTTGCCTGGCTTGCAACAAAATAAAGCCTGGCATGGCGAAACAGAAATATTGACCATTGCGGGTAAAATAATACCTGTATCTATGTCGCTATTGGCCCATAACGATAGGCATGGCGAAATTGAGTATCTATCGGTTACGGTTAGAGATATATCTGAGCGAAAGCACTTTGAATCTGTGCTGCATCACCAGGCAACGCATGATGCGTTAACTGGCTTGCCCAATCGTTACTTTCTTATAAATCGTTTTGCAACTGCGCTTGAGCTTGCCCGAAGGCATGATCATTGTGTCGCCGTGATGTTTCTTGATTTAGATAACTTCAAACGCGTCAATGACAGCATGGGCCATGGACACGGCGACTCACTGCTAAAGCAAGTAAGTCAGCGACTGCGCAACAGCCTTAGACCAGGAGATACGATCGCTCGACACGGAGGGGATGAATTCACCATATTGCTAGAAAACCTCAAGCATCCCGATAAAGCGATTTCGGTGATCAGAAAGCTTCGGGAAGCCTTTTTGCAACCCATTAAAGTGGGCTCACAAGATATTTATGTCACCTTTAGCACGGGTATAGCGCTTTACCCGACTGACGGACAAAATGTCGAGGATTTATTGCGCAATGCCGATACGGCCATGTATCGTGCTAAAGCATTAGGGCCCAGTCAATACCGGTTTTATGCACCATCTATGAACGCCAGAGGCCATGAGTTTCTGTCATTAGAAGGCGACTTGCAGCAAGCGCTAGAGCAGAATGAATTCCGTTTGTACTACCAACCTCAAGTTGATGCACAAAGCGGTAAAGTAGTGGGCATGGAAGGGCTAATTCGTTGGCAACACCCTAAGCGAGGCATTGTCTCACCGGCTGACTTTATTCCTTTATTAGAGGGCTCTGGGTTAATTATTTCGGTAGGTGAATGGGTGCTTCGGCAAGCTTGTATGCAACACCGTATTTGGCGTGAGGCAGGCTTTAATGACCTTCGAATTTCCGTTAATGTTTCTGCAACCCAATTTAACGACCGACACTTGATGGACAAAATCCAACGAGCAATAAAAGAAGAACAAATGATTCCGCATTTATTGGAGCTGGAAATCACTGAGAACACGGTGATGCAAGACCCTGTAGCGGTTATTGAAACCTTAAATGCACTTCGTTCAGAAGGTGTACGAATCGCCATAGATGATTTTGGTACAGGCTACTCATCCCTGGCATATCTAAAGCGCTTTCCACTGAGTGTGTTGAAAATAGACAAGTCATTTGTCGATGACATCGGTGAAGTAGGCGGTGACTCTACGATTGTAGAAGCCAGTATTTCGCTGGCTCACAAGCTTGGTCTTCAAGTGGTTGCAGAGGGTGTTGAACGTGTTGAACAATATGAGTTTCTGAGATCCATTGGGTGTGATTTAATTCAGGGGTATTATATTAACCGACCATTAACGGAGGCTGATATGACTGACTTCCTTGTCAAGAATGCCACACAATGAAATGTTGAACCTTAGTGGATAAACAAATAGCAGGCACATGACTATATCTATAATTTGCACCAACAAAGACCCCAAACCTTGGGTGGAGGCCTTAGAAGAGCTGGATCCTACGCTCGATATTCAAGTTTGGCCAAGCGAGCGTAATAAGGCGGATGTTGAGTTTGTGTTGTGCTGGAATCATCCAGAGGGTGTACTTGCAAATTACCCAAATTTGAGATGTATTTGTTCGATGGGCGCAGGTATAGATCATTTATTGAATGATGTCTATTTACCAAAAGATCTGCCCATATTAAGAATCGTAGACCCGTTATTAGCGCAGTCTATGTTTGAATATATTTGTGCTGCAGTGATGTGTCACTATCGAGGGTTTGATTTGTATAACGCTCAGCAAGGTGAATCAAATTGGTTTCCGCAGCCGCCTAAATCAATATCTCAAACCACCATCGGGATGATGGGGTTAGGTCATATTGGTGAATATACTGCTAACCGGTTTTCGGAATTCGGGTTTAATGTGATCGGTTGGTCGCGAACTCAAAAAAATATTAAAGGCGTAAGGTCTTACACGGGGGAGGTACAGCTTGATGAGTTTCTCTCGCACGCCAATATATTGATATGCCTGCTGCCGCTGACCAACGAAACGCGTGACATACTTAACCTAAAAAACTTTAATAAGTTACCAACAGGTGCTTATTTAGTTAATGTGGCAAGAGGCGAGCATCTGGTTGAAGAAGATTTGATAACAGCATTGAATGAAGGTCAACTTCGAGGTGCATGCCTTGATGTGTTTAGAGAAGAACCACTCATTAAAAACCATCTATTTTGGCAGCACGATAAAATATTTGTAACACCTCATTGCGCCAGCATTACAGACCCTATCTCGGTAGCGCCACAAATCCTTAACAATTATCGGCTTATGCAAGATGGTAAGCCCTTATTGAATCAGGTTAATTTGATGCGTGGATATTAGCCATACTACTTACACTGATCATTATATTGCAAACGTACATTCTAGCGCGTCAATATCAATAGTTGAGCTTGTATAGGGCTTTGACGCTATAATGAATGCAATTGTTATTTGAAATCTTAAGATTATTATTCAAATTTAAGTTATTAACGACGCAGCAGAGCTGCAGGAAAGTGAATGTCAAAGAAGAAAGTACGTGATCCTTATGCCCAGAGAGAGGCGGAGAAGTACGATAATCCAGTGCCTAGTAGAGAGTTTATACTTGAGCATTTAGAAAAAACTAAAGAGCCCGCCACTCATCCTGAGTTGTGTGAGACGCTTAATTTAAAAGATGAAGATTCTATAGAAGCGATTAGACGCAGACTGATTGCAATGAGCCGAGATGGGCAGCTTATTTGTAATCGCCGAGGCCAGTATGTGCCGACCAGTAGTATCAGCTTAATTAAAGGGCGAGTTCAGGGCCACAAAGACGGGTTTGGGTTTGTTATCCCTGAAGACGGCTCGCCTGATTTGTTCCTGACAGCGCGACAGATGCGATCGGTAATTCATGGCGATCGTGCGTTGGTGCGAGTCGATGATGTCGATTCGCGTGGGCGCAGAATGGCTATTGTGGTTGAAGTATTAGAGCGAAATACTGAACAAGTCGTAGGTCGCCTTTGTCTTGAAGGTGGTATTGCGTTTGTGACGCCAGAAAACACCAAAATAGCGAATGATGTCATGATTCCGCTTGATGCCTGTATGGGTGCTGAGCATGGGCAGTATGTGGTGGTTGAAATTACTCAGCACCCGACGGTTCGAACCAGCGCTATTGGTAAAGTACTTGAAGTAATGGGCGACCACATGGCGCCGGGCATGGAAATCGATGTTGCTATTCGTTCACACAGCATCCCGTTTATTTGGCCGGCTGAAGTTAACGAGGCTGTAAAAGGTTTTTCAAGTGAAGTGGTTGAGAGTGATAAGCAGCACCGAATTGATATTCGTCACCTACCTTTGGTCACGATTGATGGTGAAGACGCACGCGATTTTGATGACGCGGTTTACTGTGAACCGAATAAAAAGGGTGGTTGGAGGCTAATTGTTGCGATCGCTGATGTTGCTCATTATGTAAAAATGGGGCAGCCGTTAGATCTTGAAGCGTTTAACAGAGGGAATTCTGTTTACTTTCCCGACCATGTTGTACCGATGTTACCCGAAGTACTTTCAAACGGTTTGTGCTCATTAAACCCTGAGACAGATCGGCTCTGTATGGTCTGTGAAATGAACATTGACAAACAGGGTGTGCTACAAGACTACACGTTTTATGAAGGGGTCATGTATTCTCATGCTCGACTAACGTACACCAAAGTCAGCTCGATGCTGGAGCACCCTGAGAGTGAAGAAGGTCAGTTGTTGTGTGAACGATATGCGAGCACCTTGCCTCATTTGCATAATCTGTTCGATCTTTATCATGCATTAAGGCATGCGCGCGACCAGCGCGGTGCGATTGATTTTGAAACCGTTGAGACCCGAATACTGTTCGGCGAAGGACGAAAAATCGAGCAGATTGTGCCAACTCAACGAAACGAAGCGCATAAAATTATCGAAGAGTGCATGCTGTCAGCCAACGTAGCCACAGCGCTCTTCTTAAAGAAAAATAAAATGCATACATTGTATCGTGTGCATGAAGGTCCTGGCCCAGAAAAGCTTGAAAACCTAAGAGAGTTTTTAGGTGAGCTAGGGCTTCAGCTACCAGGTGATAGGGAGAAGCCAAAACCTTCTGATTATCAGGTGCTACTGTCTCAAATTAAAGATCGACCAGATTTTAGTGTGATACAGACGGTTATGCTGCGTTCACTCAGTCAAGCGGTATATAGCCCAGAAGAAGAAGGGCACTTTGGCTTGGGATACCCTCATTATGCACACTTTACATCGCCCATTAGACGTTACCCAGACCTTACTGTGCATCGCGCTATTAAGTCAGTGATCCATAGCGAAAAAGAATGTGCTGAAGTGCAGCGTACTGATGTCATCAAACCAAAAGAGAACCCGTATCACTATGACTTGCCACAAATGTTGCAGTTAGGTGAGCATTGTTCAATGACAGAGCGCCGCGCAGATGAAGCGACTCGCGACGTAGTGAGTTGGCTTAAGTGTGAGTTCTTGCAGCAGCATTTGGGTGAAACCTTCGAAGGCCTTATTTCCGGGGTCACGTCATTTGGATTCTTTGTTGAGCTCAAAGATCTATATATTGATGGCTTAGTGCACGTGACCTCGCTGAAAAGTGACTATTATCAGTATGATCAGGCTAAGCACCGATTAGTGGGTGAGCGAACGGGTGCTAGTTATCGCTTAGGTGACACCGTCAGTGTTCAAGTGGTCAGA
The DNA here is from genome assembly GCF_026016465.1 of Alkalimarinus alittae. Taxonomy (NCBI): domain Bacteria; kingdom Pseudomonadati; phylum Pseudomonadota; class Gammaproteobacteria; order Alteromonadales; family Alteromonadaceae; genus Alkalimarinus; species Alkalimarinus alittae. Next base: position 880,292 of record NZ_CP100390.1, read on the forward strand.
ATAGACCTTGATGATCGCAAGATCGACTTTGAAATACTCGGCCAACCAAGTCGAAGAACTGAAAAGGGCGAAGGTGCTTCAAGGCGAAAAGCAGACAAAGGAAAGGGGCGGCCTAAAGGGGCGAGCAAGCCTAAAGGAAAGGGTAGTCGAAAAGCATTGTTAGATAAAATGCCTGAAAAAGGTAAAAAGAAAAAACCTGCGAAGAAAGTAGCTAAGAAAAAAACAGCCACTAAGTCATCGGCACCTAGAACTGCAAAAGCGGGAAGTGCTACACCTCGTAAGAGGAAGGTTCAGAAGTAATGAACGTCAATATAATTGTAAATGGTAATGCTTAATAATGACTGAGCTTCAAACTGTTTTCGGCTTACATGCAGTATCTGCATTGCTAGAAAAAGACCCTGAAAAAATAAAACGTCTATTAGTGCTTCGAGGACGTAAAGATAAACGACTAGAAAGTCTACTTGTTGCGGCCAGAAAGGCAGGCGTGAGTATCGAAAATATAGAACGTCATCAATTAGATAAAATCGTGGCAGGTAATCACCAAGGCGTAATTGCAGAGTGTGATTCGATTGCAGAGATGGATGAAGGCGACTTAGAGACGTTACTGCAAGCGCTTACAGAAAAACCTTTTTTGCTAGTACTGGACGGTGTCACGGACCCCCATAACCTTGGCGCCTGCTTACGATCGGCTGATGCTGCAGGTGTACATGCTGTCATTGCACCAAAAGATAAGTCTGCCCCGCTGAATGGCGTTGCCCGAAAAGTGGCGTGTGGCGCGGCAGAGCATGTGCCGTATATCAAAGTAACTAACCTAGCCAGAACCCTTAAATGGTTGAAGCAATATGGCATTTGGCTGGTCGGTGCAGCGGGAGAAACCGAGCAAACCATCTATGAAAACGACTTTAACGGTGCAATTGCATTGATTATGGGTGCAGAGGGTAAGGGGCTTCGCCGCTTGACCAAAGAACACTGCGATGGCCTTGTTAAAATACCCATGGCAGGCTCGGTGAGTAGTTTGAACGTCTCGGTAGCGACAGGTATTTGTTTGTTTGAGGCTGTCAGGCAGAGACGTCTATAACACATCAATGGCAAGTGGTTAGCTACCCATTGAGCGCCTTTGTACGCCATCGTTTGTTTTTTGTTCAGATTCTTCTTGCAACCCCATAGCTTAAACACTAAAATGCGCGGTTCTTAAAACACATCAATTCAACTCCTTGCTTCTCAAAGCGATTTACTGCTAGTGGGAGGCTTATAACCCGTAGGGAGATACAATGCGTCATTACGAAATCGTAATTCTGGTGCACCCGGATCAAAGCGAGCAAGTTCCAGCAATGGTTGAGCGTTACACAGGCATCATCGCTGATGCTGGTGGTGAAGTTCATCGCTTAGAAGATTGGGGCCGCCGCCACATGGCTTATCCTATCAACAAAATTCACAAAGCACATTATGTTCTTATGAACATTGAATGTACTGGTGAAGCGTTGGATGAGCTATCTCACAACTTCCGTTTCAACGACGCGATCATTCGTGACATGATCATTCGTCGCAAAGAAGCGATCACTGAAGTTTCTCTAATTAAAGCATCTGAAGGCCGTGAAGAGCGTAGATATGATCGTGAAGATCGTCGTCCTGCTCCTGAAGCTGCTGAAGAGAGTACAGCTGAAACTACTGATGCTGCTGATACTGACGACCAGGCAGAAGGCGAAGAGTAATCTTCCTCTTGTACTAATTGGTTAATTATTAGTTAAAAAATTAAATTTGGAGAAATTACAATGGCTCGTTTTTTTCGTCGTCGTAAGTTTTGCCGCTTCACTGCTGAAGGGGTTAAAGAAATAGATTACAAAGATATCGAAACTTTAAAAGGTTACGTATCTGAAACCGGTAAAATCGTTCCTAGCCGTATTACTGGTACTAAAGCTCGTTACCAGCGTCAGTTGGCAACAGCGATTAAACGTGCACGTTACGTGGCTCTGTTACCTTTTACAGATAACCACCACGAGTAAGTTAAAAAGTAGCGATTACCCTGTATGCGTGCATTAGCGGAATTTTTGATGCGAGGCCCTAAGCAGGCCGTAGTCGTGGCGGTGATTGCCGCAGCACTGCCTTTAATGTTTTGGTTAAGTGCGGCTGTTCTAACTCTGGTTACGTTACGTAAAGGAGTTGGACAAGGAATAAACGTTTTGGCTTGGGCTTTACTACCGGCTGTAGCATGGTGGGTTAAGCTCGGCGATCCGGGAATAGTGTTAGTGTTAGTATTCTCTTGGGTTATGGCTGTTGCATTGCGACAGGCGATATCTTGGGAGAAAGCGTTAATTGCAGGTGTTATGGCTGCGTTTATAACAGGGCTTTTATTGCCCGTGTTATTGCCAGATGTAATACAGCAATTAATTGATATGGCCAAAGAAGTATATAGTCAGATCGACCCTGAGATGGTTAAACAGCTCAGTGGAGAGTTAGAACCTGCGTTCACCTCTCTAATGGTCGGCAGCTTGGCAACGACATATCTTGCAATAGCACTCGGAGCGGTGATGTTAGCTAGAAGCTGGCAGTCTACGCTTTATAATCCTGGGGGCTTCCGTGAGGAGTTTCATAGTTTTAAGTTGTCGCCAGTGTTCGCACTGAGCGCAGTAGGCTTAACACTATTTGGCCCTGCGATAAGTTTACATATTGTTCCTTTGGTACTAATTATGTTGGTACCGCTTGCACTAGCCGGCATTGCATTGGTACATGGTAGTGTGGCTAAACGGAATTTGGGCGGGCACTGGTTGTTTGTGTTTTATATGAGCACATTAATATTAGGGCCTAGCTTGTTTTTGCTGATTATTTTTATGGCGATATTGGATAGTTGGTTCGACTTTAGAGCTCGAATTAAAACGACCCCAATCGACTAGAAAAAATACAGCTATCACAGACGGTTTAAAGAGGTTTGCGAGATGGAAGTTATCCTGCTCGAGAAAGTCGGTAAACTCGGCGGCCTTGGTGACAAGGTTGGCGTAAAATCAGGTTACGGTCGTAACTACCTTATCCCTTATGGTAAGGCTGTTCCTGCTACTGCAACTAACGTTGCTGAGTTTGATGTTCGTCGTGCTGAGCTTGAAAAAGCGGCAGCCGAAAAACTTGCAGCAGCACAAGCGCGTGCTGAGCAAGTAAATGCACTTGAAGTCACAATCGCTTCTAAAGCGGGTGATGAAGGCAAATTGTTTGGTTCAATTGGTGTTCGTGATGTTGCTGATGCAATCACGGCTGCTGGTGTTGAAGTGAACAAAAGTGAAGTTCGTCTTCCAGAAGGACCACTTCGCGCGATTGGTGAGTATGAAATTACTGTTCACCTTCACAGCGATGTGGATGCAATCGTTAAGTTGACCGTTGTTTCTGAGTAATATTACTTAGATACAGTCTGCCACTCGTAGCTGTTTCATAGCTGATACGAGTTGGAGCTTAATGAGTTGTAAGTGCGGCCCGAGGGTGGCTAAAGTAATTACTTTAGTTAACCCTTGGGCCGTATTTGTTTCTAGTGTATGTTTTTATTTTTAATTCTTGTACTCGCGCATTAATATAGCCTAATGTATTGCGTTATCCTTATATGTTTCCCACTCTTACTACAAAAGTTGTCACGGTAGATCATGAATAATATGAGTACTGATAAAGAATTGAGCCAGCTTAAGGTTCCACCGCACTCGATAGAGGCTGAGCAGTCTGTATTGGGTGGCTTAATGCTCGATAACAGCAAATGGGATGTGGTAGCTGACAAGGTTGTTGAAGAAGATTTCTATCGCCATGAGCATAAGCTAATTTATCGCGTTATTGCTCGGCTGGCGGGAGAAGCAAAGCCACTTGACGTGGTTACTCTGTCTGAAGAGTTAGAAAAACTTGGCGAATTACAGAATGCCGGTGGTCTATCATATTTAGGAGACTTAGCCAAGAATACGCCCAGTGCGTCTAACATCAGAGCGTATGCTGAAATTGTCAGTGAGCGTTCTATTATTAGAAAACTCATCACTGCCTCAGGTGAAATTACCGATTCGGCCTTTAACACCCAAGGCCGAACAAGTGCGGAATTACTGGACGAAGCTGAGCGTAAAGTATTTCAGATTTCGGAGTCTAGAGCATCAGAAGGTGGGCCGCAGAACGTTAACCCAATCCTTACTCAGACACTTGAGCGGATTGATGAGTTATTTAACACCGATGACCCGCTAACAGGCACAACGACTGGCTTTAGGGATCTAGACGCAAATACTGGAGGGCTGCAGCCGTCAGACTTGGTGATTGTCGCCGCCAGGCCGTCGATGGGTAAAACTGCATTTGCCATGAACTTGGTTGAAAATGCCCTATTAGGGGCCGGTAAGCCTGTACTGGTATTTAGCATGGAGATGCCGTCCGACGCCATCGTTATGCGTATGTTGTCGTCTATGGGGCGTATCCATCAAGGACGTGTAAGAAGTGGTAAGCTGGAAGAAGATGATTGGCCTCGTTTAACCTCGGCAGTGAGTTTATTAAAAGATAAGCCGTTGTATATCGATGATACAGCAGGGTTAAGCCCAACTGAGGTTCGTTCGAGAGCGCGTAGAATTGCGCGTGAAACAAAACAAGAGTTTGGCTTAATTATGATCGATTACCTGCAGTTAATGCAGGTGCCGGGTAATAGTGAAGGCCGTACCTCTGAAATATCTGAAATATCTCGGTCTTTAAAAGCCTTAGCAAAAGAACTTAAATGCCCTGTTGTTGCGCTATCTCAGCTTAACCGAAGTTTGGAGCAGCGGCCGAATAAGCGCCCGATCAACTCAGACTTGCGTGAGTCGGGTGCGATCGAGCAGGATGCCGATATCATCATGTTTATCTATCGAGATGATTACTATAACGAAGATAGCCCTGATAAGGGGATAGCAGAGATTATTATTGGTAAGCAGCGAAACGGGCCTACTGGCACGATTAAGCTAGGCTTTCAGGGACAATTTACCAAGTTTGAAGATTTGGCTCACGTTGATTACGGTGATGAGTTTTAATGACCAGACCGATCGTTGCAACTATAGATTTGCAAGCATTTAAGGCAAATTATGCGTTAGCAAAAAAATTTGCAGGTGATGCCTTGTGCGTAGCGGTTATTAAGGCGAATGGCTATGGGCATGGTATTTGTGAAGTTGCAAAAGCGTTACCTGACTCGACGCTCGCCGTCGCCTGTGTCGATGAAGCTATGCTGTTACGCAACGAAGGCATTGATAACCCTGTAGTGGTTCTTGAAGGGGCTTTCACGGGTGAAGAACTAGCGTTTGCTGCTGCACATAAGTTGCAGTTAATTGTTCATGCTGATTATCAAATTGAGCAATTAGCTCAATTCCAACATAAAGATGCTGTGATTGATGTTTGGCTTAAACTTAATACTGGCATGAATCGCTTGGGGTTTTCTCCGGCTATTTCAGTTGATGTATTAACTAAACTTAAAGCGCTTACTTCGGTTCACGTAGTGGGTGTGATGACTCATTTTTCATCTGCTGACGAAATTGATAAGGCAGTGACGGAACAGCAATTAGCGCTGTTCCGCTCAGCCGTTCATGAAATGGGGGTTGCAGCAGATGGGTTACTGTTAACGGCTGCAAATTCAGCCGCGTTGATAGAGCATAAAGCAACCCGCCTCGACTGCGTGAGGCCTGGTGTGATGTTGTATGGGTCTTCCCCTTTAGATCACTTATCATCAGAGGCAATGGGCTTAAAGGCTGTTATGTCGCTGCAGTCGCGTATTATGGCGATACATGAGATCGAGGCTGGTGATTGTGTCGGTTATGCCGGCACGTGGCGAGCAAGCCGTACAACCAAAATCGGTACAATTGCAGCTGGCTACGGCGATGGATATCCTCGTCACGCTGAGACAGGTACACCTGTTTGGATAGGCGACAGGGTAGTGCCATTAATTGGCCGTGTCTCGATGGATATGTTGAGTGTTGATCTTAGTTACCATCCAGAAGTAAACGTAGGTGATGAAGTTGAGTTATGGGGAAAAAATATCTCAGTCGATGAAGTTGCCAAATCTGCTGGAACGATTAGTTATGAGCTGTTAACAGGGGTAACCGCTAGGGTACCTCGAAGATACGTTTCTTAAGCGCTGCTGTAAGTAAAGTGGCGCTTCAACGAAAGACAGTTGCAGTAAGTCAATTATCCTCCTTATATTTTCATATACACTGATACCTTCTAATTTATTTCGATTACTTGGATAACCTAATGATTAGTTGGAAAGCGCTTATTGTCGGGCTGATAGTGACGATTTTGGTCGGTCTATTTGGTCAGGCTCTTTATGTCTTGCTCGCATCATATATTGGCATGGCCGCGAGTGATTACGTCTTTTTTTCAACCTATAAGCAAGAAATTTGGTTTGTATTTGCCGTATTAGTTTATTGCTTAACGATGGCGTTTGGTGGTCTATTGACGGGTACGATGGCCTCTCATTATAAGGTAACGCATGCTTCCGTTGTTGGTTTTCTTGCCGGAATAGCCTCCATCATGTCTTCTGCAGAACGGGGTGATATTACCTTCATGGCTGTTGTGATGGTTTTTCTTGGGTGCTTATTTGCCTGTTTTGGCGGAGTGTTTGCCCGTCGAGTATCTGAGCAGTATGAAGAAGATGTAGAGAATTAAAGGTATAACTAGCTAGGCTTAGGTTCACTTATTATTATGGAGTATATCTGAAATGAAATCAGTACTCATTAAGCCAGTAAAATGATATTTCATAATTTATTGCTTAAAGTGGGTGATTTTAGGGGTGAAAAACTACCATAAAGTGATATAAATCAATATTTGATTTTATACTAATAAGTAGGTATTATTCTTGTAGTTAATTAACGTCTAAACATAAAAAAAGAGGCATAAAGCCTCTTTTTTTAGCATGATTGTATTATTTTGGGTTTATGCATTTACTGTGGTTTTTTACGATATCGACTAAAGCGTCAATATCTTCTAGCACCACTTCACGACCCTGAACAGATATCAGGCCGCTTTTTTGAAAGCGAGTAAAAACACGGCTAACGGTTTCAACAGCAAGGCCTAAGTAGTTACCAATGTCGTTTCTTGGCATGGGAAGTCTAAAGCTTGTGCCTGAAAGTTTACGTAATTTAAATCGGCTAGAAAGGCTTAGCAGTAATGATGCAATTCGCTCTTCTGCGGTATTTTTACTAAGTAACATTGTAAGCTGTCGGCTGCCTTGAATTTCTTTGCTCATTAATGAGAAAAAGTGATGTTGAAGGGTTGGTATTTTTGAGGCCAATGTTTCAAGTTGACTAAACGGAATCTCGCACACACTGGCCCTTTCAAGCGCTTTAGCAGAGCAGCTGTATGAATCTGTGTTGGTGCTATCGAGGCCAATAATTTCCCCTGGTAAATAAAAGCCTGTGACTTGTTCTTCACCGTCTTCTGTGACTGAATAAGTTTTAATTGCGCCGCTACGGACAGCGAATAAAGACTTAAAGGGGGAGTGTTCTTTAAATATATGATCACCACGATTGATGGTCTTTCCTTGCTTTATCAGGTCTTCAAGGCGATCAATTTCATCTTTGTTGACAGCAATTGGGATGCACAAATTGCTCAGACTGCACTGTAAGCAGGATTGATTAATTCCTGTAGTGGGCTGTGGGTCTATTGCTGCGATTTTTTCGCTCATCTCGCTCTACTCAGTTAATAGCTTGTATATCAGCAGAATATTTATGTTATTTATTACTTAGTTTATATGATTCTAACATATAAAAAAATAGGGGTAGGGAGAAGGGGGTAAAAGTAGGTAGTAATATAATCATTCAATACTTTGGTCTAATGTAGCCTCCGTAACTAAAGGGCAGTTGATTATTTATTATGCGTTGATAATATTGGTCGAGTTGGTCTACGTTGTGTATAAATGCGTTTTCTATCAAGCTAGTAGCACCTAAACCAATACCGATTAAGTCGCCTGATATACCTTTAGAGACAGACGTGTCCTTTGAAAACTTAACATGATTAAGTTTGTTGAAGTTACTTTGAATCAGTCTTTCTTCAAATCTTTGATGACAATTACATTGAGTAGACTCATCTACTTCTACGCCAGATAGAACAGAAAGGCGCTCATCTTCGTCTATTACATAAATAGTGTCAGGATTAATAGCGATTAGGCCTTCAAGCTTTTCGCTCAGCTTGGCGCATGACTCGTGTTTTTTGGTCAGGAAACGAACGTTGACAGTTTTAAAGTCATATTGTTTGAATATCTTTACCTGCTCTGCCAAAAACTCAAAATCAATTGGGTCTTGATCTCTATTTTGTGTGCCAAGGCAAATATGATTAAATCCAAGGCCTTTTATAAGGGCAATAATGGCATCATCAGCAGGGACTTTATCGAGCTCTATAACAAAGGTCCCTCTGCTTTCGTCTTGTAGGTTGAAGGCTTTGTTGAGGGAGTACATAATCTCTGTCATTTCAGCCGGCGTTAATAATTGTGCTATGTCGCCCTGCCAATGAATATAGTTAATGCTGCGATCTTTTGGGATCAGAGCACTAACGAGATGGATCTCTTTAAGAAGGTAGTCAATATAATTTCTGACGGCTGTACTACTTAAATGGCCTGCTTTTGGGGTTGGATAGCTACATAAGGTGTTTTGTAGCGGCATTGATATGCACAACGCAAGTTCAGAATTGGTTTTGTTGCTGTTGGTTATGATGTCGGTGTAATTCTTTAAACTAAACTCTCTATCTTCTACAAACAAGCCAGGCTTATCCGGCGAGTCATATCGGAAGCTGTTAGTGCAAAATAGCCAGTCTTTGTGAGAGAGAATTTGTTCCATAGTTCGACTTGTTGGGTATGAGTTAACCCCAATAACATCCTGTATTGTTCTATGATTTGCCTTTATGGGAGTGATTTTCTCAAACGGAGAGCCCATTACGTTTCCTAAATTAAATCATGGTCTGAGACAAGCCTGACTCACAAACCGTTATTATAGAGTGATTAGTCTACTCAATGAGTGATTGGGGGTGTTGATTTGTATCAATAGACCTAGGTGTTGATGAAAATTTATGACAAAGTTTTTTTAGCTATATGTTGGGGGCTTAATAATGAGGAGGGGGGGATATAAGAGCCTTTCTGCGCTAAGCAGCATATTGCGTCGCACAAGAGGTTCAGCTTAACCTTTTTGATAGTATTCAAAAAGTCAGGCGTTAAGGCTTAGTGGCCGCCAATGAAAAGTTCGAAAGCGCCTGACTGATTTTATCGATGACTTTTTCGCAATTTTTAATGCTGTGGCGCTGAGCGATATAAATAGGATCGTTATAAGAAAACCAAACTACCCCTTGTTCATCTTCCCATATCAATGCCTTCTGTGGCATATCGATAGCGATACTCTGTCCGCACTGCATCAGCGGTGTGCCAACCTTTGGGTTGCCAAAAATAACTAACTCAGTAGGGCGTAATGCCTCGCCTACCTTTGCTGCGCCTTCTGCATGGTTAATTCTAGCAAAGATGTTCATGCCCTTTTTGTCTAGCGTGCTAATAAGCCTATCCGTTGTGGTTTTAGCGTCATGGTTGCTTTTGATGCTTATAAGGCCGTTCTGGGAGACGGTAGTGCTTGGTGACACATCTGCTAATACTGATGATGAAATCACTACTGTTGTTGCTAAACAAAGCACAATAGATCGCATAGGGAGCCCTTGAAGGTGGTTTGGGTGATGAATAAGAGTGTTTTTATAGTTCTATTTAGCTGTTTCGTCAAAGAATCTTCACTTTTCTGAGTATTGTCTATACTTATTTATAGTTTCAGAGCGTGCGGCTTTGATCATTATTCTTATCCATTAGCACTTATTAAAAACGTTAGCGGTTTATTGCTAGGCGGTTATTCATTCTTAAGTGTGTTTAGCTAAGGGTTGATGGGGATGAATCGCCTAAGCGTTTTGCTTAAATATAAAGGAGTAGGGTAATAAATGAGTGCCTCGACCACTAAAAAAAGCAATAAGAAAGACACCGAAAAAAACCCAGATATGATGGATCCTCAAGCTCAATTAAGAGAGATTCAGCAGTTGCTGTTTGGGCAGCAAGTGGCAGAAGTTCGACAAACCATTGAGACATTGAGTCGTCATAATGATCAGCGGTTTACAGAAATGGATCGGCAGATAAGCCAGTCAATTAAAGAGCTTAAAACTTACTTGAGCAATAAACTGGACGACTTGTCTTCACATGTTACTCAGTTAAATGAAGACGCTCAAAGCCGAGATGCATTGCTTGAGGGTGAGGTTACTTCGCTACAGCAAGAGCTTGATTCATTCCAAAAGCAAACGTTAGCGGCTCAAGATTCATTAGAGTCACAACTGTTTGCTGAAGCTGAAAAGTTAGCTGCGGATATGGAAGGCAAATATAAAGACGTTCTTGAAAAGTTAGGTAATGCATCGGGCGATTTATCTGATCGTAAAACAGATAGAAAGACTTTAGCTGAACTGCTCGTAAATATGGCAAATAGTCTGGAAAGTGAATCCAGCTAATATGTCACAACGTGAAGGAAACAGCTCTATTGAAGAGATAGATAAAGGTAATGGGCATATTGAGTCCGACAATGATTATCTAAGACTTCGAAAATTGTTATTAGGTGATGATTACTCATCAGCACTGCAGCGCTATGTTTCGAAAGAAGAAGAATTACAGCGTGTATCTGAAGTATTGCCTGAGGCGATTAAACTCACGACGCAGGCTGAATTGTGTGATGCTTTGTCGCCGGTTGTCGATCAGGCTATTGAAAAGTCGATAGAGCAAAATCCGACCCGTATTACACATGTTCTATTCCCCATTATGGGGCCTTCGATTAGGAAAGCGGTAGCATCAGCGTTAGCTGAAATGGTTCAGTCTCTCAATAACTTGCTTGAAAAAAGTTTAACGCTTGGATCGTTAAATTGGCGTGTGCGGGCATGGCGTGCGGGTATGCCATATGCTCAGTATGTTTTATTACAGACAACGCAGTATCGTGTTGAGCAGGTGTTATTAGTTCACCGAGAAACGGGGTTATTGTTAAATTCAGTGGCAGCTCCAGAAGTAGAGATTCAAGATCCTGAACTGGTTTCTAGTATGTTGACGGCTATTGGAGACTTTGTTTCTGACTCCTTTTCTGCAGGCGACGAGACCCTGGAACGGGTTCGTTTAGGCGATTTTGAGATACACCTTAATGTAGGGCCGCATGCTATTTTAGCACTGGCGGTAAGGGGTTCTGCATCCGATGAACTAACGTTAAAAGCCAATACGACCATCGAAACCATTCATGCTCAGTTTAGTCATCAATTGAGTCATTTTGAGGGTGATAGAGCACCATTTGATGAAACAACCCCGGCTTTATCTGAATGCCTACTGTCACAAAAGGTTCAAGCAAGGGAAAAGCGTAAACCTTGGATGGCCATCATCTTGATAGGTTGTGCGATTGTTTATGGTGTTATTTCTAGCGTTAAACTCTGGCAGATTGAACGACAATATTCAGTGCTAGAGCATCTAATTAACAATGAACCCGGCTATATCGTGCTATCAGCCGAACCAAAAGAAAGTGTTCTTCATGTTAAAGTTATACGCAGCCCAGATTCTCGGCAGGCCGGTATTGTTACTGTTGATCTATTAAATCAGCTCGAAAAAGAGAGTCGGGCTGATTGGTTAAGTAGCAAAATGGTCGACCTTCAGGTGAGTGATACTGTTGTGCATATGGGGCCTATGCCCGTTATAGAGCCGGTAAAATTGGACGTGGTCCAAGAGAGTCTAAGTGATTTGGATGAGTTTAAATTGTTAGTAGAGCAGGTCCGTAATACTGTTTTTTATTTTGAGCCCAATCAATCAATATTGTCGGGCGATGAGTTGCTAAAAATTCCCAAGGTTGTGAAAACCATTAACAGTTTAGAGACAAAAGCGGCTGACATGGGTGTACCGGACTTACAAATTCTAGTGATGGGGTTTGCGGATAGTATCGGGTCGTCTTTTGGGAGTAATACTGTGAGTCAACAACGAGCAGATGGTGTTAGGTCTATGCTCACTGAAAATGCAGTATCAGCCGACATAACTGTGGCATGGGGCGCTGGGAATGTTGATCTTGATCGCATTTCTGATAAGGCTCAGCGCAGAGTGACGCTTCAAGTACTATACTCCCATAAGGAGCAGGGCGCGCATCACTTAGAGGGCTTAGACGAGGCGCTTGAAGAAGCTCAGGAACCCCGTTTAGAGTCCGCAGCAGAAGAGGAGAGTGATATGGATATCAATTCAGGTGACACCGGTGAGTAAACTAATCACCAAAAAAGTATGTATGGTAGGCCCTTTTGCTGTAGGTAAAACAAGTCTAGTACGCCGTTTTGTAGAGAGTATCTTTAGCGATACTTACCTCACAACGATTGGTGTCAAAATATCTAAAAAGAAGATGCAGGTAAATGACGATCAAATCCAATTAATGATATGGGATATCGAAGGGGTTGATGTATTTACTGAGCTTAAGCCTAGTTACCTTAGAGGTGCGGCGGGTATTTTTTTAGTGCTTGATGGCACAAGACCAAAAAGTGTTGATATGGCAGCGGAACTGACAAAGACGTTGTGGGAGCAGCTTCCTGGTGTGCCTATTCTTGGGTTGTTAAATAAAAGCGATATGACATACGAATGGAAAATCAGCGAATCAGATATTGAAGGCTTAGAGCAGCTAGGCATTACCATCATAAAATCAAGTGCCAAAACAGGGTACAACGTTGAGCTAGCATTTGAGATGATGATTCACAAAATGGGCCTAGGCTCAGGAGTACCTGAGGCACCATGAGCATACTCGAAGGGGTTATTGAGGAGATGGGGGTCGTAGTTCTTCTAAGAGAGAGTGATGCTGCCTTTAAATTGGTTAATACTCAATGCACTTGGTTTAAAGCGCTGTTAGGGTCGCTGTCGTATCCGCTTTCAGAAGATAGTGCTTTGATTGAGTCTGAGAGCTTGTGTTATGCCTTCCCGTTTATTGAAAATTTTTTGGTTGATGCCGCTTTAGCTTGGGAAGATTTGGGGGCCAAAACAGCACGGTCAGGCATATGGACAGAAACAGACACGTCTGGTTTTGAATATCGACTAGAAGCTAAAGCGTGCTCAGTGAATGGCGCCCCTATTTTATTGATAGAAAATCACACCTCTTCATTTACCGAGCATCATGATGTTTATCAAAAGGCGCGTGATATCGCGTTATTGAATGAAAAACTGGTATCTGAACTCAATCAGCGGCAACGTGAGCTGCAGAGTGACATCGAGCGGCATATTTTGCAGGACGCCTCGATTAAGGGAGTTGCTGATAGCGTCAAAGAACATACTTCAGCGGTGATGATCTGCCAGCCAGACGGCCAGATAGAAATGATCAATAAAGCACTTATTGATATCTATCAGGTGGATAATGAAGTCGATCTAAAAAGAATATCACTACTTGATCAGTGGGTTTCTGAGGCAGAGAAACAATACCCTGAATTAAAGCGAGTCATCGAGAATGGCTCATATTGGGAAGGTGAATTTGAAAGTAAGAGCGGCAGCGGTGCTGATCGCTGGGTTCGCTTGACCATAGGGCCTATAAAAGAAGCAGATGGTCAGATTACGCACTATGTTTGTGTGGCAAATGATATTACTGAATTTCGTAATACAGGCGCTATAGTAGATGGGGATGGTGGATATGACTTTACTACTCACTTACCTAATCGTCGGCATTTCTGGCGGCACATTTATAATGTAGCTGAGATGGGGCTTACAGACGGTCTCGGAATTGGCTTGATGTATATTGATCTCGACTATTTTAAACGGGTGAATGATGATCTAGGGCATCAAGCGGGGGACTTTTTGTTAAGTGCTATCGCGTCAAGAATTTCGCGCGGTGTTAAACACCATGATTTTGTTGCTCATCTCGGTGGAGATGAGTTTGTTGTACTGGTTCGTTATATTGAAGAGCTCGATCAACTTAGCATTATCGCAGATCGTTTGCTTGTATCTATTCATGAACTGTTATTTGTTAATGGGCAGTCTATTTCTATGACCGCCAGTATAGGTATAACCACAAGCTTTGAGTCTAACTTTGACCCTACATTGTTGGTCAGGCAAGCTGACTTGGCTATGTATGCGGCTAAAGAGTTAGGCAAAGGGCAGGCGCGTTTTTATGACCCTGCAATGGAGTGTGAGATCCCGCATAAGTTACAGCGTGAACGTGAGTTGGTTGATGCGATTGAGCGGGAAGAGTTTGTGCTACACCTTCAGCCTCAAATTAGTATCTCAGGTGATGATTGTTTGAGGGTGGAGGCCTTGATTCGCTGGAAGCATCCCACGCTTGGGTTGTTACCTCCAGCTGATTTTATCATTATCGCAGAAGATTCAGGCTTGATTATACCTATTGGTACATGGGTGTTAAGGCGTGCTTGTCGATTTGCGGCTCAATTGTTGAATGATGGCAAGAAAATAAACATCGCAGTTAATATTTCAACCAAACAGTTAAGGCATCCAGATTTTTACAAAACATTAACGGATATTCTTACTGAAGAGAGCTTTCCTCCCCATCTTTTGGAATTAGAAATTACAGAGAGCTGTTTCTTAGAAGATTTAGATGCGGTTATATTGCTGATCCAAAAAATTCGTAAATTGGGCGTTACTATCGCGTTGGATGATTTTGGTACGGGGTTTTCGTCTCTCAACTATTTGAGAAAACTACCTGTAGATTACTTAAAGATAGATCGATCATTTATACAGGGGTTAGAAATAGACCGTGAAAGCCAAGCCATAACATCGTCAGTCATTAGTTTGGCGAGTGAACTGAATATTCATGTTATTGCAGAAGGCGTAGAAACAACCGCGCAGTTTGATTTCTTGCGCTGTCGTAAGGTTGAGTATGTACAAGGTTTTTTGTTTTATCGCCCGCTTCCCATGAACATACTGCTTAACTCTTTTGGTCAGATTAAAGTATTTAATGATCAAAATAAGCTAAACTAGCAGGCGATTATTGATAAGAAAGATAATCGTGTCTTAATCTTTCTTATCAATAGTGATTTCTAAATTCTTAGTGCTTCCAGCAAACCACTTCTGCACATAAAGCGAGCCGACTATAGGCGCACTGCCTTCAGCGGGTGCTTCTTTGTAGCGAACACTATTCTTGGTCTCTTTTTCGTATTCAAATTTTACTGTTACTTTTGGCATGTGGTCTCCTTGTCGTCGCTATTCGATAGTGCACCGGCGTAATAACGTTAATGCTTTATTAGCTCCAACCATTTTTGCTCGCTAGCCATTTGATTTCTCATGTCGAAGGCTAGTCTATGAGTTCCATGGCAGGTTGCGCATGCCTGTACTGCTAATGTTCCTAAAAACCTTCCTTGATCTTTAAGTGTTCCGCCGTGCAAGCTTTCTTCTAGTTTTGCCATTGTTTGCTTAATAGCATCGCTAGGAAACACCTGAGAGCCTTCTTTATGGCAATCTGAACAAGTGTTGCCGAGCATGGTTAACCCATCGCTAAGCTCTGCGTAAGCCGAGAGCGCCTGTGTGTTGAGGCCGTCTTCAGAAAATATCTTGATCTGGTTAACTTGCTCAGTAAGTTCGTTCATGTGAGCGCGAAACAGAACCGGAGCAGGCGTTATGGTGGGGGCTGTGCTAGCCGGCGTGATGTCAATAGACGAAAAGTCCGGAGCGCGGAATCGCATGGCTGTCGTGACTCTGAAATCTTGGTGGCATGAATCGCAACTGTTGCTTACTTTCTCCAGCATATAGGTTGCTTCGTCGAACTGCCGGTTTTTACTATTGGCTACGAGAGAAAGCATCGCTTCAGGCTCGAGTGATGAAGACCATTCAGGAACCATGTCACCTATTTTAAAGTAATGTTCGCTTAGCTTGTTAACCCACTTATCGAGGCGTTCTACATCGCCGGTTTCTATATAGTACTTTACTGCCTGCATTTCACGGCGCAGACTAAACATAGTGTGCAGCCATACTTGGCGTTTGTTTTCAGGTTTGTACCATTGAGCGAGAGACTCGGGCGGGGCTTTGAAGACAATTACGTTATCTTTGTGCGCATAGACAACAGCGCCAACAGCTAAAATAAGAAGGCATTGAATGATAAGAAAGTGGGGCCATCGCATGAAGGAGGTCTGTCTTTTGTTAAATTTATGTTAGATCAGAATACATCTTTTCAATTTAGCTGCTTTAGATATCCATAAACCCAAGCCCCTCTTATTCATAGAGAGTAAGAAAGGTATAGCAACTTAATACGAAACAATTAAACGTAGTTTACTTGATGGCCTACATCAAATTATTCGTCGTCACTCTTTTCTGCAGCTTCAAACTCTTCAATAGTTTTTAGTGCAGCATCGAGCTTTTGCTTGTTTTGATCACTTGTCTGTTTTAATTGATTGTAAGCAGACTGAAGCGTTTTGTTTTTCTTTCGTTGCTCTGCAACTTGGCTTTTTGCACGCTCAAGAAGTTTGTTTGATTCTGCTGTAGAGCGAGTCGCTTTATCTGCTTTTTTCTCAGCAGCACCGGCTTTTTGGTCAGCCACTTGTAGCAACTTTTTTAACTTTTTAATTTCGTCGTCTTTAGTGATCTCTTCGAGCTTTTCAATTAGGTCAATTGTGATGTTTTCAGGCATAGATATTGTGACTCTGGGGTTGATTAAGTTTATAAAGTGAGCAATATAGTTAAGAATGCTAGTATGTTCAACCTAGAATTTGTATCTGAGAAGTTTTTCTGTTGACTTAATGTTAACTCGCGACTAAGGAGGTAGGCCTAAATAGTATCATTAAGCCCTTTGTTTTAACTTGTTTTTAGTTGTATCTTGTTGAAATATAAGTGAAATAATGGATTGTTCGACGATCGGATAATTCATTATGGTTAGATTTAGCGTGCAGTAAGATGCTTTGTGATTAATTACAGGCAGTAAATGTCAATTTTTTCAAAAATAGTTGATATTGCATTTATTTTACAATAATTGTTCGTTTGTACCATTAATCAGGCTGGGTTGTTATAGCCCTTTTGCAATACCTTCTCTTCGTGAATCAGCGCCACCGATTAAGCTTTGGGGTGTCACTAATATGCCATGCAGTCCACTATTAAGTTCACGTATTTTTACCGTGTGCCCTCTATTTTCTAATACCTGTTTTAGGTTGGTGGCTGAGGTGTCTAACTCTATGTCTGTGGTACCGTTACGGTTGGTTATGTTGGGTAGGTCAATAGCGCGTTGAATATCTAGTTTCCAGTCTAAAATGCCTATGATGGATTTAGCAACATAGTTGATAATTCTGCTACCACCTGGAGAGCCAATTACCAGTAATAGCTGATTGTTCTGATCAAACACCATAATTGGGGACATCGAACTGCGTGGGCGTTTGTTACCCTCGACACGATTGGCTATTGGGAGCGCTTCTTTTTTGCTGCGGAAAGAAAAATCCGTGAGCTGGTTGTTGAGCAAAAAGCCTCGGGTCATGAGTGTTGATCCAAACGCCATTTCAATACTGGAGGTCATTGAAACCGCACTTCCAAACGGGTCGACAATTGAAATATGAGAGGTTGAAGGCTGTGCGAGTGTTTGGCCTTTTGAATGACGAGTGCTGCTGGGGATGTTGCCTGCTGGTGCTATGCCCATATCCTTTTTTATATTAATCAGACTTGATCGTTGCTTTAAATAATCTGAGTCTAGTAGGCCTTCTACAGGGACGTTAACAAAGTCGCTGTCGGCAATGTAGTTATCTCTGTCAGCATAAGCGAGGCGTGAAGCTTGGCTGAATAAGTGGATAGCATCGGGACTCATGGGTTCATAGGCGCTTAAGTTAAAGGGCTCAAGTAATGCTAATATTTGTAAAACTGCAATGCCTCCTGATGTTGGCGGGCCCATGCCGCAGACTTTGTAATGGTGGTAGGGGGCGCATATTGGGGGGCGCTCTTTTGCTTGGTATGAGGCAAGGTCTGCTTCTGTGAGTAGTCCTGGGTTATCGTTAGCGCCTTGCACAGAAGCGATAATATCTTTGGCAATTGCGCCGCTATAAAATGCTTTTGAGCCTTGTGCTGCAATTGTTTTTAACGTGGCGGCCAGCTGAGGGTTGCGAAGAAGTGCGCCGGACTTTAACGGCTCTCCGTCGGGGTAAAAGTAATCTCTGGCAGTGTCGTAGCGGCCCAGAGCAGGGTTGGTTTTTTTGGCGACAAGCAGGTGTAAGCGTTCTGATACTATAAACCCGTTTTCTGATAATGCAATGGCTTCTTTGAAAAGGGATTGCCAAGGGCGTTTCCCGTATTTCTGATGGGCTTTAGCGAGTACTGCGAGGACACCAGGGGCGCCCACAGAACGGCCACCTGCCAGGGCATCCCACCAGTTCATAGGTTGCCCTTTTGAATCGATAAATAGCGCACTTGTCGCCGCTGAAGGGGCCGTTTCGCGGCCATCCCAGCTAGTGAGTTGATGGGTGTTGTTATCCCAGTGGAGAAGAAATGCGCCACCTCCAATACCTGATGATTGTGGCTCTACTAGGGTTAGTACCATTTGTACGGCTATAGCTGCGTCTACTGCGCTTCCGCCTTCGCT
Organism: Alkalimarinus alittae; assembly: GCF_026016465.1. NCBI lineage: Bacteria > Pseudomonadati > Pseudomonadota > Gammaproteobacteria > Alteromonadales > Alteromonadaceae > Alkalimarinus > Alkalimarinus alittae. The sequence continues at coordinate 898,801 of NZ_CP100390.1, forward strand.
AAGGACTCGGTAACCGGCTTCGACCGCATAAGGATTTGCTGCGGCGACCATAAATTTTTCTGACTTTACAGAAGACTTTAACTGGGTACCTGTGGCGGCTTCAGGGTCACGCGCTTCGCCAAGGGGCGTTTTCGCCATGGCAAACGTAGATACTAGCGTCATCAATATAACAATACATATTTGCTGTCGATTAGGCATGTGTAACTCAATATCCGTTAGGTGTTAAGGTTACTTTATTATACGGTCGCCTCTAGTGTAGGCTAATAACAATACATTGCTTTAAGCTGAATGATAGCGCTGAGCAATTTCTTCATAGTTTGCAATAATTTTACTGATATAGGTACTTGTCTCTTCGTATGCTGGCAGTAACCCATACTGGGTGTATATGGGTTGGTTGGTCCAAGTCCTAGAAAGTCCTGCATTGTAGGCAGCAGAAGCTGAAAGAATATTTCCGCTTCTAACCCTTAATGCGTTTGCGAGCATTTTAACCATGGCAAAAATAGGTTTTTGGTAAGTGAATCGTTCGTCAAACTGGTTAAAAAATGCAGTTTGGCCAAATAAATCCCGTTGACCTAGTTCAGTGATGTTGGTTTCTAGGTAATCAATATAATTTTCTTTAGCTTGGCTAATCGCGATGTTGATCTCACTTATTTTAGCCATGTAGTTCAACTGCGCTTGAGCTTCTTCGGAGGCACTTTGTCCTTGCGCCATATAGCTCAGGGCTTTTTCAAGGTTAAACGATTTTGCGCTTTTATTGCTATTGATAAATGCGCTTCGTTCTTTAATCAGTGCATTATACTGCTCTAATGAGCCAGCAAGCTCAGGCTTTTTATATGGGGCTAGATGATGTTTGGGAAGGTCGCCTGCCACAATCATTTGATGCCCAACTCTAGCTGTATAAGGCATAAATTGACAAATGCCTGCTGCTAGTGAGCGAGACAATGCAAACTCACAGAATAGAGACTCGGCCTTAATTTGAGACAGTACCCAAATAGGGTCTACAGGGTAAAGTGACGCATGGTGCTTGGTTGCTTTATTGACCCAATAGATAATATTGGTTAAACGGTTTTCAAAGTCTATTTGTTCAAACGGTTGACCCCAAAACTGGAGCGACATGCCTGCGTAATGGGTTTTTAGGAAGTCAAAAACTGCACGTTCAAGCTTAACTCTATCGTTGTCAGAAAGTTCGAATGAGGTGCC